>NZ_JACEQV010000026.1:0-75830 GCF_015356275.1 Pseudoalteromonas sp. PPB1 | reverse complement strand
TCACCCGTCCGCCGCTCGTCATCTTCTAGCAAGCTAGAAATGTTACCGCTCGACTTGCATGTGTTAGGCCTGCCGCCAGCGTTCAATCTGAGCCATGATCAAACTCTTCAATTAAAAGTTTTTTGAAACCGAAGTTTCGTGCTCATTGAATTCTGATTTTGATTCTTTCGAATCGAATTGACTGTTATAGTCACTCAGTTCAGTTGAGACTCTAAATTTTTGTGCGTCATTCAGTAAACTGAAATCCGCTGTTAGAACTCAATCTGTACGAGTGCCCACACAGATGATTGCTTCATATTTTTAAAGAACGGTGCGACTTAATGTCGCCGCGCTGTTAGCGCTGAGGGTTGTGCATTCTAATCACTTCCCATTTTATGTCAACACTTAATTTTGAGAAATTTCAGAATCAAGTTTTATCTGACTCCCAACTCGTTGGCTCGTTGCTTTTCAGCGTTGTGCCCCGTGTCGGTGGATGCGCATTATAGGGAAATCGAAACCCAGCGCAACCCCTTTTTTGAAGAAAAGTGAGAAAAACAGCGCGTTAGGACAAAAATAAGGCAAGATGCTCATTTATACACCTTTACTTATGTGTATTTCCTGATTTTCTGTACAAGCTCACTCTTTTTATAGAGAATTCCCGCCGAGTTATTTGATTAAAATAGGAAAATCATGAAAAAGTTCAGTTTGGCTGTATTGGCTGCACTCTCTACAACCACGTATGCATCAGAAGACATCACAAACCCACTATCCTTCTCAGCAACCGCTGGTTATACCTTCGGTGGTGACACACTAGGGACATTGGTGTACGAAGATGATAGTGACAACAGCGTAAAAGCAGGATCTGGATTAATTCTTGGTGGCGGATTCAACTATGCACTTAGCCAGACGTTCGATATTCGTCTGAATGCATCTATTCATCTTGATTCTGCAGACGCAGAAAATGGCGATCTCACATTTAGTCGTTTTGCATGGGAAGCTATCCCTTACTATAAAGCAAATGAACAAATCAAACTGGGGCTCGGTGTAGGCATAGATTCATCAGTTGAGCTAGAAAATGACTTCGGCAATGATATTGAATTTGACAATGCGGGTAAGTTCATCGTGTCAGGTATGTACACATTCGAAAACTGGAGTGCCAGCCTTGAATTAAGATACAGCGTAGTCGAATATGAAGTCTCAAAGATCGGCCGCTATTCTGTTGCAAACGAACTTTCACGTGCCAACAAGATTGATGCGAATCACGTTGGTATTTTATTTCACTGGAACTTCTAAGTCAGTGGATAAGTCTGGTGAAATACTTTTCACCAGACGTAGAAAAGCCGGGCAATGCCCGGCTTTTCTGTGTCTTAACTAGTAAGACTTACTCTGCAGACTGCGCGTCTTCTTGAACTTCTTCAGTCGCAACTGGGCGATCTAGTAGTTCAATGTAAGCCATTGGCGCGTTGTCACCTGCACGGAAGCCACACTTCAGAATACGAGTGTAACCACCTGGACGATCCGCGAAACGAGGACCGATCTCAGAGAACAACTTACCAACTACTTCTTTATCACGCGTGCGAGCAAACGCTAAACGACGGTTTGCTACGCTGTCAGTCTTAGCCAGTGTGATTAAAGGCTCAATTACACGGCGCAACTCTTTCGCTTTAGGCAAAGTTGTTTTGATGATTTCGTGCTTCACCAAAGAACCAGCCATGTTGCTGAACATCGCTTTGCGATGGCTGCTGTTACGGTTTAATTGACGACCACTCTTACGATGGCGCATGACCCTATCCTTCTAACTAAACTAATATAGTAACTTAGATTACTCAGCCAGACTTGCAGGTGGCCAGTTTTCCAGGCGCATGCCCAGAGAAAGACCACGTGAAGCTAGCACGTCTTTAATTTCAGTCAGAGACTTCTTACCAAGGTTTGGTGTTTTCAGAAGCTCAACTTCAGTACGCTGTACTAAGTCACCGATATATTGAATTTGCTCGGCTTTCAGACAGTTCGCAGAACGTACAGTTAGCTCTAAGTCATCGACTGGACGAAGCAGAATAGGATCGAACTCTGGCTTCTCTTCTTTTTCTTCCGGCTCAGAAACATCACGTAGATCTACGAATGCTTCCAATTGCTCAGCAAGAATAGTAGACGCACGACGGATCGCTTCTTCAGGATCCAAAGTGCCGTTCGTTTCCATATCGATGATTAGTTTGTCTAAGTCTGTGCGTTGCTCAACACGAGCTGACTCAACCGAGTACGCAATACGCTCAACCGGGCTGAATGATGCATCAAGCAGCAAACGACCGATTGGGCGCTCATCGTCATCAGAGGATAAACGACTAGACGCCGGTACATAACCGCGACCACGCTCAACGCGAATGCGCATACTGATCTCACTATTGTCAGCCGTAAGGTGACAGATCACATGCTCAGGGTTGGCAATAGTCACGTCTCCGTCGTGCTGGATATCAGCCGCAGTCACAGGGCCTACACCAGACTTAGTCAGGGTAAGGAAAACTTCATCTTTACCTTCTAGAGATACTGCCAGACCTTTTAGGTTCAACAGGATTTCAATGATGTCTTCTTGTACGCCTTCTTTCGCGCTGTACTCGTGCAATACACCGTCAATTTCAACTTCTGTCACAGCACAACCAGGCATAGATGAAAGAAGTATACGACGTAGAGCATTGCCTAGTGTGTGGCCGAAACCACGCTCCAGAGGCTCTAAAACTACTTTAGAACGCGTTGAGCTTACAGCGTCGATATCGACTAATCTTGGTTTTAGGAATTCGGTTACAGAACCCTGCATTTTATCCTCTCTTAACTCTTAACTTTACTTCGAGTAAAGTTCGACGATTAGTTGTTCGTTAATGTCCGCAGACAGATCAGAACGCTCTGGTAGGCGCTTGAAAGTACCTTCCATTTTTGAACCGTCAACTTCAATCCAAGTTGGCTTTTCGCGTTGCTCAGCCAACTCTAGAGCAGCGATGATACGCGCTTGCTTTTTAGACTTCTCGCGAATTACTACCACGTCTTCTGGAGTAACTACGAAAGAAGGGATATTAACAACACGACCATTAACCATAATCGCTTTGTGGCTTACTAGCTGACGTGCTTCAGCACGTGTGCTTGCAAAACCCATGCGATATACAACATTGTCCAGACGTTGCTCTAGAAGCTGAAGCAGGTTTTCACCTGTGTTGCCTTTAAGGCGAGCAGCTTCTTTGTAGTAGTTACGGAATTGCTTTTCAAGTACACCGTAGATACGACGAACTTTTTGCTTTTCACGTAGCTGTAGACCGTAGTCAGATAGACGACCTTTACGTGCGCCGTGCTGACCAGGTGCTGTTTCTAGTTTACACTTAGAGTCAATTGCTCTTACGCCGCTTTTAAGGAACAGGTCAGTACCTTCACGACGACTCAGCTTGAGCTTAGGGCCCAAATATCTTGCCATGTTCTTTCTCCTAACCTATTAATTATACGCGACGTTTCTTCGGTGGACGACAACCATTATGTGGGATTGGCGTCACGTCAGTGATGTTTGTGATACGGAAACCAGCAGCATTCAATGCACGAACAGCAGACTCACGGCCTGGACCTGGACCTTTGATGAATACTTCTAGGTTCTTAAGACCGTACTCTTGAGCAGCAGTACCTGCGCGCTCTGCAGCAACCTGTGCAGCGAAAGGAGTAGACTTACGAGAACCACGGAAACCTGAACCACCTGCAGTCGCCCAAGAAAGAGCATTGCCTTGACGGTCAGTGATGGTCACAATCGTGTTGTTGAAAGATGCATGAACGTGAGCCATGCCGTCAACAACCTGCTTTTTGACCTTTTTACGACGAATTGGTGCTTTTGCCATAACTTACCCCACCTTATTTCTTGATAGGCTTGCGAGGACCCTTACGAGTACGCGCGTTAGTCTTAGTACGCTGACCACGTAGTGGAAGCGAACGACGGTGACGTAAGCCACGGAAACAACCAAGGTCCATAAGACGCTTGATGTTTAGTGTAACTTCACGACGAAGATCACCTTCAACGGTGTACTTGCCAACTTCTTCACGAAGAATATCAAGAGTTTCGTCGTTTAAATCGCCGATTTTAGTAGTTTCAGCGATACCAGTCGCAGCTAAGATAGCCTTAGCGCGAGTTTTACCTACACCATAGATGCTTGTTAAACCGATAACAGCATGCTTATGATCAGGAACGTTAATGCCTGCGATACGGGCCACTAACATATCTCCTATAAATAAACCTGATTATCATCTTGCTGGAAAGCCCGTATAGGATACCCAACCGACATTCAGGTTTTACCAATGAAACAGGCTAAGTAAACTACTTAGCCTGCACGACTAGATTTCTTAGCCTTGCCTTTGCTTGTGCTTAGGCTCACTGCAGATCACGCGTACCACACCGGCACGTTTGATAACTTTACAGTTACGGCAGATTTTCTTAACGGAAGCACGTACTTTCATTACTCAACTCCGTAAACAGACCTTAGCGGCCGTAGCCTTTAAGGTTCGCTTTTTTCAGCACAGAATCATACTGATGAGACATCAGATGGGTCTGTACTTGTGCCATAAAGTCCATGATAACCACAACGATAATCAAGATTGATGTACCGCCGAAGTAGAACGGCGTTTGCCACGCCATGGTCATAAACTCGGGCACCAGACAGATAAAGGTAATATACAACGCACCGGCCAAAGTCAGGCGTGTCATTACTTTATCAATGTATTTAGATGTCTGCTCACCTGGGCGAATGCCTGGAATAAATGCGCCAGATTTCTTCAGGTTGTCTGCTGTCTCACGCGGGTTAAATACCAACGCAGTGTAGAAAAAGCAGAAGAAGATAATCGCTGCTGCAAGTACCATCGCATACAGAGGTTGACCGGGAGTCAACACTGCAGAGACAGCCTGCAAGAAGTCAGCAACTGGACCTTCACCTTGACCGAACCAGCTTGCAATTGTACCAGGGAACAAAATGATGCTGCTAGCAAAGATTGGTGGAATAACACCCGCCATGTTAACTTTCAATGGTAAATGCGTGCTCTGCGCTGCGAAGACCTGACGACCTTGCTGACGTTTTGCGTAGTTAACAACGATACGACGCTGACCACGCTCAAAGAACACTACCAAATAAGTAACTGCGAATACGATTACCGAAATTACAACCAAAGCTAATACATTCAGATCACCTTGACGCGCCATTTCTGCTGTCGAACCGATTGCAGACGGCAGGTTAGCTACAATACCAACAAAAATCAGAACAGAGATACCGTTACCAATACCACGCTCTGTGATTTGTTCGCCCAGCCACATCAGGAACATAGTACCGGTCACTAAACTCACCACAGCGGTGAAGTAGAAACCGAAACCAGGATTGACGACCAACCCATCCATCATATTAGGAAGGTTAGTTGCAATACCGATAGACTGGAATGTAGCAAGCACAAGCGTACCATAACGCGTGTACTGACTGATCTTCTTACGACCTTGCTCACCTTCTTTCTTAAGCTCTATCATCGCAGGATGTATGTGCGTTAATAGCTGCATAATAATTGAAGCTGAGATATAGGGCATAATACCCAGCGCGAGTACCGAGGCACGCTCAAGCGCACCACCGCTGAACATGTTGAACATTTCAACAATGGTGCCCTTTTGTTGCTCGAAGAATTCGGCAAGTACGGCGGCATCAATCCCAGGGATCGGCACGAACGAACCTAAACGGTAAATAATGATAGCACCCAATACGAACAGTAGTCGGCGCTTCAGTTCCGCTAGCCCACTCTGTGCGCTTTGCATATCTTGACCTGGTTTAGCCATAGTGTACTTCCTTAGTCTTCTACCTTGCCTCCGGCAGCTTCGATAGCTTCGCGAGCACCTTTAGACACTTTAATGCCTTTAACGGTAACTGCGCGTGAAACTTCGCCAGATTTAACAACTTTTACGAACTGGATGTTCTTTTTAACAATACCAGCTGCTTGTAACGCGCTTACATCTACCGTATCGCCTTCAACTTTAGCGATTTCGTACAGGTTTACTTCAGCAGATACTAGAGATTTGCGAGAAGTGAAACCGAACTTAGGCAGACGACGTTGCATAGGCATTTGACCGCCTTCGAAACCAACGCGTACTTTACCGCCTGAGCGTGATTTTTGACCTTTGTGACCACGACCACCAGTCTTACCAAGACCAGAACCGATACCACGGCCAACACGCTTACCAGCTGTCTTTGCACCAGCAGCAGGTGAAAGTGTATTCAAATGCATCGAATTAACCCTCTACCTTAACCATGTAAGAAACTTGGTTGATCATACCGCGAACTGCTGGCGTATCTTCTAGCTCAACAGTGTGGTTGATACGACGTAAACCAAGGCCACGTAATGTAGCTTTATGCTTCGGTAAACGACCGATTGAGCTACGTACTTGAGTTACTTTTACTGTGTTTGCCATGGTGTCTTACCCCAAAATTTCGTCAACGCTAAGACCACGTTTAGCAGCAATACCCTCTGGAGAATTCATGTTCTCTAGAGCTGAAACTGTTGCACGAACGATGTTGATCGGGTTAGTAGAACCGTATGCTTTTGAAAGTACGTTCTGAACACCAGCAACTTCTAGTACTGCACGCATCGCACCACCGGCGATGATACCCGTACCTTCTGATGCAGGCTGCATGTATACTTTAGAACCAGCATGGCGACCCTTGATAGGGTGCTGCAAAGTATGACCGTTAAGGTCTACTGAGATCATGTTACGACGTGCTTTTTCCATTGCTTTTTGAATAGCAGCTGGAACTTCACGTGCTTTACCGTAACCGAAACCTACTTTACCTGCGCCGTCACCAACTACAGTCAGTGCTGTGAAGCTAAAGATACGACCACCTTTAACTACTTTAGACACACGGTTTACCGCGATTAGCTTTTCAGCCAATTCAGGCTGTTGTGCTTTTGCTTCTACGTTAGCCATTGTCTACTCCTAGAATTGCAGACCGGCTTCACGCGCTGCATCAGCAAGCGCCTTCACACGGCCGTGATATTTAAAGCCACTGCGATCAAAAGCGATTTTTTCAACGCCTTTGTCAGCTACGCGCTCAGCGATTGCTTTACCAACTGCTTGAGCCGCTTCGATGTTGCCTGTGCCTTTAACTGTTTCAGCAATTGCTTTTTCAACAGTAGAAGCAGCAGCCAGTACACTACCCTCAGCGTTGATCACTTGAGCGTAAATGTGACGTGGCGTGCGGTGGATAACAAGGCGAGTTGTGCCCTGTTCGATAATATTTCTACGAGTGCGCTTAGCACGACGTAGACGAGCTGTTTTCTTATCCATCGTCTTACCTTACTTCTTCTTAGCCTCTTTACGACGCACGTATTCGTCAGCATAACGTACACCTTTACCTTTATAAGGCTCTGGCTCACGGTATGAACGAATGTTCGCAGCAGTTTGACCAACAAGCTGCTTGTCTGCGCCCTTAACAACAATTTCAGTTTGGCTTGGAGCTTCGATAGTGATACCCGCTGGGATCTCGAAGTTCACTGGGTGAGAGAAGCCAAGAGTCAAGTCTAATACTTTACCCTTAACTGCTGCACGGTAACCAACACCTACTAGTTGTAGTTTCTTCTCAAAACCTTCGTTAGCACCAATGATCATGTTATTGATCAACGCACGTGCAGTACCCGCTTGAGCCCAAGCGTTAGCAACTTCACGTGGAGTTGTAGTGATAACGTTGTCGTTAAGTGAAACTTCAACCGCAGCATTGATAGTGCGCGTTAATTCACCGTTTTTGCCTTTAACTTTGATGTCCTGGCCGTTAACTGTAACTTCAACACCGGCAGGAACAGTAATAGGAGCCTTCGCTATACGAGACATAGTTCCCCTCCGATTAAGCTACAAAGCCAATGATTTCACCACCAACACCAGCGTTACGCGCAGCGCGGTCTGTCATCAGGCCTTTAGAAGTTGATACGATAGCGATACCTAGACCACCCATTACCTTTGGTAATTCGTCACGTCTCTTATAGATACGTAGACCAGGGCGGCTAACACGCTGGATGTTTTCGATAACAGCTTTGCCTTCGAAGTACTTAAGTTCGATAGTCAATTCTGCTTTAACGTCACCAGATACTGCGAAGTCACCGATGTAACCTTCGTCTTTTAGTACCTTAGCAATAGCTACTTTCAGCTTTGAAGTTGGCATAGTTACAGATACCTTCTTCGCAGTCTGACCGTTACGGATGCGTGTAAACAAATCCGCAATTGGATCTTGCAAGCTCATGTCTTACTCCCGTGATTCTATTACCAACTAGCCTTTTTAAGGCCAGGAATTTCACCGCGCATAGCAGCTTCGCGAACTTTGATACGGCTCATGCCGAACTTGCGAAGGTAACCATGTGGGCGGCCCGTGATGTTACAACGATTACGTTGACGTGAAGGGCTAGAATCGCGTGGTAAAGACTGTAGCTTTAACACTGCATCCCAACGCTCATCATCAGATGCGTTAACATCGCTGATGATAGCTTTTAACGCAGCACGCTTTTCAGCATACTGAGCAACTAATTTAGCACGTTTTACGTCACGTGCTTTCATTGAATTCTTTGCCATAACCCTACCCTTACTTTTTGAATGGGAAGTTGAACGCTTCTAACAACGCACGGCCTTCGTCATCTGTTTTCGCAGAAGTAGTGATTGTGATGTCCATACCGCGAACACGGTCGACTTTATCATAATCGATTTCTGGGAAGATGATTTGCTCACGTACGCCCATAGAATAGTTACCGCGACCGTCGAAAGACTTTGCGCTAACACCGCGGAAGTCACGAATACGTGGCATCGCGATAGAGACTAGACGCTCTAGGAAATCCCACATACGCTCGCCGCGTAGGGTTACTTTACAGCCAATTGGGTAACCTTCACGGATCTTAAAGCCAGCAACAGATTTGCGTGCTTTAGTTACCAGAGGCTTCTGACCAGAGATAGCTTCTAGGTCTGCTACTGCATTCTCTAGAATTTTCTTGTCAGCTAGGGCTTCGCCCACACCCATGTTTAGTGTGATCTTTTCGATCTGAGGGACTTGCATGACAGAGCTGTAACCGAACTTTTCGAAAAGTTCTTTTACTACTTTGTCTTTGTACACTTCATGCAGTTTCGCCATCGTCTACTCCAACTATTAGATAGTTTTACCAGTAGACTTGAAGAAACGGACTTTTTTACCGTCTTCAAATCTAAAACCTACACGATCTGCTTTGCCAGTTTCGGCATTAAAGATCGCGACATTAGATACGTCGATAGACGCTTCTTTCTCAACAATGCCGCCAGCTTGCTGTAGTTGTGGTACAGGCTTCTGGTGCTTTTTGATGATATTGATGCCTTCGACAAATACTCGACCAGTTTCAGTTACAAGTGAAAGCACTTTACCGCGCTTACCTTTGTCTTTACCGGCTAGTACGATTACTTCGTCATCACGACGGATTTTTGCTGCCATGATCGACTCCTTATAGTACTTCTGGTGCTAGTGAAACGATCTTCATGAACTTTTCGTTACGTAGTTCACGAGTCACAGGGCCGAAGATACGAGTTCCGATCGGCTGTAGGCTATCGTTAAGGATAACAGCAGCATTACTGTCGAAACGGATCAAAGAACCGTCTGGACGACGAACGCCTTTTTTGGTGCGCACAACTACTGCGTTTTTAACATCACCTTTCTTCACTTTACCGCGAGGAATCGCTTCTTTAACAGAAACTTTAATGATGTCGCCAACCGCTGCGTAGCGACGGTGCGAACCACCTAAGACTTTAATACACTGCACTTTGCGAGCGCCGCTGTTATCAGCAACGTCCAGCTGAGTTTGCATTTGGATCATCTTGATGAGCTCCGGTGTAATATACAACACGCCTAGATTTTGTTTAAAACCCAAGCATTTAGATTAATTTCCACTCAAATTACGAACGTGTCGTGCTTCAAGGGCGGGCAATTGTAACAGCAAAGCAGCGCTAAAGATAGTTCAATTTTTAATTAATTTGAGCAGGCTGCTGTGCCGAACTTGCTGTAAAACAGGGATATGGGGACAAACCAAATCTTCACAAGTCACACTGCCAAACTAATTATGCAAAACGATTACAAAGGCTATCTACATAACCTCTTATCTGCGAACAAAAAATAGACTAACCAGGTTGTTTGCGATGCATTTTTATGTAACTGGCGACCTTTTCGACAGTGTCTACCCAATAACCGTTTTCAGGTGTATTTAAATATTGAATTAATTGTGACAGCACCCTTGCATCGACACTGTAACGGCTGTTTTCGCCCACCTCGTGTCCAGCCAGGATAATCCATTTGTTGTTTTCCCGCAGCGCTTCGAGGGTTGCTTTTAGCTCCTCAAAGGTCAGTCCATCCATTCTTATCCCGGTGAGTTGAGCGAAATCGGTATAAACGGGGTTGTTTGCAGTTTCATCCAGCCAGGTGCGGCCAGTCTCAAAATGCCGGGCAATCAGCGGGACATAGCTTTTTACCTGTGCGCCCCGGCCAACAAAGGTATTACCACATGGGTAGGCAAAGCTCTTAGGCTCAACACCAGCTGGGTTTTCAGATACTGGTTGGTGGTTAGAATATCCTGTTCCAGCCAGGCAAGATTAACCTGCTCCAGCCCCTTATCCTGTGCTCTCAGCCAGTCGAAGTTACCGGTGCACAAATGAGACAACGTGTGATTGCCCAGCTCATGGCCCATTTTCACCACCTTGCGCCAGTCCTTAAGGCGTGCCCCCACCGGTTCTGGCATCACGTAGAAAGTCGCTTTAATACCGTATTGGTCAAGAATAGGGACGCCCACATCGAGTTGGCTCTCTCTGGCGTCATCAAAGGTCAGACTAACGGCATTACGTGCGCCGTGCGGGTATGGAAAAGTCGTCATGTGCATCTGCTCAGTCGCACTGTGTGTGTCTGCCAGGGCGCACGCATGGCTCAGTATGCCGCATAGCAAGATAACAAGTTGTCGCTTATTTATCATATATCACTCCGGGTAAAAGGATCAGGCTCTCGACGAGTTTGATGTGAGTGTGGCAAAGCCGCGTGTGTGGTGGGACTGAAGGTTTTCTGAAGGATGCTTATGAAAGTGTTAAGGGCATGAATTAATAGAATAATACACCGGACAGCAAGGCCCGATGTATTACCTGTGTGAGCGAGACTATCCGCCAAAAAAGCCCTTTAACTTGTCTTTGAGCTTCTCTTTCACCGCGTCTTTGGCCTTGTCTTTGGCCGCACCACTTAAATCCAGCTTAGTCTCCACTTGATGGAATGGCCCCTTAATTCTGACCGGTATTTTAAAGCCCGTGCTGTCATCCTGACTCTGCTGGCCTTCAATAGTATCTACAATGCCAGTCACGACCCGATAGTTGACGTACGTTTTAGGCAAATCGACTTCACCTTCTCCGGTAATGCGGATTAACGGACTTGCCAGATTCAGGTCGCGGTTACGACCAACCCCGTTAAGGAACTGGAAACTTCCGGTCAACGCAGAGAAGTCTGTTTTCTGATCCGGGTCAAAATCGGCGTTCACCCCCTCAGAAACAGAAGAAAAATTCCCTTTGAGCATTTCTTTTCCTTTGCGCACCATCTCCGCCAGGTTCGCTCCTTTTACGCCACCATCTTTAAATTCAAACGCCAGTTCGCCCGCCAGTGCCGCAACAAATTGTTTCTGACTGACACCTCGGGTTTCGAGATCCCAGTTCAGACTCCCCTTACCCAATACCTTGTCAAACCCTATTGCATCGGTCAAAAGCGGCTCGGCATTAATGCCATTCAGGGCAAAATTGGTGGTCACCTGATAAGGTTTAGACGCGGCATTAACATGCACAACCCCTTTGCCCTGCCCTTCATAGGCTGCAAACTTATCCATCGACAGTTTTGCTTTACCTTTGTTGAGCGCGACTGAGAACTGATTAGCACCCAGTTTAATTTCTCTGGCGCGTAAACCACTGGAGCGGATCACAACGTTGGCATCCAGCATATTCAACGCCGACAGATCAATTTCACTGTCATCCCAGACAATGGGCTGTGGTTCACCCGGTGCGCTTTTAGGCTGCTCAGGTGCCTCAACCGGCTCTGGTAAATACGGGTTGAGGTCTAGCATCCCTAAATCCACATCCGCATTCACACTCAGGCGTTCGCCTAATGTGATCTCACTGCGTCCCTGAACATCCAGCTTGTCCAGTTTGGCTTTTAAAGACTGCAGTGCAAATACGTTACTGGCAAAACGCATTTCTCCGGCTACTTCAAACTGATTAAACGCTTGAGGCTTCGCTTTCAGGTCAACCTTTTGCCACTGGGCAATGTCTTTCACTGAATCGCCAGATAACGTCAGTGCCCCACCGAACACCTTACCCTGTTCAGTGATCTGGCCATCGAAGGTCATGTTCACCAGACGCGACTCCAACGCTTGAGAAAAGCTAAAGTCTTTACTTTCTATGGCTTTCGCGGGCGTATCTACCGTCATATTGAGCGCAAACGTTTCTCCCTGAAAGGCCACCTTGCCATTTAACTCCAGCGCCTTATACAAGGAGGGAAGTGTGATGGTCAGTGCCAGGTCTGAGACTGCGTGCCGCGTACCTGATGTGGCATCGGCGTAAATCAGCTCTCCCCCATAAATAGCAACCTCACCCAGCGCAATATCGAATCCTGTTGGCAGTACCACAGGACCCGACGCGCTCTGAGCCTGCTCTGCTGGCGCATCTGATGCGGTTCCTTTGCCTAACGCCATGACCCAGTTGGCCTGACCCGCAGCGTTCTTTTCAAGCAGAATTTTTGGGTTGCGGATCACAAACTGCTCTAACTGGAACTCCCCTGAAAACAGAGAAACCCAGGGAATGTGCACAGCCAACTGGTCCATCGTCAGCATATGTGGCTGACTGCCCCCGGGCATGTTCTCAAAGCGAACATCGTTGAGGACAATATTCAGGCGCGGCAGAATACTGAGCTCACTGTCGCCTGCAATGTCGAGCTTACGCCCGGTATTTGCTTCGACCTGTTGCTCCAGCTGCGCAATAATGGTCGAGGTCGGGATCAGCATGGGGGCGACCACAACAGCAATCACCAACACAAGTATCAGTGCGCCGACCAATTTGAGCACGCGTTTCATATCTCTTCCTTTATAAATCATCTAAGACTCATTCTATGATAGCGATTTGGTTGATAAATTCACCTTCACCCCGGAAGATTTTTCAATCCGCCATATCTCGCATTGCACTTGTTGGAGATCCCGGTATGATCCACGCCCTTGTCAGTTTTACCGACCTTTCGCTAAACTGAATAGTCTGAATTAACCCTCTAGTTGGAGAACCGCTGCGACATGAAGAAGCTGCTCATTTCACCGTCGAATATGGCTTTGGGCGAACAAGAAAGTCAGATTTACCAGAACATCCTGAAACAGGCGACCGAGATCAGTCTCAACCTGATGGCCGTTAAGGTTGAAAATCATCCAGAAGACTTTCTGGGATGGTGCTATGAGCTATTGGATGTAGCTAAGAACCGCATTAATTTTGAGCTGCTGGACGATCATCAGTTGCCTATTGTGAAAAAACTTCAGGACATGCTGATCAGCGCTATCAGCTTTTTGCAGCTAAAAACACTGCGTATTGCGCCCTGGCCGATGATCTGCGAATTCATTCGTCAACGTGAATCAGAGCTGGCACTGACAGAACAGCTCAAGCTCATTGACTACCTGGCTGCGTTACGTGCTACGCCGTTGCAGGATATGATCAACGAAGACCGCCTAGCATTCAGTGGTAAACATGCTGCCAGCCTGGATACCGGTGTATATCAATTCGATGTGGAGTGGTTTGCCTCAACCAAAAGTGCCAAAGGATTCCATCAACTCCTGGCTGACTTGCCCGGTGAGTTTGATACGGCACTGGCTCATATTCCGCTCGAAGGCGAAGTCACTCAGCAGCACTATCAGGAGTTTGTACTGGCTTACCTGATGGCATTCAGTCACAGCGACGAAAAACCGACTCTGGCGCCTGCCACTCGCCTGCTTGCGATGCGCCGCCCGGATGTATTTACTCCGCTGGTTAACAGCAAACTGGACGCCCTGTGTCAGGCGCTCGGCATTGCTAAGCTAACAAACCGAGATTTCGAACGTTACTGGCAGGATATTGTCGTGACCATTAATAAGATGCCTTGGTTTGCAACGGGCAATGCTGCAGACGAGTTTGAAGCCAGGTTGCGCGCCATTAAAGCCTTATTGCCATGCTTCTTTTTCTATGCGGACAAAGACACGCCACAAAGCTCCAACTACTATAAGCTGTTAAATAAGCCAAAACGGACAAGTTCTGGCAGCACCACCAGAACCACCCGCCGCAGCAAAGAGTCAGCAGAGACCTTAGTCGATCGGGCTCTGAGTGACGACAGCATTCCTGAACATATTCGTGCCAAGCGCGACTCTATCATCGCTGAAGTAGAAAAAGGCCGTAGCGTCGACGAAACCATTTCACTAATGCGCGCAATTTTCGGGTAACCGAACAATTTGTCCCTATGATCAGGTAGTTATAATCTGCCTGATCATTGTGCAACGGCGAACAAAAATGCACCAGCGGCGTGCATCCAGCCTTTTTCCCCTTATCTAAGCACGCTGCCTGATTGAAAATATATTCATTTAAATCAAGATAGTAAATTAGAACTTCGTCTTTTCTTCAAGGCTGGCTTAGCCATTGCAACCTCCCGGGCGACAACCACTTTGTGCTCCAGAGGACTCTACATGAACAATAAATACTCATTAATCTGTGCAATCTCACTGCTACTCGCTCACCCACTGGCATTGGCCGATACGTCAGCTTCCGTTAGCGCCAATGTGGCCGCCAGCTCCAATTATTTCTGGCGCGGGATCACCCAATCGGATGATGGTGCCGCCGTCTCTGGCGGGCTGGACTATGACAGCGGGAAAGGATTTTATCTTGGTGCCTGGGCGTCCAACGTGGACTTTGGCGATACAGCCAGTACCAGCTATGAGCTGGATCTCTACGCGGGCTTCAGCGGCGAATTCAAACAGCTTAGTTATGATCTGGGTTACATTCATTATGCCTATCCGGATGCAGCTGGCGACATCGACTTTGGTGAACTCTATGCCTCGGTTGGCTGGCAGTATTTCACTGTCAAACTCAGTCACTTGACCACTGCACAGAGCGACTCAAGCACGGAAGAGGATATGCTATATCTGGAACTCAACGCGGCGTTTGCGGTGTTTTCTGAATCTGAATTGGGCCTGCACCTCGGTCGTTCAAGTGGCGATACTGTCATGGAATGGACGGGTGAGGATGACAGCTACATGGATTATGGCGTCAGTCTGAGCACGGGCGGACTCACGCTGGGACTGGTGAAGACAGACCTTGATGCCGATGATGACATCAAGGCGTATGTGAGTTATGCGCTGGACTTTACACTCTAAGTCCGGCAATCTAACTCATTAAGGTACACTATGACCGGTCGATGCCTGCCAGATGCGATACCATTGCTCACGGGATAACGTCAACGTACGTGCCGCCACAGCGGTGCGCACTCGTTCGATGTTACCGGTACCCAGCACCACGGACGGTTTGCTTGGGTGCATCAGCAACCAGGCATAGATCACCGCATCAATGCCGCTGGCCCCCACTTCCTCAGCCACTTCACTCAGGCACTCACGCAATCGCAGCGCTTTGGCATCTGCCTCGGCAAATATACGTCCGCCTGCCAGCGGTGACCACAGCATAGGATGTATACGCAACTGCTGACACTGGTCTAAAGTACCATCATCCAGTGCTTTCATTTCATAAGGTGAAAACTCGATCTGATTGGTCACAAGCTCAAAATCGAGACGAGACTGCAACAGGCTCAACTGAGAGGGCGTAAAATTCGACACCCCAAAATGCAATACATCACCATTTTGTTTAAGCCGGGTAAACGCCTCAGCCACTTCATCGGCATCCATCAGATAATCCGGGCGGTGGATCAACAAGGTATCAATGCGATCGGTGCCAAAATGCTGCAAAGACTGTTGCACTGAGGCGATAATGTGGGCCTGACTTGAGTCATAGTGATTCGCCTTACCCGCAAGCCCTTTGCTGGCAAGCGCAGGTCGAATACCGCATTTGGTGATGATGCTGATCTGATCCCGAACCGACGGCTGCAACGCCAGTGCACGGCCAAAAGCCGCTTCACATTCATACTGACCGTAAATGTCAGCATGATCGGTATCTCGTACACCCAGCTCTGTCAGTTGCTTTACAAAATCCAGAGTCTGGGCTGGGCCTTGCTGCCAGTCCAGTAAACGCCAGAACCCGGCGACCAGATCGCCCATTACCTTGTTTGTCATAAAATCGTGCCTATGGTTGAACTTACTCTTTTTGCTTTCTCTACAGCCAGATCACAACTTGCATCGCGCGCCAGCGCCACACCCATCCGGCGTTGACCCACCACCTCAGGTTTGCCAAATAAACGCAGGTCGGTATTTGTTTCACTCAACGCTTCGGCAACCTGAGTGAAGCTAAGCTGCTGTGACGTACCGTTGACCAGTATAACACTGGATGCCGAGGGGCCGTGACATTGAATGTTGGGAATTGGCAAGCCCAGGATCGCCCGCACATGTAAGGCAAATTCACTGAGGTCCTGAGAGATCAGGGTCACCATGCCAGTATCATGAGGCCGCGGTGAGACTTCGCTAAAATACACATCATCGTTTTTGATAAACAGTTCGACCCCAAACAGCCCGCGTCCGCCGAGTGCTTCTGTGATCTGCTCTGCCATCGCTTTGGCTCGCGACAATGCCAACTCAGACATTGCTTGTGGTTGCCAGCTTTGCTGATAATCTCCACCTTCCTGCACATGCCCAATCGGCTCACAGAAACTGGTGCCATCAATATGGCGAATTGTCAGCAGGGTAATTTCGTAGTCAAAATCAACAAAACCCTCCACAATCACCCTGCCCTGACCTGCGCGTCCACCTTGCTGCGCATAGTTCCAGGCGGCTTCCAGATCAGCCTCACTACGCACCACACTTTGTCCTTTACCCGAGGAGCTCATAATAGGTTTAATAACACAGGGCATGCCAATCTCAGCAACAGCATGGACAAACTCCTGCTGTGTGTCGACAAATCGATACGGCGAAGTTGCCAGACCCAGTTCTTCGGCTGCAAGACGACGGATCCCTTCCCGGTTCATAGTGAGCTGTGTCGCTTTTGCAGAAGGCACCACAGTAAACCCCTGTTGCTCGAGCGCCACTAATGTATCGGTCGCAATTGCTTCGATCTCTGGCACAATATAGTCTGGTTGCTCCTGCTCAATAATTGCAGCCAGTTGATTACCGTCCAGCATAGATAAAGTGTAACTGCGATCAGCCACTTGCATCGCTGGCGCATTATCATACCTATCTAACACCACCACTTCTGCGCCCAGACGTTTGAACTCAATCACCACCTCTTTACCCAGCTCTCCGCCGCCACATAACAGCACCTTACACGCAGTCGCACTAAATGGCGTGCCCAATCGCTTAATTTTCATGATTTATTCCTAAGTAACGATGAATATCAAAAGTGACCGACAAAATAACACAAATTGCAATACCGCCAGCATAAAAAAAAGCGTCAAAATATCCAAAAAAAAACAATAAAGACACAATTTGTACACAGTTGGTGTACATAATTCACACGCAACCAAGTTGAACATGTTAGCGAAGGACTAGAAGACGTGAACACGAAGCATTTTTCAGACCGTGGTATGCCACCACTGGCGAAGACTCTCTCACAAGTTTATGGCAAATATGCGAATCGAACTGCGCTTATTTATGAAAATAATCATATCAGCTATCAAGAATTAGCACAGCGGGTTACTTTCCTTGCTGGACACATTCGTCTGCAACTGTGTGAACAGGCAGAAACAGCCCCTTCTTCTCAATACATTGCACTTTATCACGAGCGCGGCATTGATATGGTTGTCAGTATGCTGGCGGCTGCGCATTGCGGGCTTGGCTATATTCCCATTTCTACCGATGCACCGGCGCAACGGACCCAGTTTATTTTACAAGATAGCCAGCCAGCTTTGATCCTAACCCACAGTCACCTCAGTAAGGTTGACGCCATTGCGGGTCGCCCGCAGCTGTGCGTGGACACCCTCAGCCCCCGTGAGGCACTCGACACAGCCCCCGCACAAACGCAAGACGCGATAGGGTACGTGATTTATACCTCAGGAACAACCGGGCAACCCAAAGGCGTGCAGATCCCGGCGCAAAATATTTTACACCTCGCCGACACCCATATTGACGCGTTCAACACGCCACAGTATCAGCGCGCCTTGCTATTTGCCTCTTACATTTTTGATGCCAGCGTATTCGAACTGTTCGTCCATTTATTACTAGGCCAAAGCGTGTATATTGCCAGCGAGCATGAGCGCAAAGATGCGCAAGCCTTGAGCACACTGGTACAGCAAAATGACATCGAGTTTGCCTCTATTCCGCCTGCACTGCTGGCATTAATTCCACCGCAACAACTCAGCGCACTCAAATGTCTGATCGTGGCCGGTGAGACACCCAACGTAGCCATGCTCGAAGCTTACAGCCAGATCACCGCGATCTATAATGGGTATGGCCCGACAGAAAACACCGTTGCAACCAGCTTGCATCGCTTTTCACCACAAGACAGTGAGCTGAATATTGGCCAGCCGCTCAATGATACGCGCTTATATGTGCTGGATCCCCAGCTTAATCCCTGTCCACAAGGTGAGGTCGGTGAATTATATATTAGTAGCCCGCGCCTGGCACTCGGGTATCTCAACCGTGATGAGCTGACCCAAAGTCGCTTTATCGCCAACCCGTTTTATGACCCCCAGTCCGATGCCAGCGGTTTCAGCCGCTTATATAAAACAGGCGACTTAGCCTCCTTTGATGGTCAGGAGTACCATTTTGCCGGCCGTGACGATGGTCAGGTCAAGCTACGCGGTTTTCGTATCGAGCTCGAGGAAATCGAACAAACCATCGCCACTTTAGACACAGTCAAACTGGTCAGTTGCGTTATCAAACAACAGGGCAATCGTCGCTTACTCGCCGCCTATGTCGTGACACAGCACGATGAAGCAACTCAGACTCAAGACATCGCCAACCACCTTAGCCGCACTCTGCCAGATTATATGCAGCCCGACCTGATCGTGCTGCTCAGTCAGCTGCCGATGACAGAAAATGGCAAAACGGACAAACGCGCACTGGCGGCATTACCTATTGAAGTTGAACACACCCATCAGGATGCTCAGTTATCGCATACGCAGCACGCCTTTTTGACCCTGATGCAGGGCTATTGCCCGGCAGAGCTACACTGGCACAGTGATTACTTTGAACAAGGTGGTGACTCCATCTCTGCTATCCGTATCGCCAATGAAGTTCAGCAACAGCTTAAATTGCATCTGGATACCCAGCTGATTTACCGCTTGCGTACCCCGGCGCAGATCTGGCAGGCGTTACTGACTCACAACACCCGTCCGCCCGTCGACATTGTCCCGCGCGCAGCGCACTATCAACACACGGCGCCTCTGTCTGCACAACAAAGTGGGCTGTGGTTTTTAGCACGCCAGGCACCCGATAATCTCGCCTATCACTCGGTCAGCCGCCTGACGCTGAGCGGTGTACTCGACCCGGCGGCACTACAAGGTGCACTCAGTACGTTAGTTCAGCGCCACGAAATTTATCGAACGTCATTTGACCTACACGAGCCACTTCAGCATATCCACCCGCATTGTGTCCCTGAACTGCCAGTCTTAGATTACAGTGATCTGAGTGAACAGGACGCCCAGGCGAAGATCACCCAGCATTTGGCCCGGCTTAATGCCCCATTCAAGCTAGACAGCCTGCCACTGGCACGCTGGACACTGGTTAAACTGGATACTGAAAAGCACGTCTTGCTGCAAGTAGAGCACCATTTGATCCATGACGGCTGGTCAGCCAATCAGTTTGCAACACAATTACTGGCCCTGTATGCCCAGCTCAACAATGGCGAATCTCTTGCCACAATGCCCGATGTCATCCAATATGCCGACTATGCCTGCCACCAGGCCCAGTGGCTGGACAGCGAACAGGCACAGCAGCAACGTTTGTACTGGCAGACTCAGTTACAATCCGCTCCGCCGCGTATCAATTTACCTGTTTCACAGCTGGCACAAGATGTGCCCGTCAGCGCCGATACCTTTCGTCTTGAACTACCCAGACGTGTCTGGCAACAGCTTCAGCAATTTTGTCAGCGCAATCAGATAACCCCCTTTTCGGCTACGTTGGCCACATTATATGTCGTACTGTCGCGCTTCAGTGGAGATGAGGATATCTGTATTGGTTCAGCCATGGCCAATCGCAATCACCCTCAGCTTGAAGCCACCATGGGTATGCTGGTGAATACGGTGGTACACCGCTTACAAAGTGATCCGCAGACCACCATCAATGACCTGATCCAGCAGAGCTTTGAGGTATGCGTAGAAGCACAAGCAAACCAGGCTTTCCCCTTCCCGGCGCTGGTTGATGCACTCAATGTGCCACGTATTCCCGGCGTAAACCCGCTGTTTCAGGTATGTTTTACCTTCCAGGACACGCCACTGCCCGCAACCCCCCAGGATACATTCAAGGACATTCAACTTGATCAGGGGGCACCAGCACAGGATGCTAAATTCGAGCTGAATATTGCGATGTTGGACATGCACAGTCAGGATCCAGACCGCCCAGTCGTCATGCAATGGGAATATGACCGCAGTCGCTATGATCTGTGGTTTATTGAGTCTATGGCCAACAATTTTGCTCACCTGTTAGCGCAACTGGTGACATGCACGTCTCCATCCGCACTGTCTCAACCTTTGGCTGCACTGGCACCCGCGGCAACGCAGCCTGAACCGCTCACGACTCCGTTGCACTCCAGTGAAAGTCTGACTGCCTTATTCGAGCAACAGGCACAGCGCCAACCCGGCAATACCGCCTTGTTCACCTCAACAGGCTCCATGAGTTACGATCAGCTGACGCGTCGCGCGAACCGGCTTGCACACTGGTTGATGGCCCAAAATGTGGCCGGTCAGTTTGTCGGGCTATATTTACCGCCGGGCCCGGATACCCTGGTTGCGATTCTCGGCGTACTAAAAGCGGGGGCTGCCTATGTGCCGCTGTCTACACGTGCGCCCGTCAGTCGTAATGGCTTTATTCTCGAGGATGCTCAGGTACAGGTCGTTATCAGCTATCGTGAACTCATTGATGACCTGAATACACCGCGCCTGACTCCCCTTTTCCTTGAGGATGAGGCAACCCTGCTCAGCTATCCGGACACATCGCCCACCAGCTCCATCACAGGCGTAGATCCAGCCTATGTCATCTATACCTCTGGCACCACAGGCAAGCCCAAAGGCGTGGTTCAGACCCATGGCAATGTCGCCCGTTTGCTAAGCGCAGCCGAACAGCATTTTAGCTTTTCAACACAAGATACCTGGGTGCTATACCACGACTATATCTTTGATTTCAGTGTCTGGGAGATCTGGGGCGCACTGGCCTATGGTGGCAAGCTGTTTATTCCGGACTATCTGGAGATCCGCGACAGTATGCAATTTGTCGAGCAATGTCAGCAATTTGGCGTCACCGTACTCAACCAGACGCCCAGTGCGTTTTATACTTTTGCCGACATCGCCAGCACCGCTCAGATGCCGCTCAACACATTGCGCTATGTCATTTTTGGCGGTGAGCAACTGAACTATAGCAAGCTGGCGCCCTGGTGGCAGCAATATGGTGACCGCATCACTTTGGTCAATATGTATGGTATCACCGAGACCACAGTACACGTCACCGCGCTGACTCTGAGCGCTACTATGCCACGTCACATTGCCGACATCGGTCAGCCGCTTGCCGACATGCAGGCGCTGGTGCTGGACGAGCAACATCGCCCTGTCCCTGTAGGTTGCCCGGGTGAGCTCTATATCACCGGCGCAGGCCTGGCAGCGGGTTACCTGAACCGTGATACGCTAAGCGCAGAGCGCTTCTTTACCCTGACCCTGGGCGAGCGTGAATGTCGGGTGTATCGCACCGGTGACAAAGCACGCCTGCTCCCAACCGGACATCTGGAATATCTGGGTAGGCTGGACGATCAGGTCAAGATCCGGGGTCACCGGATAGAGCTGGGTGAGATAGAAGCGCAGTTACTGACCTTCGGCGAAATTTCAAAAGCCTGCGTACTGACTTATGACAATCAGGGGCAAACAGCACTGGTGGGATACATAGTTCCTGCCGTGCATACCAGTGAGTGCGAAGCGCTGCGTCAACGCCTGGCGACACGTCTGCCTAATTATATGATCCCGGACCAGCTGATTGCGCTGGACGCATTTCCGCTCACCGTCAATGGCAAACTGGATAAAAAAGCATTGCCGGCGCCCAGCCTGACCAGTCAGAGTAACTATGTCGCCCCTCAGACACCATTACAACGGCAGCTTTGCCAGCTCTGGCAACAGATCCTGGGGGTGAGTCAGGTGGGGATCCAGGATGACTTTTTCCAGCTAGGTGGGAACTCTATTCTGGCCGTCAAGCTGGTACGCGAAGCGCAGGAGTCTATGCAGCTGGCAATGCCGCTATCAGCCCTGCTGAATTACCCAAATATTGCCACCCTGGCTGAGCACCTGAGCAGCACTCAGGTAAATACCATCGTTCGTTCACAGCGTGCAACACAGACCAGCGCAAAGCAGGTCATGGAGCTTTAATATGTTATCTTTTGTTCAAAAACTACATGCGCAAGGCCTGCGGGTCTGGCTGGGTGACAACAATTCGCTGGCACTGGGATATGAGGAAACCGTCGCAGCAGAATTGATTGCCGAGTTAAAAGCCAACAAGCCTTGCTTGCTGGCTTTGCTTGAAGAGCATCAGATACATTCGGAGCAGGCCTTTTTAAACTGGTCTGTGTTGCAGCTGTCTTCATTGTCGAATGCCCAGGCAAGACTCTTATTTGTTGACCGAATGCAGCCACAGCGCTGTGCCTATCATATTCCGATGCTGGTTGAGCACACGCATCCCGTTGATATTGCAGCACTGGATAACGCGATTCAATCCTTGACGGTGCGTCATCCGATCTTAAACAGCCAGATTGTAGAGCATGACGACCTGCTCTATTGCCAGCCTCGTAGCACGATATGGCGCTCAGAGCAGCATGAATGCGCAGATCACCAGACACTCAAAGCAGAGGTGAAAGCTCAGGTGCTGACACCGTTTGATCTAACTCAGGACGCCCCCATGCGAGTGGTGCATTATCACTGTGTATCAACCACTTACACGTTGTTTTTATGGCATCACATTGCCTTTGACGGCTGGTCAATGCAGCTGTTTTTTGCTGAGCTGGGCCAGGCCCTGGGTGATCCCCTATGGGCTGTGCAACAAACGTCACCCTTATCGTACTTTGACTACGCGGCCTGGCACCGAGATCTGGACCAACAAAAAGCCCATGATTACTGGCAAACATACTTAAAAGGCGCGCTGCCAACCCGACTGCCAAAGACGCTGAGTGAGCCGCTGAGTACACCACTGACACGCGGCAGCAACCTATACTTCACTCTGCCCGACTCACTCGGCACGCAGATCCGTCAGCTGGCCAGCAACCTCAGTGCAACGCCATTTAGTGTGTTGCTCAGTGCCTATTATTACACTCTGATGCTCTTCACCAATCAGAATGATGTGCTGCTTGGCGTTCCATCTGACAACCGGGATCATCCTCAGACGCAGGATATTATTGGTTTTTTTGTCAACACCCTGGCCTTGCGGGCACAACTGGATAAACAAGCCAGCTTCGCGCAACTGGTCTCGCAGGTGAAAGAAAACCTGCATCAGGCCAAGCAACATCAAGATCTGCCATTTGACGAAGTGGTTCAATATTTTGCCCAGGACGACCGCGAGCAAAGTGCGCTGCAAATCATGTTCAGTGTGCAAAAGCTGGCCAGTCAGCTCGACCCCGCGCTGTCATTACCCTTTGCGCTCAGCCCGCTACTCAGTGATGAAGAATTGTATCAGCCTATTAAGGTTGACCTGTTGCTGGCACTGGATGACAGCGAAGAGATTATCTCAGGTCAGATTGATTACAACCCAAACCGCTTCAGTCATGCTTACATTGATGCCTTTCGTCAGACCTTTATTCACTTGCTTGAATCCTGTGTGGCCGCGCCCCACCAGCCTTTGCAGTCACACAGTTATGTACCTGAGGCACAATCCATAAGCAACGTATTGAGTGCTGAAAAGCCGGTGTATGAGCACCTGTATGAACGCTTTATCGAGCAAGCAGAAAAGACCCCTGATGCCACAGCACTTATCTACCAGGAACAAACGGTGAGCTATCGAGCATTGGCTCGGGAAGTCAGGATATTGGCCACTCATCTGCGCGCTCAGATTGCCCATCATGACGACCCCAAAGTCGCGCTGATGTTTGTCCGTGGCCCTCAGATGGTCACCGCTATTCTAGCCACCCTCGCTGCTGGCGCAGCGTATGTGCCCCTGAGCCCGACCCAGGCCAGTAGCCGTAATCAGTTTATTCTCAGCGACTGTGGCGCGGCGTTGCTACTGACACTTCCCCACCTGGCCACACAGGCACAGCAATTGGCGCAGCCGAGTGCCTTGCCTGTGGTCACAACAGAGGCACTGCTAACAGGCCCGGCGGATGATGCGTTACCGCAAGGCTGTACTGAGCAACTTGCCTATGTCATTTACACCTCAGGCAGTACCGGACAACCCAAGGGCGTCATGGTTGAGCATGGCCACGTTGACGCGCTGGTGCATAGTATCTCAGAGGTCTATCAATTCGACGCTGACGAGCGGACCTATTGGTTACCGCCTTACTTTTTTGATGCCTCGGTCGAACCCCTATTTATGACTCTGCTCAATGGCGCCTGCCTGATCATTCCCAGCGAACGCAGCTGTAACGACCCGCTGGCAATGCGAGAAGAAATTCTCGACCGGGAAGTCACCCACCTGGTAGCATCGCCATCGCATTTACAGACCATAGGTCACTGCGGTAAGGCCAGCGCCATCCGGCGTGTGATTTTTGGTGGAGAGTCTTGTAGTCAAAGTCTGATCGATACCTGGCAGCAGCGCTTGTTCAGTGAATATGGCCCCACAGAAGCCACGGTAACAGCAACAGTCCATACCCAGTTTGCCCAACAGCAAAACCTCAAAGCCATTGGCAAGCCCCTCAGCCATGTCACCATCGACATCGTCGATGACACCTTAAGTGCGCTGCCAGTGGGCTGTCCTGGTGAGATACTCATTTGGGGCCACAGTATTGCCCGCGGCTATCTCAATCTGCCAGAACAAACCGAAGCACGTTTTATCACCACCGCGGCCGGACGTGCCTACCGCACTGGTGATATGGCGCGTCGTCTGCCTTGTGGCAACCTCGAATTTATGGGCCGTAATGATGCGCAGGTCAAACTCCGGGGATATCGAATCGAGCTCAACGAAATTGAAGTCGTGCTGCTAAAACATGGCGACATTGAACAAGCCTGTGTGAAAGTACAGACACTGGCTCAGGGACCTGCACTGGTTGCGTATCTCGGCACCAACAGCACCCTAACGCTCGAGCAGTTATTACCCTGGCTGAGTGAGCGCCTGCCAGACTATATGCACCCGGCGGCAATACAATGTAGTGCGACCTTACCTCTGCTGCCATCTGGTAAAGTCGATGCCCGAGCCCTCACGCCACTGGACGTCAGCATCAGCACCACCTATGTCGCGCCGCAAAGCCCGCTGGAAAAAGATCTGTGTGCACTGTGGGCTGAGCATCTGGGAGTGGAGCAAGTGGGGATGTATGACAGCTTTTTTGCTCTGGGTGGCAATTCACTCAGTGCGATGACGCTGGTTGCCAAAATGCAGCGTACCTTATCACTGCCGGTCACACTCAAAGCACTGTTTACCCATAAGACACCCGCTGCGCTGCTGGCTAACCTGGATTCTCAACATAATATTGAGCCAATCCCCGTGCTCACTGATCCTACTGTGCGCGTCGCCGTCACCCCGCAACAGCAGGCCATGCTACTAAGTGAGCGTCTTGCCACCACCGCCGGTGCCTATCATATCCCACTCATGCTGGGTTGCGACTCCCTCGCTCATCAGCAGGCCCTGATGGAGGGGGTACAACAGGTGATCAGCCGACATTTGGTGTTACAACAAGGCTACGAACAGGATGAGCAAGGGCACTGGTACATTAGCCAAACTCGCTATCCCATCCCCTGTCAGGTACTGGCTGTGAGCGGCAATGATGACAGAGGGTTGCAGGAATTTGTCAATGCACCGTTTGCACTGGACACTTCTGCTCCGGTGAAAGTGGCACAGTTACGCGTTGGGCCTTTGCCTAGCTACAGACTGCTACTGGTGTTTCATCATATCGCCTTTGACGGCTGGTCAGTCGAACGCTTTATTCATGAGCTGGATCAGCAAATGGCTGGCAAAGTTATCACGCCTCCAGCACTGACCTATCGGGATTACGCGCACTGGCGCAGTCAACAAGATGAAAGCACTGAGCTGGCTTACTGGCAGCAGGCGTTTGCCGGTATAGACCTGACTCCCTGGGAAAGCGACTTTAGCCGCAGTGCCAGCTATGATCCGCAAGGCCGGGCGCTGACCTTCACATTACCCGATATCCTGACCCAATCATTACGCACTCTGGCACAACAACAGGGCGTAAGTCTGTATGCGACACTGCTTAGCAGTTTTCAGCTCGCTGCTTGCTTCTGGGCTGACCGGGATGACATTGTCATTGGCACCCCCAGCGACAACCGCGCCCATCCGGATAGTCATGAGCTGATGGGCTACTTTGTTAATACCTTGGCGCTGCCTCTGCGCTTGGACAGCACGCTCAGCTTTACCGCACTCATGACACAAGTGCAGGGACAGGTTCATGAAGCCAAAAGTCATCAGGGTGTGTCAGCGGATGTATTGGCAGACGCACTGAACGTTGAACGACAAAGTGGCTTATCGCCGCTCTTCCAGCTGTTCTTCACTCTGGACCAGTTCAATCCAATGGATCAGGCATTTAATGGCTTTGAAGTGATCCAGGAAAACCCAGAGGATTACGCCTATACCCCGGCCAAGTTTGAATGGAATATGGTCTTTAAAGACGACGGCACTCAGCTGCAAGGGCAGTTCACCTATGCCACGACCCGCTTTGATGCCACTCGTTGCGAGCAATTCCTGGCATTCTACCAGGTACTGTTAGAGAACCTGGTGAGTGCACCGGAACGCGCAGTGCGCGACTGTCCACTACTGAGTGACATACAGTTTCAGGCACTCGTTGCCCAACAGGCTCAGCAGTACAGTGAATCACAGACAAACTGGTTAGCCTGCTTTGCACAAGCCTGCCAACGTGCACCACACAACATCGCCCTGTCATTTGAAGACCAGCAACTGAGTTATGCTGAGCTGGATAGCTTGTCGTCACAACTGGCCGCTACACTGCATCAGCGTCTGGGTACACCGGGTGTTGAGCCAGCCCATGTCGCGCTGCATTTTCACAAAGGCTGCGATATGATCATCGCCATGCTGGCCACACTCAAGGCAGGTGCGGCATTCGTCGCGCTATCGCCTAACCACCCACAATCCCGGCGCGAAACCCTGTTGGAGCAGGCACAGTGTGCACTGCTACTCAGTGATGATGCATTAAGCTGGTCAACGGTGCCCACTTTGCTGTATCACTGGCGTGACTGGCCAGAAACGCAATCCGACTCTTATTGTATCGACTTTAACCACAACGCTGATCGCCTCGCTTATCTCATTTATACCTCAGGTACTACTGGCACACCTAAAGGGGCCATGCTCAGCCATCGCGGCTTGATCAATCTCTCAGAACATATGATGTACAGCCACCGCTTAATTGGTCGATCACGTCAGGTGATTGCCAGCCAGTATGCAGAATACGTCTTCGATGCGTCCATCATAGAGATATTTCCTGCGCTTGCTGCAGGCGCGAGACTCGAGATCATGCCTGAGGCGATCCGTCGTGACGTGCCCAGATTATGTGATTTCCTGCGTCGTCAGCAGGTCGATGTCGCGTTCGTGCCCACCGTACTGGTCAATCAATTTCCGGATCTGCTGGCGGCGTGCGAGTTAGACGTCCTGTTTGTCGGCGGCGCGCCACTGAATCCGGTACACATACCGCTGGCAAAAACCTTGTACAACGAATACGGACTCAGTGAAACCAGTGTCTGTATCAGCCAGGCCGAGGTGCTCCCGCAGCAGCCTGTCACCATAGGACGCGCTATTCGTAATAGCCGTTTGTATGTACTGGATAAATATCAGCGACCTGTGCCACCAGGTGGTTGTGGCGAGCTGCACAGTGCAGGAAGTAGTACCGGACTGGGGTATTGGCAAAATGCCGATAAAACAGCAGCGCACTTCTTCGAACTCACACTACATCACGGCTCACAACGCCTCCATGAGCAGGTGTATCGGACTGGTGACTTAGTACGCCGCGTAGATAAAGACACCCTGCAGTTTGTAGCACGTACCGATCAGCAGCTGGAGATTAATGGCTATCGCATAGAGCCGGGCGAGATTGAAGCTAAACTGCTGGCGCATCCCGATATAGCTCAGGCCGTCGTCTGTCAGGTGCAAGGTCATGCACAACAACTGATCGCTTACTGTGTGTTGAATCAGGATGACACCGTACAAGTGGCAGAGTCACAGTCTCGCACCTTGCTCAACTGGCTGAACGCACAGCTGCCCCCTTATATGCGACCAAAACACCTACTGTTTGTGAGTCACTTCCCGCTGACCTTAAATGGCAAGCTGGATCTGAAACAACTGCCACAACCTGAACTGAATCAGCTTCAGGTCGAACAACGGGCACCACAAACCCAAACAGAACAAACCGTGCTCGAACTCTGCCAGCGACTGCTTGGCGTGTCTGAGTTGAACATCAATCATGACTTTTTCGAACTGGGTGGCTCTTCCGTACAAGCCGCCCGGTTAATCGCCGAGTGCGAAAAAGCATTTGTGGTCAGTATTGAACTGGCCACCCTACTGACGCATCCGGTACTGGCCGAATTTGCTGCCGCCGTAGATCGGCTGCTGGCTGAACAAGCCATCCCTGACGCCGAATTTGAAATGGAATTATAATGAGGTTCTCCATGCACCAGTTAATGTACACCCTGAAAAGCCAACAGATCAGTGTCTGGCAAGACCAAGGTAAGCTAAAACTTGCCAGCCAGAGTGATGTAAGCCAGTCGGACATAGTGGCGACAATCCGCGCTCATAAAACCCAGCTGTTGGACTATTTGCAACGCCATAACATCAACAGCAGGCTGTGCTTTGAGCAAACACAGATCTTTGCAGCCGAAAGCAACGCTGCGCCGCTGACGCTGGGACAGACACAAATGATGTTTTCTCAGCAAGTCAGCGAGCAGACCCATACCTATCATATTCCCTGCTTATTGAAGCTTTCCAAAGACTGCGATAGAGACGCAATGGAACAAGCGTTGCAGCGTCTGTGTCAACGACACAGTGCACTCAGTGTCTGCTTTGTCTCCAGTGCACAGGGTCAGATACAGCAACAGTGTTGTGATACCCCTTTTGTGCTGACACAGCTAGACTGCGATGAGGCCACACTGGATGAAACCTGCCAGCAGCTATTTACCCGACCCTTTGCATTAAGTGAGGAACGCCCGTTTCGTGGCACCTGGTTGAGTACAGAGTCACACAATTATCTTTATCTGCTATGGCACCATATTGCCTTTGATGGCTGGTCTTTGGGTGTGTTCTTAACTGAACTGCAGGCCAGTTATCAGGGTACGGCACTTGCCCCCGCATTACAGTTTAATGATTACGCTCACTGGCAGGCACAACGTCTGA
Organism: Pseudoalteromonas sp. PPB1; assembly: GCF_015356275.1. Lineage (NCBI taxonomy): Bacteria > Pseudomonadati > Pseudomonadota > Gammaproteobacteria > Alteromonadales > Pseudoalteromonadaceae > Pseudoalteromonas > Pseudoalteromonas sp. PPB1. Next base: position 46,010 of record NZ_JACEQV010000026.1, on the reverse strand, counting down.
GTGCACAGCGTATTGCAACACTGAAAGACTACTGGTTAACGCAACTTGATGCCCATTCTGCCTTACATTTGCCCTGCGCCTACACCAGACCTAAAGTGTTTGACCACACTGGGGCAAATGCCACGCTGACCCTGCCTGATGGCAGCAGCGAACAACTTCAGGCCCTGGCAAAACGTCACAAGATCAGCACCAATACGCTGGGACTGGCAGCCTGGTTCCATACCCTGAGCTTATACAGCGGCCAGCAGGATCTGACCATAGGGTTACCCAGCGACAACCGCCCTAATCAGGCTTGTCAGCAGATCCTGGGTTACTTTGTAAACTCTTTGCCAATCCGCCTTCAAACTGAGCTGAGCCACACGCTGGCCGACTGGCTGGCGTTGGTACAACGTCAGGTGAATGAAGCAAAGGCGCATCAGGATTTACCTTTTGAGGAAATTAAATCTGCACTGGATGTGACCATGGACACCAGTCGTCACCCGGTATTTCAGACCATGTTTACCTCCAGTCAGTTTCAGCACGCCACTGAACATGCGTTGTGGCAACAGCATTTGACCGACACAAATGCACATGTAACCGCTAAGTTTGACCTGACTATGCATCTGGAACTGGCCCCTGATCAAGCTCAGGTCAACCTCAACTATGCCAGCGCACTATATAGTAAAGAGCATGCCCAGCGTATCGCTGCACTCTATACCCAGATCTTAACCGCCTATGCACAGAGTATGGAGACAGAACGCGATACGCTATTTAGCTTACCGCTACTTAGCCAGTCAGATTTAGACGTACAACACCTGTTCAGTGGTCATTCTGACGCCTTCCCGCCTCTCCTGACTATCACGGAACGATTTGCGCACATCGCTGCCAAATACCCGCAACACATCGCCCTGCAAAGCGCCGAACGACACTGGACCTATCAGCAGCTAGATCAGGAAACCAATCGTCTGGCAGCCCAAATCCAGGCATTTGCCCCGGGCGTTCAGGTAGTTGCACTACATTTGCCCGGAAATGCTCCGTTAGTCATCGCCATGCTGGCGACCCTTAAGGCTGGTGCAGCGTACACCACTTTGCCGTATAAAGACCCGCTGCCACGACGGGCCTATCAGCTTGAAGACAGTCAGGCAGAGCTGCTACTGACGCAAAACAGTTTAATTGAAGAAGCCGGGATCCTAGCTGACTCTGCGCAATTGCCACTGCTTAATGTCGATGACATCCTGGGTAATACATCTTTGAGTACTGAGCCCGTGCAATGTGAAACGACCCCACACAGCCCGGCCAATATCATCTATACCTCAGGGACAACCGGCAAACCAAAAGGCGCCTTACTGACGCATTATGGCTGCACGTCTTTCACGGCTGATTGTCAGTACATCAAAATCACGTCTCAATCACGCATGATGCAGCTGGCCAATCCCGCTTTTGATGCCACGACCATTGAGACCTGGATGTGTTTACTCAATGGTGCAACCCTCTATTGCGGTTACAGCGACTTACTCAGTCAGATCACTGAGTTCAAAAAGATGTTGTGTGAAGAGCAGATCTCAACCTTGTTCCTGACCCGGGCATTATTCGACACCCTGTTCCAGCAAGACCCCACACTGTTTGCCTCTTTGGAGCATCTGCTGTCGGGCGGGGAAGCACTGACCCCGGAGCTGGTTAATCAGCTGGTCAATTCACAGTACGCACCTAAACACTTTTATAACCTCTATGGCCCGACGGAATGCTCCAGTTGTACAACCAGTCATGAGATCACTGGTCAGGATACCCGTATCCCCATAGGCAAACCCATCCAGGGCCGGGCCGTTGCCGTCATTGGTCAATATGGCCAGCTGCTGCCGCTGGGCTGTCCCGGCGAATTGTACATTGGCGGCGCAGGCCTCGCGCTGGGGTATTTGAATCGCGATACACTCAGTGCTGAAAAATTCGTCACGCTCAAAGTGTTTGGTCAACCTCAGTCTTATTACCGAAGCGGAGATCTGGTTTACTGGCAACCAGATGGCACACTGGCTTATCTTGGCCGCAATGATGAGCAGGTCAAGATCCGCGGTCACCGCGTTGAACTGGGAGAAATCGAACAACATCTCAATGCCCTCCCCGAGGTCAGCAATTGTGCCTTAGTGGTACGCAAACACCAAGGCCACAGCCAGCTTGATGGCTATGTGGTGCTGGCAGAGGCAGGTGACATCAACACTCAGCTTGATACACTACGCGATACACTCAATCAGCGGCTGCCCGACTATATGCAGCCACATACCTTAAGCGCCATCGAGCAGCTGCCACTGACCACCAGCGGGAAACTCGACAAGCGCCGATTACCTGAGCCGCAACGGGTGTCGGATACCGTGATAGAACCTGAGAGTGCAACAGAGAGAAAACTCTTAGCACTGTGGCAATCCCTGCTGGGCATCGACAGCATGTGTGTCACGCAACCTGTGATGCATTATGGCGCTGACTCTATTCGACTGTTGCACTTTTGCAGTGCAGCAAGCAAAGAAGGTTGGCAGCTGACGCCTAAACTCTTGATAGAGCACAACACCATTCGCACCCAGGCGGCACTGCTGGAGCAGCAAAATCGAGATCTGTTCAACGGCATGAGTGATGATGAGGCGCTACAGGCCGTGTTAACGTTGCCACATTTCGAACCCGGGCTAATCCGCCCCGCAGAAATAGCAGATGCGGCCATTGTGCATCTGTTCCCCGCAGCGGCCAGTGCAGATAGCTTTAATCCCCTGGTGGAAAAATTAAGCACGCAGTTTGAGGTACATGCGCTGGAGAACGTGAAAATATTCACCGGTCGCCACCTCAACCAACTGAGCCTGGTGCGTTATTATGCCGAGCGCATTGTTGCGCATCAAAGCGAGGGACCCTACTACCTGGGTGGTTTCTGTGAAGGCGCAGCCCTGAGCCTTGAAGTTGCCAGACATCTGGAGTCTATGGGTCATGAGGTAGCACACAGCTTCCTGATTGACCCCATCCTGCCGCAACTGAGCGCAACCCAACTGGCCGACGCAGAGCAACGCGTACAGGACAGTGACCCAAGCCTGGAAACCTGGCCAATCGGTCGTGCTTTTGTGGACTTTGTACGTCACTTCCGGACTGCCCACCCTTACGCCTACCCGGTGAGCTTTTTTACCGCCGATCGGGTCAACGATGAAGCAATGCCAACAGAGGCGTTAGGCCTGTTCGAACCGGTGTTTGATGTCGCGACGGTATATAAAGCCACTTTTGCGTTACCCGACAATGGCTTTGCAACCTTGCTGCCCCAGGCCGAGTACATTGACTTGCACAGCGCCCATGATGAAATAATGACCGATGAAGAAGATCTGAATTGCATTGCCACACGCTTCAATCAAGTGTTGTCTTCAGCACAATCTCACCTGGTCCAGGAGCGACGCGCATGACCAAACAACAATTGTGTAAGCGTTACGGTATTCATCTCGGTCTGACCATGTTTGCTGCCATGTTGCTGCTGCCGATCCTGACCCCTTACCTGCTCGCGCAGGGCTTTGTGGTCAGCCAGATAGCCATTGCCATGGTCGTCATGAGTGCCGTGATCATCATCTGTGAAGTACCCAGTGGGGCGCTGGCCGATCATTTTGGCCGTCGCCGACTATTTTGCTGTTCATTGATATTTGCTTTACTGACCAACCTGTTACTGTTGGTCGCCACGGATTTTGTGACTTTACTGATTGCTGTCAGTTGCTGGGGGCTTAACCAGGCCACCCTGAGTGGGACACTCAACGCCTGGTTTGTGGAGCGCTTTCATGAAGCAGAAGGCGAACAAACCCTGAATCAGGGGTTCGCCGCGACCTATGGCCTGGCGTATGGGATTGGTGCCTCCTCCGCGGTGCTCTCCGCTTTGTTTCTGGCGTTTGGCGATCACCTTGCGCTGTCGACCTTGCAGATGTATCAGCTGATCTTTGTGGTGTCGAGCATCGGCTTTATCTTGCTGCTGCCGCTGACCTTTCACTGGGTCAAAGAGGTCAAATCTCCGGCTCAGCAGCGCTTTAAACAGGCACTGAGCCAACATGTTGGCACCACTCTCAGCACAGTGCGTCAACCAGCACTGGCTAAACTGCTCATTGCGCTGGTAATCGTGATCCCGGTCAGCGCCAGTATTGAAAAATTCTGGCCAATCTTTGTTCACCAGCTGGAGCAAGTCGATATGGATTCAGTGGCCTGGTTATTTCCAGCCGTCATGGCTGCAACCTTTGCTCTGAACGGTGTCGCCGCGGTACTCAGTGCTAAGCTGTGTACACTGCTCAATCAAAAGCTGGGGCAGGCAATGGCTGTTGCCCACTTACTTAAGCTGGTGGCTTTGGTTGCCATGGCACTGGCACCTGATCTCAGTTGGTTTGTGGCAGCGTTACTGCTGTTCTTCCTGTGCTTTGGCCTGACCCAGCCGGCACAATTACAGCTGCAGCATCAACTGTGCGACGACAGTGTGCGAGCTACTATAGAATCACTGGGCTCACTAACGACCCGCATGGGTGGCATGCTGGGTGCCGCACTGACAGGCGCTTTACTGAATCTGGTTTCGCTGCCGGTGAGCTGGTTACTGCTTGGCGCCTTGTCGCTACTGGGCATCGTGCTGCTGTTCAGCCCATCGCTCAACCAGCAAGACCCGCCTGCAGTAACAGAGCCAGAGGCTGAACCCGCTTCCGCGGACCTTAACGCCTGACAGTAACCGTCGCGCTATACAGAGGGGCATCCTGGAGCTGTAACGCCAGGGTGTCGCCTTCGTTTAATGCCCCCACCCCCTGTGGGGTGCCAGTCATAACGATATCACCCGGGTTCAGGGTAAAATATCGGCTGATCTCAGTCAGCAAGCTCGTCAGTGAAAAAATCATCAAGCTGCTGTCTCCGTGCTGCTTAAGCGCGTCATTTTGCCAAAACCGATAGTGCAGCACACTGTTTTCATCCAGGCCATTTACGGCTCTGAATGGGGTGACACTGCAACTGTTATCAAACGCCTTGGCACACTCCCAAGGGTGCCCCTGTTGTTTTAATTTGCTCTGTAACTCCCTGAGTGTCAGGTCCAGCCCGGTCGCAATCCCACAGATATGTTGCAACGGCTCACGGGTGTGATTATCTATGGTCTCTCCCACCAGCAGTACGAGCTCAGCTTCATAATGGTGCTCACCCAGCGTGGTATTGAGTACCAGTGGCGACTGAAAATGGCAAAATGCCGAGGCTGGTTTGATAAAAAGCAGGGGGTTATCGGGTATTGGGTTGTTTAGCTCTTTGGCATGTGCCACGTAATTGCGACCCACACATACCGCTTTACCAACCTCCAGAGCGACTGCGTCACCTGATTCCCATAAGTGCTGATACATAATGACCTCCGTTCAGAAATGGGTCACTATTATAACGGATCCTGACCGAGCGACAGAGTCCTGACGGTTGATGTTCAATATAACCAATAAGAATAACAGTCGCCTTTTTACTCTAGCCATTAAAGGTAAAGTAAAATTGCCGTCAGCTCACAGTTAGCTTTACATTGCTCAGCCCCCTGAATTGCCTGCTGGTTGCAAGGGATAGACAGTCAGGATATAACAAAATATAAACAAAAAAGACAAAGGTAAATCATGAAACAACATGCGAACGTGCCTCTCAACGATTTTATTGAGTACCCACAGGAAGAAATGCTCAGCCGCGCCACGGCATTTCTGGATGAAGCAAAACGCCGCCACACTATCCGCAGCTTTAGCGACCGTCCGGTGCCCAAAGAGATCATCGAAGCCTGCATCAAAACGGCTGGCTCAGCGCCCAGTGGCGCTAACCATCAGCCCTGGCATTTTGTGGCCATTCACAGTCAGGACGTAAAGCAACAGATCCGTGCAGCGGCAGAGCAGCAAGAACAGGCTTTCTATGAAGGCCGTGCTGGCGAAGAATGGCTTGATGCTTTAAAACCGTTAGGCACCGATGCAGATAAGCCTTATCTGGAGCATGCTCCCTGGTTAATCGCCATCTTTAGCCAGAAAAAAGGGGGTATCCACACCGAAGATAAAAATACCAACTACTATGTCCATGAATCCGTTGGGATTGCGACTGGCTTTTTGATCCAGGCGCTGCACCATGCTGGACTGGCGACCCTGACCCATACACCAAAGCCCATGAGCTTCCTGACCGAGATCTGTCAGCGAGATAAAGAAAACGAGCGACCCTATATGTTACTGATCGCCGGTTATCCAGCAGAAGACGCAACCGTTCCGGAGCACGCCCTGGTTAAAAAGCCGCTTGAGGAGATTGCGACTTTTCTGTAGTCGTTGTTAACGCTGTCGGTGATCCCGTCACCAGGTGTTCACCGGCACGCAAACCACTGATGACTTCAACCTGCTCACCATACTCTCTGCCGAGACGAATAAAGCGACTCTGCACCTGCCCGTTATGTAACACAGCGACTTTGCTGAGCTGACCATAATGCTGTACCAATGATGTTGGGATCAATATCGCCTGACGTCCGTTACCAGGCAGTTTCAATACAGCATACATGCCCGGTATCACCCCTTGCATCCACTGCATATCCAGCTTTACGGTAAAACTGCGCGCATCGCGATCTGCGACTGGCACCAGCTCGCTGATGGTGGCATATTGCGTGGCTTCCGCGGCCGGGATACTGATCTGATAACGCTCCCCCACCGCCAGCTCCGGCAACAACCGCTCCCGTACAGACACCTCAACCTGCAACTGTGCCGGATTGTAAATAGAGACTAGCGGCGTGCCCGGGTTAAGCATTGCACCGGGCTCTTGCAGACGCGCTACCAGTGTCCCTGAGATAGGTGCCCTGACCTGAGTATAGCCTAAGGCCACCTCTGCCCCAGCCTGCTGTTGCACCAGGGCGGCTTTTCTAGCTGACAGCTCATTGACCTGAGTCTGCCATTCATCGACCTGGTTATGCGCTACCAAACCTTTTTGCTGCAAGGTCAGAGCACGCTCAAGCTGTTTTTGTGCCTGGCTTAGCTGTGCCAGATTAGCCTGTTGCTCCGCTTTAACTGCACGTAATTGTGCTCGCAGATCGGCATCATCCAGTGTGGCAATCAACTGACCTGCCAGGATCGTATCACCAGAACGCACCGTCAGACTTTTGAGCTGTGCCAGCACACGGCTGGCGACAACCGTATTGTGTTTGGCAATCACACTCCCGGGGATCTGCTCTACGTCATAAACCAGTTGCTGCTCCACCTCATACAACTGAGGGAGTGGCCTGTTATCCAGGGTCTTATCTCCGGGTGTCACAGTGTCGTTAAATAATCCAGCCATCCAGGCAACCGCCAACAGCAATAAGGCGATCGCCAGCAACGGACGTACCCATCGAATATCAGACATGCGCAGTCTCCAAATCATCAGAAATCGGGGCTGGTGTATTGTCTTCGTCGGGCGTTTTGAACACCAGATAATAGACAACCGGCACAACCAGTAAAGAAAACAGGGTTGAGGCAACAATGCCAAACATGATTGCCAGCGCCAGGCCACTGAATACAGGATCCAAAATGATCACCAGATTGCCCAGCAAAGTGGTCCCCGCAGTCAGTAATACGGGCCGCATACGCACACTGCCGGCACGGATCAAAGCAGCCTCCAGTGGCATGCCTGCCTGTCGGGCCTGGGTAATAAACTCCACCAGGATCAGTGAGTTTCTCACCACAATACCGGCCAGTGCAATCATGCCGATCATCGCGGTGGCGGTAAACAGGACAGGATCGGGTGACCCAGCAATGGTGCGTTCACCCAACTGATTAAGCACCCAAAAGCCGGGCATAATCCCTATCATGGTTAAAGGAATGGCAGACATGATGATCAGTGCCACCGCACTGGAAGCGGTCTGCCAACGTAAAATCAAGAAAATAGCCGCCAGCGCAAAAGCAAAGGCAATACCCATATCCCGAAACACTCGGATGGTGATGCGCCACTCTCCTTCACCGCTGAAACGATACTGTGTGCCCTCAGGTAGCTGCCAGGATAAACCGCTACCACTGCTGAGAAAAGTGCGTTGCTGCCAGGGTGTCATGTGTGTTTCGTTCTGCACAGGAACACCCGCTTGTTGCTCATCAGCTACCACATCAGCTATTACCTCAGCAGGTGTGCGGCCATTTAATTCCGCAAAAACATAAATGACTGGCGCCAAATCCTTTCGGTAAATCGCAGGCTCTGCCACCAAAGTCTGCATATCTCCGACTTCAGATAAGGCCACCATAGGTCGGGCTGCCCGGCTAAGACCAAAATTATCTTGCGCCTGAGTCACGTCGCTGCTGCCACGGATCTGAGTTGCGAGTAAGTCCGACCAATGCTGACGGTCCGAATAAGCCAGCTGTAACGTGACCGGCACCGGCTGAGCCTCACGAGGCTGATATAACAATCCGGCCTGCATGCCACCACTGACCAACGCCAGAGTATGGTTTATTTCTATGCTGCTCACTCCGGAGAGCGCCGCTTTTTGTTTATCAGTCACAAATCGCTGTAATGTAACCGGGGCGGACAAAGAGGTATCAACTTCCGCCACATGAGGCTCCTGGCGCAAGCGTGCCGCCAGCCTCAGCGCTGCATCGCGGTGCGTATCCGTGGCAATAAAGGGATCAGCATAAACCTCGGCAGTTAGTGTGCTCATAACAGGGGGACCCGGCGGCACTTCCACCACTTTGATCACCGTGCCATCACGATTAAACTCCGCCAACGCTTTGCGCAGCCGCAACACCACAGCATGAGACTGGTGTGCGCGCTCACGCTTGTCTAGTAACACCACCCGTAGCTCCGCCAGGTTGTCACTGTGACGACGATAATATCCCCGCACCATACCGTTGAAATCCATACTGGAAGGCTGGCCCACATAGGCGGCAATCGCACTCACCTCATTCATTTGCCAAACGCGTTGCTGCACTGCGCGCGTGATACGCGCGGTGGCTTCCAATGTGCTGCCCTCCGGTAAATCAATCAGCACCTGAACTTCATTTTTATTGTCATAAGGTATCAGCTTGAGTGGGACAGCCCGAAACACAGGTAAACTGGCACTCAACACAAACAGCACTAACATCACCCACAACACCCCTTTAGCCTTGCGTGGCGAGCGCAGCAAAGGCGTGAGTAATGCCGCATACCAGCCATTATCCACGCTCACTACTGATGATGGTTTGGCGCTCAACAGGCGGCTCGCCAGCCAGGGCGTAATAAACAAAGCCACCCCGGTTGACACAATCACACTCACGGGCACATTAAAGGCCATAGGGGCCATGTAAGGACCCATCATCCCGGTGATGTAAGCAAGCGGTAGAAACGCCATCATAATGGTCAATGTCGACATCAGTAACGCGGTGCGGATCTCCATCATCGCGCTCACAACCTGCTGCTGACGCGGTTTACCGGGCACCAGTATTCGGCTGATGTTGTCGATGCCCGTGATAGGATCGTCCACCAACAGACCCAGCGAGAGGATCAGGGCAAACAGGGTCACCCGGTTAATGGTGTAACCAAACGCCCAGTCCAGCGCCAGCGTCACCCCGTAACACACGGGGATCGCCAGCCCGACCACAATCGCCGGTCGCCAGCCAAGAAAGACACCGACAAAGATCACCACAGTCAGCACCGCAAAGAGCAGGCTAGCCATCAAATCATTGACCTTTTCATCGGCTGTCTGGCCGTAGTCGCGCAATACCTTAATCTCGACTTCCGGTGGCAATAGCTGAGTTTGCAGCTGGCCCATCAGCGCGTGAACCTGCTCAGCAACGGATACCGCATTGCTGCCTTTTTGCTTAGCTACACTGAGGGTCACCAGTGGCAGATCCTGGCTGCTATCACTGATCGCCAGCCACTGGTACTGTTCGGGCTCACCCGGCCCATCTTCAATGCGCGCGACATCTTTGAGTTTCACGGCGCGCCCGTTGACCACAGTGATCACTAACGCGCGCAACGCCGCGGCAGTGCGCAACACGTCGCCAGACTCAAGTACAACCTGCTTGCTGCCCGCGATGCGCTTGCCAACCTGTTGCAACTGATTGCTGTTTTGAATCGCGGTTAACACGTCCAGCGGCGTGCTCTGGTGTGCCGCTAATGCCGTGGCATCCAGCCAGACATTCAGCTGGCGCTGTCGTCCAGCCACCACCTTGACCTCGCTGGTGTCGGGTAACCGCTGCAGCTGCGTTGAGATCTCCTGAGCAAATCGGGTTAAGTCATAATCGTTGTATTGTTGAGGTGCGGTACTATATAAGCCCAGCATAACAATCGGCACATCGTCGACTTCGATGGGCCGGATCTGCCAGTCGCTGACCACAGTGGCCATCTGGTGCTCATTGGCATACAGTTTCGTGTAGGTATTTAGGATGGCCTGCTCACGACTCTCTCCAACATGAAATCGCAGTGTAACCACGGCGGAGCCACTGTTGGTGATCGAATAAACATGTTCTACACCCGGAATTTGCAGCAGCAGCTTCTCAAGCGGCGTGGTGACAAGACGCACTACTTCGGGTGCGGCGGTATTGGGCACCGTGACATGAATATCTAACATCGGCACCACTATCTGAGGCTCTTCCTCCCGCGGCATGAACTGTAAAGCCAGTACACCCAGCACCATAGCAAAGAAGAAAAACAGCGCAGGCAAGCGACCAGTCAGACTCTGGCGTATCGCTCGCTCAGTAAAGCCCACAGTGCCATTCATGGTGTATCCTTGTCGGCACAGAAGAGCTGATAAAGCTGCTGCAAGATCACCAGCACCTTGTCATCCGCAATGCGGTAATACACAGTAGCACCAGCGCGTCGTGAAGCAACGACCCCAGTTTTCCGCATTGCAGCCAGGTGCTGAGACAGTGCAGATTGAGCCAGTGGAACCCGCTCATTCAACTCACCGACACTGAGTTCTGTACTTTGCAAACTGCATAAGATCATCAACCGATTCCGATTCGCGAGCATCTTAAGTAATGCTTCAGCCTGTGCGGCGCTGTCGGCCATTGCGTGTAAATCCATACTTTTCCCCACCTCAATGATGTGGCGAGTATAGAACATAACATTAGAAATTTCTAATATTAGATCTTGCTAATGTTAAATCTTGCCATATACTTGAAGTTGGGAGGTACACTTATGAGACTGGAAGCCGCTATCAGATTGATCGCCGGCAGTATGTTGATACTGTCATTGTTACTTACCTGGTTTATGGATCCGCGCTGGGTGTGGTTGAGTGTGTTTATCGCATTAAACCTGATCCAATCCGCCTTTACAGGCTGGTGTCCAATGATGACCTTACTCAAAAAACTTGGAATGGAGAATTAACGGATGCTGACATCCCCACAGGACATTTTAAAAACCGTCAGGCCCAATCAGCGCTGTATCAGCGCGCAACAGGCCAAAGCAGAAATGGCCACCAATCAGGGCTTATTGATTGACGTGCGAGAGCCTCAGGAGCATCAGGAAAAAGCTGCCCCGGGGGCAATGAATATTCCCCGTGGCGTGCTGGAGTTTCAGTTACCCTCTGTCGAGAAAGATCCAGGTCGACCTCTGTACTTGCACTGTGCCGCTGGCGGCCGGGCGGTGTTTGCGGCAGAGCAACTCACCCGCATTGGCTACCAGAATGTCAGCGTGATCACCTGTAAGTCGATGAGGTGTGTCAGGTCTTTGCCTGACGCGCCGCTATTTCGGCATCTGTGCGGGCCACACTCTGATACAGCCAGACCATACGATCAAGAAACCAGGTCTTGCTCAGGATCACCCCCAGTGCGCCGACGCTGGTACTGATGGCTTCCTGAAACCACAGGCCAATACCACATACCAGGGTACTCAGTGTTAGCAGCGCCATGATGATTTTAATCACCTGATAATGCACCAGTGGCACTCGCTCCAACTGATAAATTAAGATCTGCTCTCCCAATACGGCTTGTGACGCCCAATTATGGGTGTCTCTGGGTTTACTGAAACACCTAGGGTTCAACCACACCCAAAGTAACAGTCCTACCAGCAGCGGCCAAAAAGCCACCTCCAGCCAGTCGCGCCACCACAGACACGCAATCAACAAAGGCAAACAAGAATAACGACTCCAGACACTCCAGGGGTTGGCATGGCGCGCCCACACTTCTTCGCTCATGGCGAAATACTTCGCAGCAGTTCGTTGCATCACTTCAACCTCATACGATCAGTTTAGTTCTCCTCCAGTGTAGCCAGAGTCGGCGTTACCCTCTGTTTAAAAATGTCAATGGCCGGGTACATTTTCTGACCCTTTGGCGCAACTCGCTTACAGCGCCGGCACCCCTCAGCCCCTACACTGGCCACACTACAACAACACATTTGGGTTATTCAGTTAAGGACACAGTCATGTTCAAAGGCTTTTCTCTGCTCACCTCAGGATTGATTGTCAGCGCCGTGCTCAGTGGCTGCGGCGACAGCAAGGATCATCGCGGGGCATTACAAAAGCACCCGGGGGTCTGGCAGAAAACCGCCTATGGTGAAATACTCGATATCCGCGCAGATCGCATGCAACGTTATGAATTTAACACTCATGCCTGTATCAAAGTGGCACAACGTACCCTGCCACTGAGCTCTGCTCCTGAGGTAACCCAGGCTAAGCTCAGGAACACGGGACAGCTGCAACTGACTTATGCGGGCGAAGTCTATCCGCATATCTATGATCCACAGGCGTCACTCCCCGATGCCTGTCAGTCGCCCTTATCCGTTGATACACAAGCCAGCCCTACGGAGGTGTTTGAATACTTCTGGCATGCGTTTAACGATTATTACGCCTTTTTTGCGCTGCGCGACATGGACTGGCAGGCGCAATACAACCATTACCGCCCACGAATCCATGATGCGATGTCTGACGATGATTTATTTGAGGCGTTAACAGAAATGATTGCCCCCCTTGCCGATGGTCATGTGTCGGTTGCCAGAACTCCTGGCCGCCCCTATTTTGTGATGAAAGATGCGCCTATTTTGCGCGCAGCGCGGGGCACAGCCAGTTACTACCTACGCTATAACATGCAACTGACCGATGAACAGGTCTTTTCAGAGCTGGTTCTGGACTCACTGCAAGTTACTCAGCAATATCTGGAGCCTGGCAGTATGGGCAGCTTTCCGGCTGAGCAAGAGGAAAAAACCCTGCTATGGGGTAAGACCAAAAACAACATTGGTGTACTGGTGATCAATAACCTCGCGCACTTCAGTAGCGACGCAGAGGCGGATGAAACTGAGCATCTCGACGCAGCTAATGTGCTGATTGATGGCATTATGGCAGAGCTGGCCGATACTGAGGGAGTGATCCTGGACATTCGCAACAACACTGGCGGCGATGATGCCATAGCTCTGGCTATTGCCTCTCGCTTCAATACCAGCAAACGCCTGGCATTTAATAAACAGGCTCTGAACCAGGCAGGCCAGGGCGTATTGCTCAGCCAGTCTTTGCAAACTCACCCCGATGCGTATACCAAGCCCATTTATTTGCTCACCAGCCAACTGACCATCAACGCTGGCGAAATTCTGGCTATGGCCATGATGCATCTGCCACACGTAACCTTGCTCGGAGAAGAAACATCTGGCGCCTTGTCGGATAAACGCTTTTTCACCTTACCCAATGGCTGGCAAATATCGCTCTCAAATGAAGTCTACCGGGATGCACAGGGTAATTTATATGAACAACGCGGTATCCAGCCTGATATCGCAGTACCTGCATTTTCCATGCATGCACTCGAAAGCGGTCGGTTTGAAAGTTATGATCATGCACTGACTTTACTGGGTAAAGACCCCAAACCTCAACTCACCATTAGAGAATTTGAACGTCAGCTCAGGGCGCTTCAGCAACAGGGGAATATTCCCGCCGTGGCCGTTAATATTATTCACGACGGCCAGTCGGTCTATCAGCAGGGGTTTGGCAATGTGGATGAACAGGGCACGGAAGTTAACGTACATAGCCGCTTCTATCTGGGTTCGGTGAGTAAAACACTGCTGGGGGCGACCCTGGCCCAGGCCGTTGAGCAACAACAGGTTGATCTCGATGCGCCTGTGGAGCATTACCTGAATTTCTCTATCGACTTTGGCGTACCACTAGCTCAGCCCATTACGTTACGGCAGTTGATCACCCACACCAGCGGCATCATGGACGTCGAGGCAGTCTATCGCTGTAATTACTTTGTGCATGCCGACGGTAGCAGTTTGTACAATCGCTTCAGCCAGCAGTCTGTGTGTGAAGAACCTGCAAACACCAACCTCGACCGTTTCTTCGCCGCTTACCTGACACAATCCGGCAGCCACTATCACACTGACAATTTTGTCAGTCGCTTTGGTCTGCGCAATAATGAAGCCGCCGTATACTCCAATATCGGTGCTGCACTGGCAGCTTATGTCACAGAGCAGGCAAGTGGACAAACCCTGTCGGAGTTAACCCAGGAATATGTCTTCACCCCACTGGCGATGCAGCGTAGTGAATGGGGCATTGCACAACCAACAACATCTGTGGTGCACCGCTACATTCACCACCCAGACACGCAACAGCTGCTCCCTTTGCCTGATAATGGCAACATCACCTACAGTGAAGGCAGTGCGATTTCTACCGCACACGATCTGGGCAATTTTCTAATTGCCACCATGCAACAGGGCAAACTCAATGGAGAACAGCGCATCCCAGCACGTGCCATAGCAGCCATGTTGAGCCCACAAACCAATGTCCCGAGTATCTCGGTAGAGCGAGGTTTCTTCTGGGGGCTCGATGGCGACAAAATCTACCACAGCGGGGAAGATCCGGGTGTACTCACCCAGATATATGGAGATATGCGCCATCAGCGCGGTTTTGTGCTGCTGACCAATGCAGATTCAGGGAACGACACCAGTGCTCAGGCTTATGACGACATCGCGCAGCTGGTGCTGGCATTCAGTTACAGCTTCATGAAGGAGCCGCATACCGCACGTTAAAAGGTATTTTTTGGTGTACTCCCCGTCTCTTCTGATAACAGCTGAGGCGGGATAGCTGGCAATTGATAAGGCGCAACCAACTTGTCCAGGATTTTGTTTTTTGCCATTCGCTGCATATGTTCAGTGAACTCGCGCCCCACATGGCTTTGTGCAAACGCACGACTCATCGCCATGTGCCCATAAATCACCTGAGTATGACGATAGTCCATTTTTCTTAGCTGGTGCGCGGGCTGAGCAAGCACATTCATGGCCAGATCAGCCGTATCCTCTACTGCAATCACGAGATCAACCCGACCTTTTAGCACCAAATCTACAGCAGTACGTTCAGAAGGTACTTCAACCTTATCGAGACGACTGTCCTGATCAAAACGAGGGAAAAACGCTGCACCGCGCATCACTGCAATCCGCTTACCAATGAGATCTTCATAGCGACGTACTTCAATCTGACTATGTTGATGACTGTAAAAAACAAAGGAAGAAGATAAAGCCATATAAGGAGGCGTCACAAATGCCATTTGACGTTCACGATCTGGCGTTCTGATCAGTCCACCCATCACATCGACTTCCCCCTGTGCCAGCATTCGAATACAACGAGAAAAAGGACAAGGAACGGCTTTGACAGCGATGTCTTCATCACTGTGGTGTTTAATGTAATTAAGAATATCGAGAATTAACCCTCGTGCGTTACCCTTATCATCCAGGGCACTGTAAGGGGGAGCGTGGTCGATCGCTACCAGAATTTGTTCATGGTCTGCCAAGGCCTGTTTTGTTGAACACAAGCTCATCACCAGCATGATTGCTACAAAATACTTCATTGCACTACCTACCTCTTGGGCAATTCAGCAACCTAACTCGTCTCCATGTCACAAATATGTCATAAAAAGATAAAGTCTGAATCGTTAAGATAACACAAGGATTTGCAGCTTACTCTGGTTTTTTGTGATTTATTTCGTTTTGATGACTTGAAATAACCTGGTACGGTCGCAGCCCAAAATATGGCATCACCGTCAAGACGTGGTCCAGCACATCAGCCTGTAAATGCTCATACTGCACCCAGCGTTTGTCCCTGCTGAAACAATATAATTCTACCGGCAGACCATATTGTGTCGGTGCCAGCTCTCGTACCATACAAAGACAATCCGAATTTACCTGAGGATGTGCCTTCAGGTAGGTTTCGGCATAACGACGAAACACAGAGACATTGCTCCACCGCTGCGCAGTAGTATCTTGTATCAGCGCAGCAACCTCAGGTAACGCCTGACCAAGCGCAGTCAGCTCATCCTGACTTAGTAAGCGAATAGAATCAAAATCAAGGTAGATTGCGCGCTTGATCCGTCGCCCACTGGACTCTTGCATGGCGCGCCAGTTTTTAAACGAGTCGAGATAATTTTATAGGTTGGAATAGTTGTGACCGTGTTATCCCAGTTACGTACGCGCACTGTATTCAGGCCAACCTCAATGACCTCACCGTCCGCACCAAATGCATCCACCTGGATCCAGTCACCCGTTGCCAGCAAGCGGTTGGCTGCAATTTGAATACTGGCCACCAGCCCAAGAATGGTGTCCTTAAACACCAACAGCGTGACCGCAGCGATGGCACCAAATCCAGACAAAATATAGGTTGGCGATTTATCGATGGCCAGGCTGATCACCAAAATGGCACAAACAATAAAAATCAGTAATTTGCTAACCTGCACTAAGCTCTGAATCGGCACACTTTTAGCGAAAGGCTGTTGCTCATAAATCGCGTTCACAATGTTGACCAGGCTACTTAGCAAAAAACCAATACTGATGATTAGGAGCCCCTGAGACACCACACTCAATACATTGAATAAACCTTGTGGCGCCAGAAACAAGGCTTCTTTGAACGCGATAAACAATAGCGTACACACCACCATTGAAAAGCGACCGCTGAATTTACTTAGCTGAGGTGCCAAAAAGCCGATTTTTGAATTGGAGTAGGCACCCAGAAACTGCTGTACCCGTGGCAAGAGCCATTGGCGGATCAACCAAAATACCAGCAGCAATATCACCAGCGCCAGTAAGTTGGTACTCCATATCAACAGCCCACTGTGCGACGTTGCACCAAGCCAGGGCGTGAGTGCTTCACTAAGGTGTGTCACCTTCATAGCTGTTTCACCTCTTCGCCACACACAGCCCCTCGGGCTTGCTGCTGCTCCCAGTACGCTATCAGCTGTGCATCTTTGTTGAGCCACAACTGGTTGAGATAAGCCTGAAAAGCAATCCGATATTGTTTGTCTGTCTGATAGTTCCCTTGAGGTACGGTTGTCATAGACAACAACTGGATCCGCACCTCAATACGTTGCAACTTACCGCACATAAAGCTCCGGCAAATATGCTGATCCGGGCTTTGATAAATCACGGTGGCATCGAGCAGGCCGTCCAGTTGCTGTGCCAACACCTCCAAGGCAAACGCAACACCACCGGCTTTGGGCTTAAGCAAATAATGAAAAGCCTCTCCCTGACGTAGATGCTTTTGCGCAGTAAAGCGCGTACCTTCCACAAAGTTGATGACCGTTGTCGGGTGCTGTCGAAAATGGCGACAACTGTGTCGGGTTCGCTCAACATCCATGCCTTTGAGCTTGGGGTTTTTGGCAATTTTCGCCTTGCTTGCCCGTTTCATAAAAGGCATGCCCAGTGCCCATGCACCGGTGCCAATCAGAGGCACGTATTTGAGCTCGTCTTTAAGAAAAAATTTCGGAGCAGGTAACCGGTCGAGCGCACTCAGCACCACAATATCCAACCAGCTGATATGGTTCGCAACCAGTAAATACCAGGCCTGATTGCTCATGTGATCGGGTATACTCAGGGTGATATCAGGACAGCCCAGCTGGAGCCCGAAACGGTTGCCCCGACACCAGCCTTTATAAGCCCAATGTAGGATGTCTGAAACACCACGTAGTGGCAAAACGCACTTCACCAACCCCAGCGCAAACACGATGATACCCCACAATAGCGTATTCGCCAGTAGTATCATCGTTGCAGTTCCCCCGGCTAACCAGGCTGGTAAAAACTTTCTCAACATGCCACCTCCTTCACCCGCTTTTTATCAGGACTGCTGCGACTTTTCGTGATGTTCGGCGGACACCTGAGGACTGCCATGGCGCGCAACTAAGTCGACTAACTCTTGATCTTTTTGCCCCCACAGCCGATTCAATTCGCTTTGGAAGCGTACCCTGAACTCGCTGTCATTGCTGTAGTCGCCAATCAGATCTGCACTCACTGGCATCAGCTCAACCTGTACATTGACCTCGCCAACGCGACCCGCGACAAAGTCCATAAAACTGGGGGTCCCCTGCGGATAATGAATGGTAACATTCACCACCTGATTGATCTGCTCTCCCATTGCCTGCATCACAAACGCAATCCCGCCGGCTTTCGGTTTTAGCAAATGCTGGAATGGACTGCGCTGCTGCGCGTGTTTCTGTTCGGTAAAACGCGTCCCTTCCACAAAGTTCACAATACTTACGGGCATGGTTTTAAATTTCTCACACGCCTTTCGGGTCGTTTCAACGTCTTTGCCTCGCAGCTTAGGGTTTTTCTTCAACTGACTTTTACTGGTGCGCTTCATAAACGGGAAATCCAGGGCCCACCAGGCCAACCCAAGTACAGGTACATACAGTAATTCTTTTTTCAGAAAAAAGTTCAGAAAAGGGATCTTACGATGTAATACCCGCTGCAAGATCAATATATCAACCCAGCTCTGGTGATTGGCAATCACCAGGTACCAGTCTTTGGCTTTCATCGTCTCTGGCATTGACACATTAAGACGATACGGTGAAATAACAGACTGGTTAAGATTATTACCGGCAACCCATAAACTGGCGCACCCTTTGGCGATGCGACTGGCCACTTTTTGCAGTGGCGCAATAGGTAATAGTTTGATCACGCCCATCAGAAAAATGGGGATAAACCAAACCAGTGTATTAATGGCGTATAACAATAACCCCAGCACCTGGCGGATTAGCGACATGCAATGTTCCTTTACTACGACTGATGATGGTCCGTATGACAGTGCACTCAGACCATATGATTAGAATAACGAACTGGCCCTATTACATCATACCGAGGCCTTGGCTGCCAAGCATCGCTAGGCAGCCCGCGCTGACTTGCGGATCGATTCAAGCTCAATCTTCAAAATAGGTATAGCCGCTAAGTCCGGCGTGTAACTGGGTCAGGTAATCGGCTTTCGTTGCTTCATCAACCTCAAGAGCGGAGATTTGCGTGGTAAAGTTTTCCGCCAGCGCCGCTTTGTCATAATGAACAAACCTCAGCACGTCCTCAACGCTGTCACCTTTAATGGCATTGCTCAACTCATACCCTGTCTGAGTGAGTTCAACATGAACCGAATCCGTATCGCCAAACAGGTTATGTAAATCGCCAAGAATTTCCTGATAGGCGCCCACCATGAACATCGCAATATGATATTGCTCACCCGGCTGATAAGGCGGAATAGGCAAGCTGGACTCAATCCCTGCACCTTCTACATATTCTCGGATCTGCCCATCTGAATCACACGTGATATCCTGGATCACCGCACGCTGAGTCAACGGCTGATCCAGTGACGCAATAGGCATCACCGGAAACAGTTGCTGGATCCCCCAAACATCTGGCAGAGACTGGAATAGCGAGAAATTCACAAACAACTTATCGGCCAGCTTTTCATTGAGCTCATCCAACACCTCACGGTGCGAACGCGAATGCACATTCAGGCACTCTCGGACTCGTTGCAGGGTGGTAAAATAAAGTTGCTCAATTTGCGCCCACTGCTGCATGTCTATCAGACCATGGACATATTGATCATGACCATCACCAAACAGATGCATCGCATCATGATAGGTTTCTATTGCGAGCCTGGGTGTCAGTCGTTGCAGTGACAACCATAACTCCTGCTGGATATGGTGTGCAGAGGACGTTGGGGCGCTCGGCGTGGTCTGAAAAGGCGCTTGCTCTACATCAATCACGTCGGTGATCAGTACAGCATGGTGTGCCGTCAGTGCCCGGCCAGATTCAGTAATAATATCGGGGTGACGCAGACCATGCTGCTCAGCTACTTCGGCAAAAGCCCCTACCACATTACGGGCGTATTCAGCCACTGTGTAGTTCATTGAGCACGCACTGCGAGAGCCTGAACCTTCGTAATCTACCCCCAGGCCACCACCTACATCTACTGTTTTTAGTGGTACACCCAACTGTGACAGCTCTGCATAATGACGGGCGCATTCACGCAGTGCGCGTTGAATATCACGGATGTTGGCGATCTGCGAGCCAATATGAAAATGCACCAGCTGCATCAGATGCAGTTTGCCCTGAGCGGTTAGCTTGTCTACCACACTCAGTACCTGACTGGCTGTCAGACCAAATTTGCCTTTTTCACCGCCGGTGTTTTGCCATTTCCCTTTGCCAATGGAGTTCAGACGGATACGAATACCTATGGTAGGCTCAATGCCCAACACGGAGATCTCCTTAAGCAAAGTATCCAGCTCAGACAGCTTCTCAATAACGATGTGCACTTTATGTCCCATGGCCTGGCCTATCATCGCCAAACGCAAAAACTCGCTGTCTTTGTAGCCATTACACACTATGGTGATGGGGTCTTTGGCAATCCCTAAAATCGCCATAAGCTCGGGCTTAGAGCCCGCTTCCAGTCCAACCAAGCCACTCGGGTGTGCCAGTAATTTGCTCACCACAGAGCGCTGTTGATTCACTTTGATGGGGTAAACACAGGTATACTGCCCCTGATAGGATTTTGCAGCTGTCGCATGTGAAAAAGCCTGTGTCATGGTTTCAACGCGACTATTTAGAATATCGGTAAAACGCACCAGCACCGGCAAGGTCAAGCCTTGCTCTTTAAAGCGCTCGGTTAATTCAACCAGAGAAATGGCCGGCTTTGCGCGATCACCATCGGGATAGGCGACTAACTCCCCCTGATCATTGATGTCAAAATACCCTTCACTCCAGTGCGTAACATTATAAGTGGCTCGTGCGGTTTGCAAACCCCAGGTCATGGCAATCTCAATTAACTAGCTTTACAGATCGCATATTTTAATACTTAAGGCCAAGATGTGACAATCTTTTGCCACCCCATCTGCAAAACCAGGCATGATTTATCTGTCGTGCAGGCAACCTGAGCCAACCTGCGGTATTTTGTCCCTAACCGAGTCGGTGTTTATACGCTAAAATAGATTGAGCTGGGGCGAAAGCGCTGGCAAAATCTCTGAAAATTACATCTGCATGAAGGCAACAATGTCAAATTTAGAAGCAAACCGCTGGTTTACTGAGATCAGCGACCGTGATGGTAGCGCGTTTTCTTTACGCGTCACTCGTAAACTGGACGAGATCCAGTCGCCATTTCAGAATGTTGAAATGTATGAGACCACAGATTTTGGCAATCTGATGATCATTGACGGCTGTACTATGGTCAGCACCCGGGAGAACTTTTTCTATCATGAAATGATGAGCCACCCGGCTTTGTTTTCTCACCCAGCCCCTAAAAATGTTGTGATCATCGGTGGTGGTGATTGTGGCACACTGCGCGAAGTACTTAAGCATCCGGATGTAGAAACCGTGACCCAAATCGACATTGACGAAGTCGTTACGCAAATGTCGCTAAAATATTTTCCAGAGCTCTGTGCCTCGAATGACGACCCGCGTGCAACCGTCATGTTTGACGATGGCATCAAGTATATGCACGATGCTGCACCAGAATCAGTCGATGTGGTCATTGTGGATGGCACCGATCCAGTAGGCCCAGGCGAAGGCCTGTTCAACCATGCATTTTATACCAGCTGCCTCAAAGCATTGCGCCCGGGCGGTATTTTAGTGCAGCAAAGTGAGTCTCCTCTGATGCACATGAACCTGCTCAAAGCCATGCGTCAGGCAATGCTGGACGTGGGGTTTGTGGACTTGCAAACGCTGCCTTTCCCACAGCCTATCTACCCGAGCGGCTTGTGGTCGGCGACACTGGCACGTAAAGGGGAAGCGTTTAACGGCTTCCGTGAGCAAGATGCCGAGCAGGCCAGCTTTGAAACTGAGTATTACAACACCGGCGTACACAAAGGCGCACTGGCAACCCCAGGTTTTATGCGTCGCGCTTTTGAAAGTCAGGACTAATCGGTCATCACGGTATCCTTTTCATAAAAAAACCCGGCAACAGCCGGGTTTTTTATTAATTACATCAAGCTATCAGTTAATCCTGATGGTACTGACGGCTAAACTCATGCACTGCATTAATAAACACGCCGGCATTTTCCGGGTCAACATCTGGAGTAATACCATGCCCCAGGTTGAACACATGCCCCGACCCCTGACCATAGCCAGACAGAATGTGCTGTACTTCTTCGCGAATACGCTCTGGCGTACCATGCAACATAGACGGATCCATATTGCCCTGCAAAGCGACTTTATCACCAACACGACGTCTGGCATCCGCAATATCAATCGTCCAGTCCAGACCAACCGCGTCACAACCCGTTGCCGCAATGGCTTCAATCCACTGGCCGCCATTTTTGGTGAAGAGTGTGACCGGCACTTTACGGCCATCATTTTCACGGATCAGACCATCAACGATCTTGTGCATATATTGCAACGAAAATTCTTTGTAATCACGCGGGCTCAGTACGCCACCCCATGAGTCAAAAATCATCAGCGACTGAGCACCGGCTTTCACTTGGGCATTCAGGTAATCAATAACTGAGTCTGCCACTTTATCCAGTAACAAGTGCAAAGTCTTAGGCTCAGCGAAGGCCATCTTCTTGATCTTGCCGAAGGTCTTGCTGCTGCCGCCTTCAATCATGTAAGTCGCCAGTGTCCAGGGTGAACCAGAGAATCCGATCAGTGGCACTTCACCTTTCAATTCACGGCGAATGGTGCTCACAGCATTCATCACATAACCCAGCTCATCGGTCGGATCCAGCTTAGGCAGCTTTTGTACATCACTCAGCGAGCTGATTGGACGCTCAAACTTAGGTCCTTCACCGGTTTCAAAATACAAGCCCAGACCCATTGCATCCGGGATCGTCAGGATATCGCTGAATAAGATCGCCGCATCAAGCGGGTAACGACGCAACGGCTGAAGGGTGACTTCACACGCCAACTCTGCGTTTTTACACAGGCTCATAAAATCTCCGGCCTGCGCACGGGTCGCGCGATACTCAGGAAGATAGCGGCCTGCCTGACGCATCATCCAAACGGGCGTAACATCTACGGGTTGTTTCATCAACGCGCGCAGGTAACGATCATTTTTCAACTCGCTCATAGCGTAATTTCATTCCAATGCTGTAAAAATTGCTCAGATTGTATCATTAACTTCAATACGTCACTATTGAAACAGCACGCAAATTCCCACCAGTATGATCTGGATTAATCCTCTCCCCCTGAACCGGTCACTTTTTATTCGAACGGCATAAAATTAAAACCCTTTTACTTCAACACATTACAAACCAGATTAAAAACACCCGATTAAACTGTTTGCAACAAGGGTAAAAGCTTGCTATAAATTTGCTGCGCTAAGAAGAATAAAAACACCTTTAAAACCAATAAAAATAAAGCTCTATTGCTAAACTGCATTGATAGCCGCTCAGGAATACCCCCTGACGCGGCTTTTTTGTTTAACTAATTTTCAACATTTTAAGCCGCCTCACTCTTCAGTTTATACAATCCGCTCGTAAACAAGAGTTATTCCCGCACCTACATCGGAGACACACCCTGTTATTTGCTCACTTGGCTAAAAAAGAGGTTGACCTTTTCATCAGATTTCCTTTTTATAGAAGACAGATAAACATAATCGGCATCACCGCTTTTAGGTGGTCACTATTAAGTTTTGACCCCACTTTGGGTCACACTGTGCCGATGTTTTTGGCAAGCCACGGGCAGATGATGACCCGCTAAGGAGATAACTATGCTGTCACGCTTAGAACAAGCCCAACAAAGGTGGGGAGGTAGCCATAGCGTTATCGACAACTGGTTAGCTGAACGACAGGAGCTTTTGCTGCTGTATTGTAAGGTTGCAGGCCTGTCTCCATTTGAACAGGATGACCGGGCACTGCCTGATCAGCTACAAATTCAGACTTTTTGTCAGATCCTGATGGATTACCTGTCCGCCGGACACTTTGAGATTTATGACAACCTGGTCGCAGCGTGTAAAGAGAAGGGCCCGCAAAGCCTGAAACTGGCTCAGTCATTGTACCCTAGGATCACTGACACGACCGACCTGGCACTGGATTTTAACGACAAATATGCAGAAATGCAGTCGGAAACTCTGATGACAAACTTTGACAAAGATCTGTCGGAGCTCGGTGAAGCCCTAGAATTACGCTTCGCACTCGAAGATGAGCTCATCGATAACCTCTATGCCAACCACAGCGAAGATTAATATCAGCTGTGCTTGACCTCGAAAATTGATATAAAAAAGACCTGACGGTCCTTTTTTTATATCTGCTTTCAGTTGCCTCACCTTTAGATGAGGCATCAGCAGGCATTACTCTGAGTCGTGCGCGTGATCGTGGCCGTGCTCTTTCTCTTCCTGGATTTCCAGCAGCTCTACTTCAAAAACTAAGGTTGAGTTAGCAGGGATTTTACCCAGGTTGCGCTCACCGTAGCCCAGTTCTGAAGGAATAGTGAACTTGTACTTAGAGCCAACCGCCATCAGCTGCAGACCTTCAGTCCAACCCGCGATAACCTGGTTCAGTGGGAAAGTAGCTGGTTGGTTACGCGCATAAGAGCTGTCGAACTCAGAACCGTCAAGCAAAGTACCTTTGTAGTGTACTTTCACGATGTCCGTTGCAACTGGCTTTTTACCTTCACCTTCGCTCAGTACTTCATACTGCAGACCCGAGTCAGTGACGTTTACGCCATCTTTCTTCGCGTTCTCAGCCAGGTACTCAGCACCTTCAACTTTGTTCTTCTCAGCATCAGCTTGTGCTTTCGCTGCTTGCTTTTCACGTACAGAAGAATCCAATGCAGTTAGTACTTCACGAATTTTCGCTTCGTCTAGTTTTGCATTTCCATCTAGTGCGTCTTTAAATCCACGCATGATCAGTGCCTGGTCCAGCTCAATACCAAGCTCTTTTTTATCTGCCATATCTTTTTGCAGGAAGTTACCAACGGATGCACCGATACCATAAGCTTGCTGCTGAACTTCAGTCTCCAGCTTTACTTCTGCAACTTGCGCTGTTTTTTCTTCTGCTTTTTGGTTACAAGCGGTCAGTGCCAGAACCGAGGCAGCCACTAAAGATAACTTAATTGTGTGTTTCATGTTTTCTCTCCGACAAACCCAGGCTCAGAGTCAAATATCACTATCCTGGTTGGGTGTCTTTGTTAAAATTATATTAATCTTAAAAAAGGGTGGATGTCACATTACCATCCGTAGCGCATAAAGCCAAATTTCTCTTTTTGACGCAAAATTCATTTCGAGATCGGCGACATTGATATACCGATAGGCTAATATCAGTTTTGTGACCTCTACAAATTACCCATTAGTCTACTCGGTGCAAATCATGGAGTTAAGAGGAAATACCGATTTTATGCCCAAATTTTTATGGCGCAACGCTCAAACTGCTTTAATTATCACCGCATCACTGTTATCTGGTTGTTCAACAGACAGTTCAGATGCATTGCTGACCGTTGAACATGCCGCACGTGGTGCATTCGCCGCGGCTATTTCACACGATGGGCGTTACAGTTTAGTGTCATCCATCGAACATGGCGTGGTTTTATGGGATAACACCACCCATGGTTTAAAATATCAGTGGTCCCAGTCGCAACAAGCGGATGAACTGGTGCACTCTCTGGCCATCGCCCATGACAACTCCAGTGCCGTCACTGCAGCCAACGATCGCTTTGCAATCTGGCGCTTGTCCGATGGACAAAATGTTGGTTATTACCAGATTGAACAAGGCACCATTCGCGACATCGCCATCAGCAACGAAGGCCGTTATGTCTTATATGGACGCAGCGACAATGTGGTTGTGCATCTCGACTTAGAAAGCGGCAGACGCATAGAGTTCCTTGGCCACCAAGAAAAAATTAACAGTATTGCTTTATCCCCCAATGGCCACTTTGCGTTAACCGGCGCAAATGATTACAGCGCTTACTTTTGGGATACCCGGACTGGCCAGGTTATCCATAGATTCAATCACCCCAGCCGGGTCACTAAAGTCGCCTTGGATCCCCAGGGACGTTACGCGTTTACAGCAGACAGTATGAAAAAGGCCAGCATCTGGCAACTCACATCAGGTGAAATCAAAGCGCAATTACAGTATATTGCGCGGCAGAAAATATTCAGTGCCGTGCGCTTTAATCAGGATGGGCAATTAATTGCAACGGGCTCGCCAAACAGACAACTGACCCTGTGGCAGGTTGATAGTGGTGAAAAGCTGGCGACCTGGCGCGTCAAGCCACGCGAGGGAAGCCGGCCTAAGTCTGCTGTTGTCTTTGATGTGGCGTTTACCGGGAATGATGAAACCCTGTTGACAGAGAGCTCCAGCGGCCTGTTAGAACAATTTGCAAGAGAGTAATCATGACAGACCTCGAAGATCGCATTAACGAACTGGAAGCCAAAGTAGCATTTCAGGACGAAACCATAGAAATTTTAAACAACGAACTGAGTGCGCATCAGGCACGTCTGGCAATCATGCAGCGGCAGGTTGAGTTACTGGCAGAAAAAATCAAAGAAGGCAAAGATCCGGGCATGATGCCCCAGCATCAGGAGCCGCCTCCACCACATTATTAGCCTGACTACGGAGCCAAGCCATTTGAGCTCCGGTTATTCTGGCCTGAATACCCCGATAACCTGCTCAAACTGGCGTGTTGAGGCCTGAACAGCTTCTTTCGGCTGTGTCATGATGTGACCACACTTCACACATTCCACCTTTTCCACGTCATGCTCTTTGTACAACATCATGACATCAGCTTCGTGACACTCAGGACAAGATGCCCCTGCAATAAAGCGTTTTTTCTTTCTCACCTTTAGTTACCTCAGGTTAGCTGATCCGTAAACGGTTCAGTTGACGATTCATATCACGGGCTGCGCGCCCTGGTTGGCTATTTTATCCTATATTCTCCGCTGTTGATACGCTTGGAGTGTCCGTAGGGATCCGTGTTATGATGGGCGCATTAGTAAACAGTGATGTAACGGTATGATCCAGCTTTCGAATATTGAACTTATGCGCGGTGGTAAAACGCTGCTTAAAAATGCCAGCGCCACCTTATTTCCACAACACAAAGTGGGTCTGGTCGGTGCCAATGGGTGTGGCAAATCCTCCTTGTTTGCGTTGCTCAAATCAGAATTACATCTGGATGCGGGCGAGCTGCAAATTCCGAAAGACTGGTCCATTGCATCCGTAAAGCAGGAAACGCCTGCACTGGCTATCAGTGCGCTGGAATACGTGCTACAGGGTCACCCCGAATATTATGCACTGCGCAGTGCGCTGCACAGTGCCGAGGCGTCGGGCGACGGTGCCGAGCAGGCTCGCCTGCATCAGCAGATAGAAGTAGTTGGCGGCTATGGAATAGAAGCCAAAGCCGGTGAGTTATTACATGGTCTGGGATTTAGCAATACACAATTGGGTGATGCGGTCAGTGCCTTTTCTGGTGGCTGGCGAATGCGCCTGAACCTCGCCCAGGCACTGATCCGTGATGCCGACCTGTTACTGCTGGATGAGCCAACCAACCACCTCGATCTTGACGCCGTTTACTGGCTGGAACGTTTCTTAAAAGCCTATCAAGGTACGTTAGTACTGATCTCACACGACCGGGAGTTTCTCGATGCAGTGGTCGATCAAATCTGGCATGTGGACCAACAGCAGCTCAACGTTTATAAAGGCCACTACTCCCAGTTTGAACGCCAAAAGGCCGAGCGCATGGCGCAGCAACAGGCGTTATACGAAAAACAACAAGCCACCATTGCCCACCTGGAGCAATTTATCACCCGGTTTAAAGCCAAAGCCAGTAAAGCCAAGCAAGCGCAAAGCCGGGTTAAGGCCCTGGAGCGCATGGAAAAGCTGGCGCCCGCCCATGCTGATTCACCGTTTAGCTTTGAATTCAGTAACCCGGATAGCATGCCTAACCCACTGATGACATTAGATCAGGCTCAGGCCGGATATGGTGAGGTGACTATCTTACACAAAATAAAACTCAATCTGGTGCCGGGTAGCCGTATCGCCCTGCTGGGCCGCAATGGTGCAGGTAAGTCTACGCTGATTAAACTGCTTGCCGGTGAGCTATCACCTCAGGCGGGAGAGGTATTTCAGCATCAGGGGCTGAAAATTGGCTATTTCGCCCAGCATCAATTGGAATCGCTCGATCTTTCTGCCAGCGCGGTTACCCACATACAGCGCCTCGACCCACAAGCGAGTGAGCAGTCACTACGTGACTTTCTGGGCGGCTTCGCCTTTAACGGCGACAAGGCCCTGGAGCCAGTCAAACCTTTCTCTGGGGGCGAAAAAGCACGCCTTGTGCTCGCCATGCTGGTGTATCAAAAACCGAACCTGCTGCTGCTGGATGAGCCCACTAACCACCTGGATCTCGAAATGCGTCATGCCCTGGTGATGGCATTGCAAGGCTTTGAAGGAGCGATGGTCACCGTATCGCACGATCGCCATATGCTTAAACATACGGCGGATGAGTATTACCTGGTTGATCAGGGTGAAGTGAGCGCCTTTGGCTATGACTTGGATGCCTACTACCAGTGGCTACTTAACGCCAACAAAGAAGCCGTGCGCAAAGACAGCAACGAAGACAAGGCCCACTCAAGTGTTAATCGCAAAGAACAGAAGCGCCTGGAAGCGGAATTCCGCAAGGCCGTACAACCCCTGAAAAAATCGATCGACAAGCTGGAGAAAGAGCTCGATAAACTCAGCGCTGCACT
Organism: Pseudoalteromonas sp. PPB1; assembly: GCF_015356275.1. NCBI lineage: Bacteria > Pseudomonadati > Pseudomonadota > Gammaproteobacteria > Alteromonadales > Pseudoalteromonadaceae > Pseudoalteromonas > Pseudoalteromonas sp. PPB1. The sequence goes on along the minus strand of NZ_JACEQV010000026.1, from coordinate 17,245 downwards.
TGGGGAGGTTGAAACAGCATTGTCTGACAACGACCTGTACTCTGAACAAAATAAAGGGAAACTCAGTGAGTTACTGGCCCAACAAGCTAAACTCACGCCACAGCTAAACGACACCGAAGAAGCGCTGCTTATGGCTCTGGAAGAGCTTGAAGAAAAACAGACCCATTTCGAACAAAGTGGCGAGATATGCTAGACGCTGCAGATTTCTGGACTTATGCCTGCACGCAATATGCGCGTGCAGGCATGCAGGATGCCCTGCTCGCGCTGCAAGATAATGATCACAAAAACGTCAACCTGATTTTACTGTTGATGTACCTGGACGCACGTGATCTGTCACTTCATGCCACACACGTTCAGGCATTGCACGCGCTGTGTGACGCATTTGACCACACCGTTTTGCATCCTCAGCGTCAAATACGTCGCATATTAAAGCAGCAACATCAGCACTATGAAGCGTATGCTGAGCTGCGCCAGCACATGCTCAATGCAGAACTGGCCCAGGAAAAGTGCCAGCAAACTATGCTGATTGACTACCTCAATCAGCAATCACCACAGCAAAACCCACACCCAGATAACCTGGCACACTACCTGACTCCCACCCAACGACTCACTATCCCCATAAAAACATGATCGGGATCAAGCAATTTACCGAGTCCTGTATAGGGCCCCCGGAAACTTGATCTTGATCATATCTGCTCTGTGCATGCTCGACTAAGATTACTTCATCGACAAATCAGGAGGCACAGACATGAACGTATTCTTCAGAGACTTTTTTACTGACCCAGTGTTATTTCTCTCTTTCGGCATCTTGGGCGTGGTAATCGTACTGTGTTGTTTCTACGTCTACTACTTCATCAAGAAAGTGCAAGAAGCAGAAGTACCTGAGTAAATCGTCGACACTCTTTTATGTTATTCGAAACATGTTGTTGAAACGTTAAGCAATTAGTTCCCGTTCTAGAATTAAGCACGACGCACAAAGCACCTTATCAGCCTGGCTGATCGGGTGCTTTTTATTATACCAATTTCACTTAATACCTGTTCAATTTGAAGGAGCAAATAGGACGCTAACGGCGTTAAAAATTTCTCATTTAGAACCTTATACCTTAGACATAGGTTCACAAATTTTTGTCTGGTTATCGACCCTATTTTCTCGCCTCAAAATAGAACACTTAATTAAGCAAATTGGTATTACCCGAACATTCTTTTGGTTATTTCCCGCAGTTTGATACACTGATGGCACTTTCAGGCTCATCATCCCCGCTTTTTGATTGGCGTCACACGATGCGATTGCTCTTCTGGGTGCATACATGAGTCTCACCGTCGCAGAGGTATTTACAGGAAATACAAACCACATGTTAGAGCCGTCAGAGTTAACCTTTCAACCCGCCTGGTGGATGCGTAACCGTCACCTGCAAACCATTTTGCCCCGTCTGTTCAGGCCAAACCTGAAAGCCAATGTACGCTACGAGCATCTCGAGACACCCGACGATGACTTTCTAGAGCTGGCTTGGGCAAATAATGGTAATCAACAAGCTCCGCTGGTTGTCGTACTGCACGGACTTGAAGGTAACATCAATAGCTTTTATGCCAAAGGGCTGCTTCGGGCACTGACCACTGCCGGATTGGACGCCGTACTGATGCACTTTCGTAACTGCTCACGTCAGGTGAACCGTCAGGCCCGGGCCTACCACAGCGGTGAAACCGGCGACCTGGCATTTTTACTGCAAACCTTGAAACAACGCTTTGTTGATCGTCCCTTGTACGCAGTGGGATTCTCGCTGGGCGGTAATGTGCTGGCCAAATACCTTGGAGAACAAGGCCACGACAGCCAGCTGGATGGGGCTGCGGTGATCTCTGCACCCTACCACTTGTCTTCCTCCTGCCAGGTGATCCGCAAGAGCTGTTTTAAACTGTATCAAAAATACTTGCTTGATCGCATGAAGCGCTCTTTTTCGCGCAAGTTTGATCAAATAGAAGATGCACTTCAGATCGGCCGTGATGAGATTCAGCAGATCCGTGATCTATGGCAGTTTGATGAGCGGATCACTGCGCCATTACATGGCTTTAAAGGTGCAGAAGATTACTATGCCAAAGCCAGTGCGCAACCCTATCTGAAGCAAATAGCCACGCCGACCTTGCTGATCCATGCAGCCGATGATCCCATGCTGTCGACCCGTGCGATCCCAACTCAGGCTCAGATCAGCGATCAGGTTACGCTGGCAGTATCGCCGCAAGGGGGCCATGTCGGCTTTATTGCCGGTCGCAACCCACTCAGGCCTGTTTTCTGGCTTGAGCAAATTGTCCCCGCTTATTTGCATTCACTACTAAATCATCGAGTTTAAAGAAATTATGATCATTCCATATCAGCAACTGGATCCAGCCACGCTAAGCAATCTAATTGAGCATTATGTGCTGCGGGAAGGCACCGACTATGGTGACAGTGAAATCAGTACGGAACGTAAAGTCGAGCAGGTTCATGCTCAGCTTAAGTCAGGAGAAGCATTACTGGTTTATTCTGAATTGCATGAGTCTGTCAATATTGTTTCGAAAGCCCAATTCCAGGCGATGCAAACCGAGGATTACACCTACGACTAATTTCGATCAGTCCCACGGGCAAACCGACAGAATGGATTGTAGATCAACGCCAACTTGCTACAATCGACACACACTACAAAGAATAACAAGGTCAATCCATGAAGTTACCCGCTACACTCTGCGCCCTGGCTTTAAGCTTGTCGAATGCCTACGCCAGCGACATTAAGGTATCTGAGCGCGCTCACCGCATCGCTCAGCAGAACCTCCTGATAGACACACACATCGACGTTCCTTATCGTATCAAGGAGCACTGGGAAGATGTCACTAAGGCCACGAAAGGCGGCGACTTTGATTATCCCCGTGCGGTACAGGGTGGTCTGAACGCCCCCTTTATGTCGATATATATTCCTGCGAACCTGGAGTTTGAAGGCAAAGGTAAAAGCTACCAACTGGCAAACCAGCTAATAGATGGCATGGAAGCGCTGGCGCAACGCGCACCAGATAAATTTGCCATGGCCTACAATACCAAAGATATCCTTCGTCATTTTCGTGAAAAGAAAATCTCGGTTGCAATGGGCATGGAGAACGGCTCCCCCATTGAAGGTGATATGAACAACCTGAAGCATTTCTTTGATAGAGGTGTACGCTATATCACTCTGGCACACTCACAAAGCAACCATATTTCTGACTCGTCGTACGACATTCGCCGTAAGTGGAAAGGCCTGAGCCCATTTGGTAAAAAGCTTGTCGTGGAAATGAATAAGATTGGTATGCTGATCGATGTCTCGCATATTTCAGATGCCGCCTTCTATCAAGTGATGGAACTGTCTAAAGTACCCGTGATTGCATCACATTCCTCGTTGCGCAAATACACTCCTGGATTTGAGCGCAATATGGATGACGATATGCTCAAAGCCCTGAAAAAGAATGGCGGAGTCATTCAAATTAACTTTGGTTCAAGCTTTGTTACAGCCAGCTCCCGCAGTTGGTACGACCAACGCAATGAAGCAGAAGCGCAAGCAACCAGTCAGGGCAAAAGCAAAACCGATTTCAGAGCAGCATACCGTGCGAAAAACCCATTCCCATACGCCACTTTGGAGCAAGTACTCGACCACATTGATCATGTCGTAGAACTCATTGGTATCGACCATGTGGGGATTGGCTCCGATTATGACGGTGTTGGTGATTCATTGCCTATCGGATTAAAAGACGTCTCTACTTACCCTAACCTGGTACAGGGTCTGTTGGACCGCAACTACACCGAAGGACAGATCAAGAAAATACTGGGTGGCAATACCCTGCGTGTATGGCGTCATGCAGAAGAGTACGCAAAACAGTTTTAACCTGCAGTGAGAAGTGGCCCTGCCACTTCTCCTTCTTCCCCTCACTCTTTTTGTTACTTTCCCTAAATATCTGTTGCAGTACAGCACCCAAATCAGATCAGCGCTACATTCGACCAATCATAATTGATGAGACTAGACACAGAAGCGGACGTAAAGTTATTTATACTCGAAAACGTGTTGATGATTAAAGCAAAGAGAAAAACGAAAACGATAAGTTAAATAATGATTGAGTAGTGAAAGAGAATTGAGATATGAAAGGTGAACCAAATACCTTCGGCGTTACCACTCAGAAAGTGGTTGCGGGAGCCGTTACCACTCAGAAAGTGGTTGTGGGAGCCCTTGATTTATGAAGAGCGAACTGACGACCTTCGGCGTTACCACTCAAGAAGTGGTTGCGGGAGCCCTTGATTTATGAAGAGTGAACCGACGACCTTTCGGTGTTGCCACTTTAAAGTGCTTACAGGAGATTTTTAATTATGAAGAGTGAACCGACTACCTTCGGTGTTGCCACTTGAAAGTACTTACAGGAGATTTTGAATTATGAAGAGTAAACCGACGACCTTTCGGTGTTGCCACTTGAAAGTACTTACAGGAGATTTTGAATTATGAAGAGTGAACCGATTTCCTTCGGTGAAGACCACTTAAGAAGTGATTGCGGGAGCCCTTGACTTATGAAGAGCGAACCGACGACCTTCGTCGTTACCACTCAGAAAGTGGTTGCGGGAGCCGGATTTGAACCGACGACCTTCGGGTTATGAGCCCGACGAGCTACCAGGCTGCTCCATCCCGCGCCTGTATGTTCAACATTTTACTTCTGTTGAGAGAAGTGGTTACAGGAGCCCTTGACTTATGAAGAGCGAACCGACGAAGTTCGACGTTACCACTTTAAAAGTGGTTGCGGGAGCCGGATTTGAACCGACGACCTTCGGGTTATGAGCCCGACGAGCTACCAGGCTGCTCCATCCCGCGCCTGTATTTTCAACGTTTTACTTCTGTTGAGAGAAGTACTTAAACAGTTTTTTATGAGGCTTAATTTGCCCTAACTCTTTAAGAGGTCGCTATAATATAGAATTGATTTAATATTGCAAGGTATTAATCGAGAAAAGGGCACCAACCGCTCAAAAAGCAGTCAAACCACTCTAGTTTAACGCCCAAATATGACATTTATTGTCTTAGCGGCCAAAACGACCGCCAGGCTATTGCTCTCTCTGATGCGGATTAATCAGCTTCTGAAACTGCCAGTCGGGATGACCCATCACAATGAAATCGGGATTTTCTGTACTTTCTCTTTGATTGTATGTCAGCGGGTTAAATTCAGCATCCGTGATACAGCCTCCAGCTTCTTCAACAATCACCTGTGATGCCCCCGTGTCCCATTCACCGGTCGGCCCAACCCGTAAAAAGCAGTCAGCCTTTCCTTCAGCCACGATGCACGCCTTAAGCGAACAAGACCCCAGTGCCACCGTATCAAACTGGCTGTTTAAATACTGACTTACAGCCTCAATTTTTTGCCTGCGGCTCACAGCCAGAGTCAGGGTGCTTTTCGGGGCAACAGAAATCGGCTCATCGCGTCCTGCGATGCGCTTAAACGCACCACCCTGATGGGTAGCAAAATAGGTCACGTCTTTTGCCGGCCAATGGATCACACCAAGCACAGGCTGATTGTTCTCAATCAGCGCTATGTTGACTGCAAAATCACCACTTTCAAGAATGAACTCTCCGGTACCGTCCATAGGGTCCAGCAGCCAGTAACGTTGCCAGTGTTGTCGATTCTCTAGCGGGGGAATGGGTGTCTCTTCTGACATGATCGGTACATCTGGGGCCAGGGCTTGAAGCCCAGCGGTCAGTACTTCATTCGAAGCCAAATCGGCAGCCGTCACCGGCGTATGATCTGACTTTTCCCGCGCACCTATGTCGTCTTGCTGATAGATGGCCATGATCGCTTGCCCAGCCTGTTCAGCAAGCGCAATACAGGGCTCTAAAAATGACTGCATTAAGCCTCCGTTGTCAGGTACTGTTGCAGTAACAACAACGCGGCGACACTACGGGCTTCTGTAAAGTCAGGCTGACTCAGTAACCCTTGCCATTGCGACATGGGCCACTTCACCACCACCAGCGGTTCAGGCTCATCACCAGCCAATTGCTCCGGATATAAATCCTGGGCCACTAAAATATGCATTCTGGCATTAAAGTAGCTGGGTGCCAGTGATAAGGTTTTCAAATCACAAAATTGATGAGCGCCAAAGCCAACTTCTTCTTTTAACTCACGATTTCCCGCTTCAATCGGGGTTTCCCCCGGATCAATCAGCCCTTTTGGAAAGCCAAGCTGATAATCATGTGTCCCCGCACAGTATTCTCTCACTAATAGTAGCTCATTTTCGGCTGATATGGGCACTATCATTACGGCACCCCGGCCGCCGCCACGAACACGTTCATACTCACGGCGCTCACCATTAGAAAATGACAGCGACAGTGACTCAACCGTAAAGAGCTTACTTTTTGCGACAACCTCAGAGGCTATTATCTCAGGGGGAATTGGGTGCTTTTTCTGTGACATAGAGATTATTTTGCTATCATGGCGATTAACCTCATCATAAAGCCTTTACAGGTAAAAGCCTATGTTAAATTGGTCAAAGATCGATACTGTGTTGCTGGATATGGACGGCACGTTACTCGACCTGCATTTTGATAATCACTTTTGGCTCGACGTGATCCCAAAAGCCCATGCCGTTAAGCAAGGTCTGACACTCGAACAAGCCCGGGCTGATATTCTCGCGCGCTATGAAGCTGTCATGGGACAGATTGAGTGGTATTGCCTGGATTACTGGCAACAACAACTTCAATTGCCCATTATGGAACTCAAGCGCGAGATCCAGCATCTGATTTCTGTACGCGAGGATGTACCAGCATTTTTACAAGCATTAAAAGCAGCTGGAAAAGAGTTGATTTTACTCACCAATGCGCACCCGGATAGCTTAAGTCTTAAAGTAGAAAGAACCCAGTTTGACCAATACCTGGATAAATTAATTTCAACGCACAGCTATGGGGTGAGTAAGGAAAGCCAGCAGCTATGGCAACAGGTTCAGGCTGATCTGGGGTTTGATAAAGACCGAACTTTATTTGTCGATGACAGTCTGGCGGTGTTGGCCGCAGCAAGAGAATATGGCATCGGGCATTTACTGGCCATCGCGAATCCGGATAGCCAGCAACCTCACAACGACATCACTGACTACCCGGCCATTTGTGACTACCGCACGTTACTACCGATCAGCTGATCAGCCTGGGTAGCGCGCTTGCAAGCCCTGATATACCTGCTTAGCAAAGTCTGGATGTTCTGTATCCAGGCTTTTCACAACTTCAACCAGGTGCTCATTGTCTTCTTTGCCATGCCACTCTTTGATGTAGCTACCATCTTTATATCCATGGTCCTGGCGGAAGAAATTCAGGGTGTTTTTACCCACATATCCCCGATATAGGTCGTCGATGCTCATACCAATCTGCTGCATACACCCTGCAAAAGCGGCGGCATTGAAGGTTTTGTCGGCCACAGCCGATGCAGCAAGGACTTCCAGCGTTGCCTTAAAATCTTCGGCATACAAAGGCTGAGACAACTCACTATCCAACTGTGCTGCCAGTGCCTCATAAGTCGTTTCACCATCAATGCGCAGCGACAGGCCAAAGTGGAAGATGTCGACCAACTCCAGGATCACTTGCTCGGTATCCGGGGTTTGTTTCTTCCACCACTTCCAACCGTAGTGGTCCAACATTTCTGCACACTCAACCCAGATGGCCCGGTACCATTCAAACCCCTGGCTGAACCATTGCTCATGCACTTTGGTATTCATGGCGTTTTGCATCTCTAGCATCACAACCAGCTTTGCACTATTCGCAGACATATTTGGGCTCTCACTCTCACTATTCAGTCAAAGCGCTATGATACCCACACAGTGGTGCAAATGCCACGATGAAAGCTTTTTTGCTCTGCCCCGTTCTATTAGGAGTCATAAATACATTTTTGAGGTTTTACATGCGATCCATACTTCTTGCGATAACACTCTCAGTCTCGCAATTACTGTCTTTTTCTCTGTCAGCTGCACAAGCCACTAACATCAGTGATCACCCGGAGAAGGTATCCCCCTTGCTTCCTGGCCTCACAGCCCCTGCTTTAACGCTGCAGGATAACAATGCCAAGGCCATCGATCTGAGCAAGCTGTATCAGGACAAAACCACTGTTTTGGTGGTGTACCGTGGTGGCTGGTGCCCCTATTGCTCTCGTCAGTTGGCTGGACTACAAAAAATTGAAAAGCAAATTGTTGAGCTAGATGCACAGATAGTTGCGGTTTCACCGGACAGCCCACAAGCATTGAGTAAAAGTACCATCAGTTCACCCAATTACCGGTTACTCTCAGATAACCAGCTGGCTTTAACTCAGGCACTGGGACTGGCATATTACCTTGATGACAAAACCGCAAAAGCCTATCGCGACCGCATGGGTGTGCAGTTTGTCGACCTGGATGGCAAAAGCCGAGTGGCACTGCCAGTACCTGCGGTCTTTGTCATTGATAAAGCGGGTCTGGTACAGTTTCAGTATGCCAACCCCAATTACAAAGTGCGTCTGGAAGAAAGTGTACTGCTAGCAGCAGTCCGTGCCGCCAGCAATCTGAAATAATCATCAGCGGGCCTGAGCCCGCTGTTAGTTACCTGTTTTCCAATCGGTTGTAGTCAAACAATCCGTACTCTACACCCCGCACGTCACGGGCAACACGGTGCAATAGGTCACTGTATTGCCAAAACTGCGGGTGTGTTCTACGGATCCCAAACGTGGCTTTTAGCATCCGGTAATCCGACTCGCTACGCACCTCACCCAGCTGTTGCACAAAAGCGTCTATATGCGCCTGATTCGGCAGGTGCCAGATAGCTTCCGGGTAGTCACCGATAAACCCTGGTACCACAGTCGCAGTGTCTTCTTCGTACGCACGCTGACCTTCCTCATTCAGCAGACTAGAAATATTAAAGTGCGCATTGTGGTGGATCAGGGTGTAGGGCTGATGCTCGCCTTTGCCATCAACAGCCAAAATAAACGACACCTGAGGCAGCTGATTAATCGCGCGCACGGGCAGTGTATTGAGTGGTTGCAGTGCTGCCGGAACGGCGGTGTAATCGTAGGCCTCACTCAGAACCGGCTTCAGATGCGCTTTTAACATGTCATACAATTCTGCCTGTGGGTCATCGCTGTGATAGTGGATCCCAGACGGCGCCCCCAGTAATGACTTGCGGTTAATGAACTCACTGAGGCTCAAATGAGATTTACGATACCAGTGCTGTTTAATCGCCTGGCGCTGACTCAGCGGCAGTAAATTCAGAAAGTTCTGTTCGCCTTCGAGACGCAAAAAATCCATATATAACCGGGTCACCAACTGATGGCCAATATTCCCATACACATCAAAGCCCGCGACCAGTAAATAATGGATCCGCTCAAACAAAGCATAATCCAGCACCCAGGTCGTTTTGGGAGCTTGCCCAATGAACCCTTTCACCACGGTGGCGCTGTCAAAGTGGCGGAATATAGTCAATGCGGCATTCTGATTGTGTCCTTCTCCTTGCCAGATCAAGTCAAGGTTAAGCTGCTTGCCATCGGCAAATACCTGATTAGACAGGGCCGTTTTGGCTTCCAAATAATCATGCTGGCGCTTGGCATACTTCGCCCAGCTCGATAAAGGCAAAACATTACTCTGCTCTGCCGCTGGTAGGAGCAAGTCATCATCATGACGGGTAAGCAATTGCGCCACGGCCGGCGACGCATTTTTCTCAGGGTCCACAAAAGCCACCCAGAAGTGGTCGTTGATCACGTTCAGGGCTATCTGACCACGACACACCGGGCCTTTAATAAAACCTTTGACGATCAGTTCCGCTTCATCGAGCATAAATTGATACCGTGACTTCACGGGGATCGCCGCAAACACTTTAAAGGGGTTCGCTGCCAGTTTAGGGGCATAGCCCGGTAACTGTGGCACCTGATAATCACTGTGAATAAATTGCGCCTGCAAGCGTGCCAGTTTGTCGTCATTCAGTGCCAGCGGCATATGCGTTTTAGACAGGATAGTGCTGCGTACCTGCATAAAACGATAATAAACCCGTGTGATTTTGGGGTCATCAAATGGCCTGACCGTCGCAATAAGTTCAATGGGCTCACCCGGTGGCGTCTTAGAGCGCACTAACTTAAAAAAGGCCTCGCCACCCAGGCGGTCAAAATAAGCGTTCGCCAGATACCAATGTTCATAAATATAACGAGCGGCAAGACGAGACTTATTATCATCCTGATTTAAAAAGCTTTCCCACTTTGCAGCGGCCAATTGCTCATTCGCATTGGGTGGGGCAATCTGGCTCATCGGCGAGCCTTGCTTGATCCATTCAGTGAGTTGTGTAAATTCACTGTTCGTCAGTGCCGGCAAACCATAGGGCATGCCTGCATGGGGCTGCTCTTTAGCATAGTCTGGATACTCATCCATCGTCGGACAGGTCTGCGCTCTGTCTAATGAAAAGTCATAGTGCTGAGGCAACAGCCCTTGCTGAGCAAACGGCTGCGTATGTTTGAGCAGTAAGCTATTATACAGCACACTGCCGTTGAGGTTGGCATACTCCGTTTGTACGCGCTCATTGAGAATAGGGGTAAAACCCTTCTCACGCCATTGTGATGTAGACTGCGCATCAAACAGTAAGCGGGTTGGAGATTCGGCCAGCAAGCGGGTGCCATCATACACTCGGGTTTTACTTACCCCTCGGTCTATGCCTTCTGGTGAGCTCAATTTAAGCTGACAGGGCGCATCATAACAGCCATGGCATACCACACACCGGGTATCCAGAATTGGCTTAATATCATTTAGGTAAGCCGCGCCGTGCGGCTCTGATTGCGGTTGGATGCGCTGTTGCACCTGCTGTGGCCCGAACAAATCATCGTAATGATTCATACCCAATGCCACACACCCACTTAAAAACGTAACTAAGCCAATCAGTATCCAGCCCGATCTGCGCATTACTCATCCTCTTCGTCATCAAGCCCTAAATCGAATGTGGGCATCATTTCCATTGGTGGAGAAACAAACACAACCTCGCTTTCACAGCTTAAAACGGCACTCAGTACCGGACCGTGATTAAGCAACAACTGCGCCTGGTGGCCATGGCTCAAAACCTCAGCCACTTGGTGTTCGATGTTACTGACCTGATAACCTTCAAGTGGAATACTCACACTTTGCTCGGGGGCGGGGTTCTGACAAAGATTGGCCAGTAGATTGGCATCCAGGATAACTTCCAGTGTCAGGTCAGGCTGCGCGATATCGCGCTCAGCCAGATTATCATCCAGTTTAAACAGAGGCAGGTTTAGTGGGGTGTTTTCTTGAAGTTCCATGAAAATTAGCTCATTTATGCAAATACCTGCCCGAAGTTTAGCACAAATTTGCCCCTTTCCGGTGTACTACCCTGCACTTACCAGGGCAAGCGATCGCCATTGGCGTGCCAGAATCCACCACTGGTTTCCAACGTTAACTCAGCAATACGTTGGATTAGACGCTGCGCGGCGTCTGTCGCAGAAATATCACCGGCAAAATTGACCATCTGCGTTTGTACAACCCCGGGTGAAGCAAAGCCACAGCAACTCCCTGCGGCTTTAGCTCATGCGCCAGACTCACCCCAGCCGCATTCAGCGCCGCTTTGGACATACGATAGCCTATATAAGCACCCGAGCCATTGTCCTCAATGGAGCCCATTCGGCTGGTGATCATCGCCACCTTGCCCCCCGCAGTTAGATTGCGCAGCAACGCATGCGTAACACGCACTGGTGCGACGGCATTGACCATCAGCTGCTGTTCCAAAGTGGTAAAATCCATCTGTTGCAGGGTTTCATTGTGAAAAATGCCAGCATTATTAATCAGTATGTCAATAACCTGGTCTCCAAGAGCTGATGACAGTGTGCGCACATCTTCGGCAATACTAACATCAATGCCATCAAGGACTGTAACGCCTAGCGACTGAAGCTCTTCCGATGTACGACGCACTACGGCCGTTACCCGATCACCCGCTGCTACATAATGTCGGCATAACTCCAAACCAATACCACGGTTAGCGCCGGTGATCACCACATGTTTTGACATACCTTTCTCCTCGTTTATTTATCTGCGCTCACATTAGCATACCAGCCATTCTATAGATTGCGGTGATTACTTTCAGCCTCACCAGGTTCTGCTACCTTTAAAGGACGCCAGTTAAGGGAGTACACTCTTGCCACGATATTTCATCCTGATCGCCCTGTTGTGGCTGCCAGCTGCGCTAGCAAATACCTATCGTGTCAATATCAGCGAAGCTTTGTCATATACGCTCGGGCAGCAGCAAATCACAGCGATGTTCAGCGCCATTTATGCGCCATTGGGGATCCAACCGGAATTTGAGTTCTTGCCAAGCGAGCGGGGCCTGCAATTGGTGAATGAGGGTGAACTGGATGCGGAAGCCGGACGCGTTGACTTAGTTGGTGCACGCTATGCTAATTTAATCGCTGTGCCTGCACCACTCGGTCAACTCAAATTGATGCTGCTTTGTACAGATCCAAAGTACTGTGACCTGTCTTATGAAACAGACCTGGCAATCATTGCCGGTAATCTGATCACAGTTTGGTTTTGTCAGCAGCACCAGCTCAATTGTAACCGGGTCCAGAATGACATATCAGCCTATCAGGCACTGAGCCGTGGCCGCGTCAATCGGATATTAGCCACAGATAAATATGCCTTGGGCTCCTTATGTGAGTCCGGATTGACCACACTGTATAGTAAAACGGCCTCAGCACGTACTTTTACCATCTATCATTATGTTCATAAAAAGCACCAGGCTCTGGTACCGAAACTCAGTGCCCACATAAAAGCAATAAGAAAAAGCGGACAACTCAGGCAATATGCAGAGCGACTGGAAAACGCCTTTTCTCAGTGTCAGGGGCAGCTGATCTCACTAGACTAAAGAACAGGCGGTCGTACCTTAGCCATATGTGAGTTAAGGTTCAATGTCATGCATTTGAGATTGAATAATTGAAAAGACAGCCCCCTGAGGGTCAGTGATCACAGCAAATCGACCAACCTGAGGGATATCCGTCGGCGGCACACACACTTGCCCACCCAGAGTCCGGGCTTTATCGGCCATGGCATCGCAATCCAGCACTGCAAAGTAGGTCATCCAATGTGCGGGGATCTCATCTCCCCATTCTTCACTCATCTGTAACATGCCCGCCACAACTGTGTCGCGTGCGCTGAACAACACATAATCCATGCCTTCCATAGGCTTATCTTGCGCCTGCCAACCCAGTAGTGCACTGTAAAATGCCCTACTTTTTTGGCTACTCCGTGTCGCCAACTCAAACCAATAAGGCACATTAGCTTCCAGCTCTCGGAGGCACCCCGGGTGCTCTTTTGCCTGCCAAAGCGCAAAATGGGCCCCCTCTGCGGGTTCCTGTAACATCACCATTCTGCCCGCTTCAGGCACATCATGCGGGCCGGCAATGATTTCAGCGCCCAGTGCCTGCGCTCTGTCAGCCATCTCATCCACATTCTCAACCGCGATATAGCTCAGCCACTGGCTCTGCGCACCCGCTTCTTTCTGCTGCGGCATCATCTGATACATAGCCGCAATATCATCGCCCTGTTTTTGCAGCATTGTATAATAAGCGCCCTCTCCAATTGGTTGATCGTCAAACCCCCAGTCAAAAAGTTGCGTGTAAAAGGCTTTCGCCTCCTGCCAATTGCTGGTGCACAGCTCTGCCCAGCAAAACGCCCCCACCCGGTTATAAGAAACTAATGCCATATTGCACCCACTGATAAAATACCATTCACCGCTTAAGTGAAGCACTGGATACACGATTGAGCAATAATTAAGTCACCATGCACCTAATAATGCAGAACAAATTGCACACCCAACTCATGGTTTTCATAATCACGATTTCGCTCTAGTTTAAAAGACAGATTGAACATACTGTCCTGGGTCATAAACCAGCTCAGGGAAGTATTTAAGTAATGACTGCGGCTTGACTCGGCGACAGCACCGCTTATCGCCCCCAACTCCAGCGTAAATTTACTGTCTACCAGTACATCTGCCGATAACCCTGCAGTGGCTTCGATATAGCCACGGGTATGGCTGACATCCGATGTCAAACCGCCACCCAGTAACCAATAACCCAATATGTCTCTGTGTAACTGATATGATTTGCCAGCAAGACCTGAGAGCTCCAGCAACGACTTTTCATCGAGCTGTTGTGTTTTTTGTGGCCGGTAACCAAAGTACACTTGTGAAGATAATTGTCCAAATGCAGGTAAAGATGCCGCTAAAGATCGCGCTTTATAGAGCGTCAACTCATCCAGGCTCAAACTTTGCGCATCAAAATCATAAGCCAAAACGGTATAGCCCATTTGTAGTTCTGATTCCGACAAATACTGCCGAGTATCACTTTGCAAAAAATGTCCAGCGGGTAACCAGCCTAGTTTAATTACATCATGGCCATTTCTTTGCCTCGCAAATCGCAGATCAAAAGAAGAATCTTGGGGAGCCTTAGTCGGCATTTTATGATGCATCAAATTAAGCTGATGCTGATCGACTTCAGCCTGAAGATCCGCAACATAAGTCTGTGCACGCTCGGAGACAGAAAGGTACTTTAACGATCTCATCAGGTACTCTTTCTCAAGCGGCGTTAATGGCGCCTGTCCCAAGGTAGACAAATCACTGACAAGCAACTGGTCCATTCTAGCTAGGCTGGAGGCAGGTAGCTCATCAGACATGGCATGTACGAGCCATAAATCCGATGCATCGACATGAATTGTATCTACTTGCCTATGCTTTGTAGCCGCCTTCACAACATCCAAAGGTGACACAATACTGCCTTTTTCATCGATAATATCGATATTGAGCAAAGCCAGAAGTTCAAGCGTCATCGTAGCGCAGTTATACGATTGAAAATAGTATACTAACTCTTTACCTTTAAGCTCCCACAAGTGTAACTGCAATAACGATAGCTTTTTAGGGTCTGCCTTTAATTTATACTGCCACAAGCTGCGTTGTTCAATATCACGATACTTCACCAAATCTTTGGAAAATGGCCGCACTGAGAAAAACCCTGGCATTCCCGTGTAGGTACTCTCAACCAGTAGTTTAAATGGGTTGAATGTGGTGATTTCCGTAAAATAAGCCAAAGAGTGGGCCACGTCCGTCCCTTTGTGATTTTTGCCTTCGGCCTTAAAAAATATATGTCCCATCATACTGGATGCAGACGTCACCACTTCTGATGCAAAAACCAGTGTCAGTGAATCAAAGGGAACATAATCAAGAAACTTTTGTAATTCAGGGCATTGTTGAGCCATATCGGGGGAAAGTATCTGCCCGGTGGCTTGCGATATAAGCGTCACTCGCGCAGGAAACTGGCAATAAGCAAGGCGAAGATCTTCATTCATTAACGCCAGTGTTTTATCCAGCTCAGCCTTTGCCGAGAAGTGGCCAGACTCAGCAGAAAGTACAAACTGTGGGTCCTTAATCTGAGGCATACCGTTGTCATCTAAATGAAGTAACAGATGCCACTGTTTTGAATTAGCAAGACGCTCCAATGGTGCTGTGGTATGTGCAACAGACTGCACCGTGAATAAAAAAAAAGCTGTTATAAAACAGCTTAATATTTGTTTCATATTGGAACTACAGCTTAGTTATCACACTGGATTTCTACGCTATCTGCATAGTCCCACATTTTACCTGTTGAGGAATCTGTGGTTGAACCAAACACGCCTCCGATAAGGATGTTACCGAAAAATGCAGGCGTAACAGATTTCTTAATTGGTGTTTCAGAAGCACAGCCCGCAGCAGTGGTTCTGATCACTTTATCCTGACCATCTCTCAGCACCTGAACGGCACCTGGGGTGTTTGCTAGATTACCATCAGCAGTCACTTCAACAACTTTACCTGTGTTTGTTGTTACCTGGATAGTTTGCATATCAGAAGTCATAACACTTGCGCAGCCAGACAACATTACTAGTGCAGCAGCAGGGATAATTGAGTATTTCATTTCCATTTATCTTTATATTAAAAAAGTTACCTAAATTCTACACGCGAGCACTAACCTGTCAATAAAAATGTTCATTATACATTCAGAAAAAACAAACAATTGAATAAACATCAACCAAAAAAACAATCTCTGAATATTAAACATTTAACATTAATGAAATGAACAACGCTCTCGTCAAATACTGAGAATATAACTACTCAAATTACGGCTAAAGAAGCGTATTGAGTGATTATAAAATCGTATATTAATCATTAATTAATCAGCTTTACTACTCTCTTTCCTAATTCAAATTCATGTCGGGTTATAATCATGGTGCACTGCACAAGTCGCAACAATGGTAACTGTGTTCAGTGACAAATCATCGTATCGCCTGATGCTAATACCGCAATCTCTTTCGCAAGGGTGGAAAGTGTACGACAAAAGTATCTGGAATACTTTTGAACAGCTATGCTGGCTCGAAGAGCGTAAGACAAGAAGCACGGAGTCACCACCGCTTCGCAGCATGAGGAGGAGAGCGCACGGACCCACATGGATGCGGGGAAGTAGAATAATGCAGGAGCAATTATCGAGATGCGCGATGGGCGTAGCTACATGGATGTAGCTCCACACTAAACGACCCACTCTCATATTCCAGGCATTAAAAAAGGCCGCCTCAGCAACCTTTTTCACAGTGTTACAGCAATCTGTAGATTATTCTACGATTGTAGCTACAAGCACCAACATTGCCTTGTGGAAGGCGCCACCTATCGTGCAAAGGGCTAATGACACAGTGCTTGCACTGGCATTTCCTTTGCGCAAGGTGAAATGATCCAGTTTAACTGACCCCCCACTTTTCTCATATTTCAGGCATTAAAAAGGCCACGCTCTTTATTAGAGAATGGCCTTTTTCACAATGCTTATTGCATTACTGTCGTGCAAAGGGCTAATGACACAGTGCTTGCACTGGCATTTCCTTTGCGCAAGGTGAAATGAGCCAGTTTAACTGAACGCCCCACTTTTCTCATATTTCAGGCATTAAAAAAGGCCGCCTAAGCGACCTTTTTCAAAGTGTTACTGCAATCTGTAGATTATTCTACGATAGTTGCAACAACACCAGCACCTACTGTACGGCCACCTTCACGGATCGCGAAACGTAGACCTTCGTCCATCGCGATTGGAACGATTAGCTCAACAGTCATCTTGATGTTGTCACCAGGCATTACCATTTCTACGCCTTCTGGAAGCTCAACGTTACCAGTTACGTCAGTTGTACGGAAGTAGAACTGTGGACGGTAGCCTTTGAAGAATGGAG
>NZ_JACEQV010000025.1:0-79231 GCF_015356275.1 Pseudoalteromonas sp. PPB1 | reverse complement strand
TATCCGGCCGTTCAACGGTTGCTTTTTTATAGCTATGTGAACCTGGTTGCTTGCATATGAGCTGCATATCCTTCATAACGCGCCTGATTTTGAAAAGACCTGCTTTTATTCCTGAGTCAGCCAGCATTGCCATGATTGTTCGACTTCCCGCTGAATTCCGGCTTAATGTGAATAGCTCGTTTATCCTGGCTCGTAACGCAAGTTCATCGGTATTGTTAGACTTCACTCGATGTTTATAGTCGTAATAACTTGAACGCGGAACATCAAAGGTTTCGCAGACCAATTCAACAGGCTCAAGCTCACTTAACTGGTCTACTATCGAGTATTGTTCATCTCGTCTGACATCAAGAGAGCTGTAGCCTTTTTAAGTATGGACTTTTCACGTTCCAAGCGATCAATTCGCGCTTCAAGTTCTTGAATTTTCTGCTGCTCAGGCGTTAGAGCCTTGGACTGGGGTGTTTCACCACCACGCTCTTGCTTCAGCTGCTGGATCCAGCGCCTCAAAGCCGTTTCACCAATATCCAGAGACCGACATGCTTCGGGCACTGAATATCCTTTATCGATTACCAAGGCGGCGGCTTCCACCTTAAATTCCTGTGTAAAAGTACGACGTTTTCTGGTCATGGACACCTCTCATTGAGTGGTAATAATACCACCTAAAATAGTGTCCGGTTTTATTGAATCACAACACTTATCGAAGCTGACAAAAACTATAAGTCACAAATGGAACAGTATGACCGCGAAACAATTAGAGTTGGATTAAATAAAAATCACGGATTGCGTCATCATTACGCTCGCGAGCGCTATTTAGAGCTTACAGGCTGGAAATGTCCTGCTGACGGAGGCCCGCATAGAAAAGAGCTGTCGCCAATTGATTATGAGTACGATACCAAAGTCCGTGAGCAAATTAGCCAAGAGTTAGGTCATGAACGTTTGAAGATAACCTATGCTTACTTGGGTAGTTAAAATTAGGCATGCCTAATTTTATCCGCTTACTGACCAATCCAATATCTTTTCAGCCAACTCGTCTTCAATGCAGTACAAGAAGGCAGTTGGCACCTTTAGAACACCGCTCAACGCGACTACCGTTTTGAAATCAGGAGTGTGAACACCACGTTCATATTGGTTCATACGAGCAGACGCAACAAATTTATCCATCCCCGCCATTATTCCTAACTGCTTTTGGGACAGACCGAGTCTTGTTCTTGCTTGCTTTAGCCGTGTTGGAAACGGCGAACCATCATTAGTTTTCAATTGGTGTAAGACATCTGCTCTTGAAAACTAAGATTTTCTTAGCTTTAATTGAATCTAGATACTAAGGAATGCTTAGCTATGGGTTAGGCATGCCTAATTTTTTGGAGATAATGATTATGCTTGAAACTTTCGTGTGCGTGTCTGTAGGGGTTATTTACTTGTTGATTAGTATATTTACCGCTGATGATCAATCATCTACGGAAAATGAACAACTCGATAAGCTTGATGATGGTATGGGTAATATTATCGCTGATGGCGAACATATGACTCGTCAAGAGGCTGAGGATGCTCAGGCAGAGGCGAGTTATACGACACTTATTACTAGAGCTAATACATAGGCTAATTTGGCATGCCAAATTGGGGGCGGATATTATGAACGAAGAAAAATTGATTAATAACTCTGAGCTGCGGCCATTTTTACCCGCGTTTGCTGAGATCAAACATCGACTGCGTGGTATTGAAGTCGAATGTGAGCCACTAGGCCTTTCTTTTGATAAGGATGTTCAGACAGAAGAGGATATGTTACTCACTTTAATATCCCAAAAGGCGTTTTCGTTCGATGTAACCAACGAATATGGGGCTTTCTGGGATGTAAGACTGGAGCCCTTTTCAAAGTTTAAAGCGCGCAGCACCAAAATAACATTCCCGTTTACCGGCTATAATCCTAATAAGCGACAGCAAATCAGTAATTGGATTATCGAGTTGTGTAACTGGGAAGGTAACGTATTTACCGGTATTACCAGGCATTAAAATTAATAGGAACTGCTATGACAACATATGAATGGTTTCAAATGTGGGTGTTAATGGTGCTGGCTATTCGCGCTACTCGCCACTACGACAAACTAAAACACGATCTATTTAAAGCAATTAAAGAAGGGAGAATATAGTGATGGCTCCTTTGCTTACCGGATGCACCATGGTTTTGGCGCTGGTCATTTTTTTTGCTTTACTATTTCATTTTAATCGCGACAACCTCAATAAATTCGACTGATATCCAATATCTCTAGCGAAAAAATTAGGCATGCCTAATTCTTGATGCCCAAAAGTTGCTGTTTTCTCCAACTTTACGTGAAAATTAAGTCCCTGAAATGGGTAAATATTGGTGTTTTCTTTAAAGCTTAGAAAAACCCCTCGAAAGTAAGGGGGGTTTTTCCGATCCAACCTGTGTCAAAGCGTGTCAACCTAACTCTCAATGATTCAAGTAATACAAATGCGTTGATTTTGAGAGGTGAAATTCATGCTAAAGACAAAACCCGATGGTATTTACTCATACACTAGCAGTGGTGAAGAAAAAAAAATATCTGGGCCAATAGAAGTGAAAGCTATTGTCTCTTCCCATGATAAGCGAGATGACTTCGGCCGCCTTTTAGAGTGGAAAAACTACTTTGGCTTACCAATTCGAGAAGTACTGCCAATGGGAGAAGTTGATGACAATTTTGCAAAAAAATTTAAAAAGAGGCTACTTAGGTCTGGTTTTCAAATCACGCCAGGAAAAAACTCGTGGGAATCTCTTTTAGCCTACCTAATTGAAACTCCTTGTAATCTGCATGCTTACAGCGCAAGGCAAAGTGGTTGGGTTGATAGGCAATTTGTGACACCGGATTGGAGTATAGGCCAATACGATACTTCAGCAGTCTATGTTGGTGAATTTGCAGGTGACAGCGTAGTTGAATCCGGCTCATTGTTGGATTGGCAACAAAATATAGGAAAGTATTGCCGAGGCAATCCAATCATGATTCTTGCTGTATGTACTGCACTTGCGGCCCCTATTATTGGATGGACTGATTTAGAGAGCTTTGGAATACAAATTGTCGGTAGTTCAAAATCAGGCAAGTCTACAGTGATGAAAGTGGCTGCAAGTATCTATTCAGATCAAACTTACTGGGAAACTTGGAGCTCTACTTCTAACGGTATTGAGTCTATCGCTCGTGCGCGAAATAACATGTTGCTTTGTCTTGATGAATTTAAGCAGTGCCCCGCGCAAGAGATAGGTCAGTTAATTTACCATTTGTGTAATGGCGTATCAAAACTAAGAAGCCAACAAGATGGCGCCCTAGATAAGCGTTATCGTTGGCGCACAATATTTCTTAGTACCGGGGAGCTTACCCTTGAAGAGCTTTTGTTAGGCATTAATCAAAGTGTTAGTGCAGGGCAGTCAGTCCGGTTAATAGAGGTTCCAGTATTTAGCAAATACGATGCTTTTGAAAATACTCATGAATTTACTTCGGCTAAAGAGTTTGCTGAGTACTTATCAGCCAGCATAGGTAAATACCATGGTACTTTCATTAAATCGTGGGTGGAAGCTCTCTCAAATTTTGATTGCCCAAACAATGAGGTTATTAAAGAGTACAAAGATATTCGGGAGCAGTGGCCTTGGCCAAAAAACATAGAGAGCCAAGCTAATAACGTTTTAGATAAATTTGCGCTGCTAGCCGCCGCGGGGGAAATTGCCATTAATTTAGGATTGTTGCCATGGCACTTGGGTGAAGCTAAAGATGCATTAGAACAAGTAGCAACAATTTGGTTAGATGACCGAAATAGCACCGAAAATTCAGAAAGTAAGAAAATTATTAAAAAGCTTACCAAGCTAATCAATAAATGGCGGCATAGCCTGAGTCCTCGGGGAGAATCACATAATGGGAGCATTGGATTCTTCGAATCAGAGCCGGAACTGGCTTGGTACATTCCTCAGAAGTTATTCAAATCGGAAGTAATTGAGTCCGTTGCTCATGAATACAGTCAAACAGTCCATTACATGCTTCAAAAAGGCTGGGCCATTTCCAATGAGGGCACGCGACGCACATTTAAAATAGGAGGAGAGCGGTTTATTAAGCTTTTTCCTGAGAAAATCTGTCGTGAATGCGGTGAAAGTGTAGATCTATCCCACTTTTATCCAAATGATAACTCTTTGAATCGTAATACTAATCCCACTTTCCCAGCTTCCCAGAGCGAGAATTACTAATGCTTACTGATCAACTATTTGACGAAATAAAATGCGTTATTGAAAGCCAACTTTGCAAAGTAGCGCTCAACAGCAAAGAGTTTCTTACATTTGACGAGTGTGTCCAGTACACAGCACTGAGCCCGAATTTCTTGCGTCAACAAGTTAGAGAAGGGTTGCCTTACTACAAGCTTGGAGGCCGGCGAACCTTTTTCAAGAGAACAGAAGTTGATACTTGGATACTAAAGAATCGCGTGGAACTTGGAGACGAACATGAATAACGAGCTATTTGAAAAACGAGCGGGCATTTTAAAGCTTTATGGCGAAGAAGAGCGACTGATAAGTGAGACTGAGCGCTGCCGCAGAACCGGCATAAGCCGCACTACCTGGTGGCGCATGCAAAAGGCGGGAGAAACCCCGCCAGCCTCGAGCGTTGGTAAGGGGAAAGCCCGCTGGTTGCTGTCTGATATTTTGCTTTGGATTAATGGAAATTAATTTTCATTACTGTAACAACGGGGTGTTATGAGGGGCAATGATTGACGGAATAGCTCCGAATTTGACATAAAATCGACTATTGTCTTGATTGGCCTTTTGAACGAGCTCAATAAGGCCTTCCAAATCTTCTATATCATAAGTCTCAAACGCGTGAATATATCGACTAAACTCTTGTAAGTTTAGAACCTGTCTAATTCTTGATTCCAAACCAACATCGCGTACATATTTTTGAAACTTTGGCGATATCCAATACAAGAGCTCTAGCATATTATCTAATTTTTCGGTAAGGGTTGTTATTGCATCTTCTGGGGAGTTCACATCACTAATACGCCAAGCGGGTTCGTTATGAGAAATGCGGTTCCTAAAACCTCTTACTTCCTCAACTCGTCTCCGTAATGCATCCCTTTGATGAAACATCGGGTTGCTTTTCACGGTAACTCTAGGTAGTTTTCTAAAGGCTTTAGTCAATTTTGATGGCCACAAGTAGTTGTTATCACCACCATCGTAAAAGCTTTTGTCTAAAATATATTCCCATACTGAAAAATCGGTTTTAGAAATGATTTGATCTAAGGTAACAGTTTCGGGGTCTCTACCTTTGTCCTCTAGGGCCTTTTTGGCTTCTTTTTTTGCACTCTTGAGCTTTTCTTTAAACTTTTTAACTTGCTCAGGGTGACACAAGTCTCCATGTTCATTCTCTTCTTGAGTAGAAGGAATAGCTTGAAACCAGAACTGCCCTGGAGGCGTTGTTATGTTGTTCTTCGCTACTTCATTAATTGCATTCCGTAGCGCAACTTCAATTAGTTGAATAAGTGGATAGAAAGAACCCACCAAAGTTAAGTTCCAGCTATAAGCGCCAAGAAGCTCCGCATCACTGGTTAACCCTAAAGAATGTTTATAGCTTGAAAGCCTGGCTGAGCTAATTAATTTTTTAGGCTCTGTATAATCATAATCGTGTGGCATATTGAGATTTTTCTATCCATTTTTATACTCTTAGTGATACTACCAAGCTTTTGGAAGAAAGGCTTGTAGTGCGAAATAATTTTGACACGTGCGTCAGGATCATTTAGAATTGTATTTAGCTAGTCGAATCGTTCTTCTCCCATCTTAGTAATGGTGCCAGTTCATCGACATAAAGCGTAAGATATCGGCCCCTGGTAGCATAGCTGCCGGGGGCTTTCTTTTTTCCTTAAAAGAAAGTGCCTAATGCTTCTGACACTTTGATGTGCACTACCTTTCTTTCTTCAAAGTAATCATATTTGTTGTAGGTATCATCTAACCTGCTAATTTTATGGTTTAAGCATCGCTCGCCGAGCTCACCAGAGTATCCAAGCATGGACACTAATGATCGAAAAGTTCTTCGAAGATCGTGTACTGTAAAATGTTCAATGTCGCCCATTCTGTTAGGTGGAGGTGTTTTTTTTCCTTGTGCAATGCCGAAGAGCCCATCAATGGCACGATTTAATGTATCACTCCCCATATATGGCTTTTTACTTCTGCGTCTAGCGGGAAATACATAGTCAGATCCAGCACCTCGAATTTTCAATTCTTGAAGCCATTCAAGTGCTATTGGCGGTAAAGGTATATTAATACCTTTATATTTTTTCTTTGTTCTATTTTTTGGTAGGTGCCAAACTGCATTTGTTAGATCAAACTCAGCCCAAGGTGCCTGCAAAAGCTCATTTTTGCGTACGCCCAAAACAAGTAATAAGCTACAAGCTAGATAGTTATCTCGGGTAAATGACTCAGGGTGTTGTCTAAATATTTCATATACGGGCTTAATTTCTTCGAGCGTAAGATAACGAGTCCTTGGTTCCTCTTGTCCTCCAGCATCCATATATGAAAATACAGATGCGGGATTATTAAGGGTGAGACCTAGTTGGGTTGCATGTTTGAACAAATTGTTTAGTAAATCCAATACATCATTAGCAACGCTTGGCCTTTCGCTATCAGCAATACTTCTTATAATGTTCCTAACGTGAATAGGGGTTATGTTATTAACATCCATATTGCCAATATAAGGCGAGATATCATTTTGATACTTTCTTTTAGGAATGTTCGGGTGAACTAAGCGTAATAGTTTGTTTTGGTAGTAATCATCAAACAACTCATCCATAGATCGAATGTTGAGAACACTTCCTGCAAACTTCGACAATGGGTCCAAGCCTTCACGAAGTTTTGTACGCTCTTCTTCAGCGAGCCCTCGTGCTTCTGCTAGAGTTATCTGTCGAGCTTTTCCAAGGGATTTCTCCCTTCTTTTACCGTTTACAGAATATCTAAGGGACCAATAAGGTTCACCACGTTTAGGTACGACGAACGACAACCCATTGCCATCGGATGTTTTACTATGCTGACCTTTAGCAAGTATGTTGACTTGTTTAACTGTTAAATTTGGCATTTCTTCACCTCTTGTACTCACCAGTAGTTTGAGACTAGCAGTGAAAAATACTCACCACAATACTCACCAATTGGATGGAACAGAATGAAAAAATACGGAACGATAAAAAACAAAACCCCGCTATAAAGCGAGGTTTTTCAATGTTTTAAGAGTTTTTGTGAGCGCTAGTGAGCTTTATTCAATATTCTGGATCTGCTCGCGCATTTGCTCAATCAGTACCTTGAGTTCAACGGCGGCGTTGGTGATCTCGGTATTGATGGATTTAGACGCCAGGGTGTTGGACTCGCGGTTGAACTCTTGCATCATAAAGTCCAGACGTCGGCCACAGGCGCCGCCTTTTTTCAGGATCTTATGGGTTTCTTTAACGTGTGACTTGAGGCGGTCGAGTTCTTCTGCCACGTCCTGTTTTTGTGCCAGGTAGATTAGCTCTTGTTCCAGGCGGCTCTCATCGATTTCGGCTTTCAGCTCTTCCAGCTTGGCGGTGAGTTTTTCACGTTGCCATTTAGCCACTTCTGGCATGTGACCTTCAACAACGGCAACCTGCTCTAGAATACCATCCAGGCGGGTGGTGATCATGGTTTCCAGGTTGTTACCTTCGCTTGCGCGCGCCGCTTTAAATTCTTCAACCAGGGCATCAAAGCCTTTTAACAGCTCGCTGTTTACTGTGTCCAGATCTACCTCTTCGGCTTCCATGACGCCTGGCCAGCGCAGGATGTCTGTTGGGTTGATCTCGCCACCGCTGTGCGACTGGACCCACTTGGCATTTTCGATCAGCTGTTTACTCAGGGTTTCGTTGATCGACAGCTGACCTACGTGTGCCGGGTTGGCGGTGAACTTCAAAAATACTTCCACTTTACCGCGCTGTAAGTGTTTGCGCAGGCGCTCGCGAATGACCGGTTCCAGGCCTCGGAACTGTTCCGGTGCGCGGATAAAGGTTTCAAGATAGCGTTGGTTGACGGAGCGGATCTCCCACACACCGGTGCCCCAGTCGCCCTTGATCTCTTTACGGGCATAAGCGGTCATACTATGGATCATATAAGTTCCTAATTTAATTTAAGGTTGCGGCGTGTCTGCATGTGGCTACCTAAGGTACAGCGCTGTCGTTGGTGAACACACACATCGCCATGAACGAAACATCGCCATTATAGCTGAAACATCGCCCAGCTCTAGTGGCTGGGTGTGAATTATTCGCGATCCGCATGGCATAGCGCCTGGGAACCCTTTATAATATCGCGAAACTTTGATGATAGGGGAAGGTGGATGCGTCCAAGCGAAAGAACTGCAAATCAAATCAGACCGGTAACTTTTACACGTAACTATACTATGCATGCCGAGGGCTCGGTGCTGGTTGAGTTCGGCAACACTAAGGTGTTGTGTACTGCCACGGTTGAAGCGGGTGTACCGCGTTTTATGAAAGGCCAGGGCAAAGGCTGGATCACTGCAGAATACGGGATGCTTCCGCGTTCTACTCACACGCGTAATGGCCGTGAAGCGGCAAAAGGTAAGCAGGGCGGACGTACCATGGAGATCCAGCGTCTGATCGCCCGTGCATTGCGTGCTGCGGTTGATCTGAGCGCATTGGGCGAAAACACCATTACCATCGATTGTGATGTGTTACAGGCAGACGGTGGTACACGTACTGCATCTATCAGCGGTGCTTGTGTGGCATTGGTTGATGCACTGACGCACATGCGTGCCAAGGGCATGATCAATGCTAACCCGCTGAAGTTTATGATTGCAGCTATCTCTGTGGGTGTTTACAACGGCGAGGCCATTACCGATCTGGAATACCTGGAAGATTCAGAAGCTGAGACCGACATGAACGTGATCATGACGGAAACCGGCAAACTGATTGAAGTGCAGGGCACGGCCGAGGGCGAACCTTTCTCATTTGAAGAATTGGATGAGCTGCTGGCACTGGCCAAGCATTCAATCCGTGAGATCATTGACCTGCAAAAACAGGCTCTGGCATAAGCATAAGTAAATAAGAAGGTATCGCATGAAACAGTATCAAAAAGACTTTATTGAATTTGCCCTACAAAAGCAGGTGCTGAAGTTTGGTGAATTTACGCTTAAATCTGGCCGTACCAGCCCTTATTTCTTCAATGCAGGATTGTTCAACACCGGCCGTGATTTGGCGCGTTTAGGTCGTTTTTACGCAGCCGCACTGGAAGATGCTGGCATTGCCTACGATGTCCTGTTCGGTCCGGCGTATAAAGGGATCCCAATTGCGACGACCACGGCTGTTGCACTGGCAGATCATTATGACAAAGACGTACCTTACTGCTTTAACCGTAAAGAGAAAAAGCAGCACGGTGAAGGTGGTAACCTGGTAGGCTCTGAGCTGACAGGTCGTATCATGCTGGTGGATGATGTGATCACGGCGGGCACGGCTATCCGTGAGTCGATGGAAATCATCGCTGCCAATGACGCAGATCTGGCGGGTGTGTTGATTGCCCTTGATCGTCAGGAAAAAGGCAAAGGTGAGCTGTCTGCTATTCAGGAAGTTGAGCGCGATTTTAATACCGCTGTGGTGTCTATCGTAAAATTGGCTGATTTGATCACTTATCTTGAGCAACAAGGTGATATGGCTGAGCACCTGGAAGCGGTTAAAGCGTATCGTGACCAGTACGGTGTTGCTTAATTAAGTAGCTCGTTAAAATTGTATTTAAAAACCGGCTTAGGTGATGCACTTAAGCCGGTTTTTTCATGTCTGTAGCAGTGACTTTGCACCAGCTGCAAAAGTGTTTTGTGTGGTTCTGCTCATAAAACCAGCCAAGGTTCAGGCGAGTATGATAACCTAAGCGGGTTAGTCAGCTAATTAATTAATAAAATCATGCATATTCACATTCTTGGGATCTGCGGCACCTTTATGGGTGGCATTGCAGCCATTGCAAAGTCGCTGGGCCATAAAGTGACAGGATCCGATCAAAACGTTTATCCCCCTATGAGCACTCAGCTGGAGTCGCTTGGTATTGAATTAACCCAAGGCTACGATCCGGCCCAGCTGGACCCAGCACCCGATATGGTGGTGATTGGCAATGCCATGAGCCGCGGTAACGCCTGTGTAGAATATGTGCTGGAACGCGGCTTACCTTACACCTCTGGCCCCGAATGGTTAAAACATCACGTTTTGCAAAACAGCTGGGTACTGGCAGTGGCTGGCACTCATGGGAAAACGACAACTGCCAGTATGCTGGCCTGGTTACTGGAATACGCTGGATTGCGTCCCGGTTTCCTGATCGGGGGCATAGTGCAAAACTTTGGTGTATCGGCGCGCACCAGTGATACCCCGTTTTTTGTCATTGAAGCCGATGAATATGACACGGCGTTCTTTGATAAGCGCAGTAAGTTTGTTCATTACCTGCCGCGAACCTTGATCATGAACAACCTGGAATTTGATCACGCCGATATTTTTGCTGATTTGGCTGCAATTCAGACCCAGTTCCACCATTTGCTTCGTACTTTACCTGCGCAGGGTAAAGCAATTTACCCGGCAGCGGATAAACCCCTGTGTGAAGTGATAGACAAAGGCTTCTGGAGCCAGCAAGAAACGCTTGGTGGTGACTGGGATTATCGTCTGTGCAAAGCAGATGGCAGCCAGTTTGAGGTGCTGCTGAACAACGAAAGCCAGGGCATGGTAAGTTGGCAGGCCATTGGTGAGCACAATGTCAAAAATGCGCTGATGGCGATCGCCGCTGCGCGTCATGTGGGTATTCCTGTGTCAGTCAGTATAGAGGCGCTCGGTGAGTTTAAATCACCTAAGCGGCGGATGGAATTGCTGGGCGAGGTTAATGGAGTCTGTGTGTATGACGATTTTGCTCATCACCCCACAGCAATTGAAACCACTCTGGCCGGATTGCGTGCCAAGGTGGGTGATGCCCGAATTACAGCGATTCTGGAGCCGCGTTCTAACACCATGAAAATGGGGGTTCACCAGCAAACGTTGATGGACTCACTGGCGGCAGCCGATGAGGTGCTGTTGTTTGAGCCGCCTAAGCTGAGCTGGTCATTACAAGAAGCCGCTCAACAAGCAGGGTACGAGTGCTATCACAACACCGATGAGATTGTTGCGGCGGTAGCGGCGCAGGCAAAGCCGGGTGAGCATGTTTTGATCATGAGCAATGGTGGGTTTAATGGGATCCATGAGGCAGTGTTAAGTGCACTGCGCGAAAAGAGGTCATAAAGTTATGTCACAATTTAAGCCAGCTATTACACTGGCGTTCAGCGGGGCGTCGGGTGCGCCCTACGGATTGCGTTTACTCGAAGTACTGGTGGCGCTGGATTATCAGGTTTATGTGTTGATTTCCAGTGCTGCCCGAGTGGTGCTGGACACCGAATCGAATATCAAATTGTCTGGTAATGAAGACAAGGCCACAGCACAGCTCAGCGAGCTCTATCAGGCCAAAGCAGGACAGATCCAGGTGTTTGGTAAAGACAACTGGTTTAGCCCGGTGGCATCGGGCTCTGCGGCTCCTAAGAAAATGGTGGTCTGCCCATGCAGTGCAGGGAGTGTATCGGCCATTGCCATGGGCGCGTCCGACAACTTGCTGGAGCGCGCGGCCGACGTGGTGATCAAAGAGCGTGGTGAGCTGATCCTGGTGCCCAGAGAAACGCCGTTCAGTGCCATTCATTTGGAAAATATGCTCAAGCTGAGTCGGCTAGGGGTCACCATTATGCCCGCAGCCCCCGGTTTTTACCATCAGCCACAAAGTATCGAGGACTTAGTCGATTTCATGGTGGCGCGTATTTTAGATCATTTGGGCATAGAGCATCGGTTAGCAAAGCGCTGGGGCTATGGAGATTAAACCTCCGCTGCGTTAATACGTCACAGGCGCAGAGAGGTTAAATCTCATCATGACTAGGGTTGAAAATGGCGTATTCAGAACCACTGAATATCCAAGTCAAGACCACCCGGGCGCTGAGATGTGGCGCTTTTTACCAGACTGGGTAACAAAGCGTATTGGTACAAATAAGTGAAAACAACAACATGGGGATGTGAGGAAAAACAATAACATGACAAAGGCATTAAATATATCTGGCCTGCGTAAGGTCTATAGCAACGGCGTTGAGGCCGTCAAAGGGATTGATTTACAGGTTGAGCAGGGCGACTTCTTTGCGCTGCTGGGCCCAAATGGTGCCGGTAAGTCGACGACTATAGGTGTGATTTCATCCTTGGTGAACAAAACGGCGGGTCAGGTGGAAGTATTTGGCCAAAGCATAGACACCGATTTGGAAGCGGCTAAATCTCATCTGGGCCTGGTGCCACAGGAATTCAATTTTAACCAGTTTGAAACCCTTAATCAGATTTTGGTCAATCAGGCGGGGTACTATGGTGTACCAAGGGCTCAGGCCCATGAGCGTGCCGAGAAATATCTAAAGCAATTGGGTTTACTGGATAAAAAAGACAAGCAGGCACGGACTTTATCAGGTGGTATGAAACGCCGTTTGATGATTGCCCGTGCGCTTATGCATGAACCTAAGCTGCTGATCCTGGACGAACCAACAGCGGGTGTTGATATTGAACTGCGCCGCTCAATGTGGGATTTCTTACGTGAAATCAATGCTCAGGGTATCACCATTATTCTGACCACCCATTATCTGGAAGAAGCTGAATTGCTGTGTCGTAATATCGCCATTATCGACCAGGGTAAAATTGTCGAACATACGACCATTAAAGCCTTGCTGGCGAAGCTGGACAAAGAAACCTTTGTACTGGACCTCAAGGCACCCATTAATCCGGTTAACTTGGCAGGTTACGAGTTTGTCCTGACAGACGATCATACGCTGGAAGTTGAAGTCGCGAAATCTCAGGGGCTCAATGGGGTATTTACCCAGCTGAATGAACAAGGTAATACCGTGCTGAGTATGCGAAATAAGGCAAACCGTCTGGAAGAATTGTTTGTCGGGTTGTTGGAACAGGGGCGCAGCGAATGAAAATCTTAAACTACGGCGTGGCACTAAAAAGTATTTGGATAAAAGAGTGCATTCGTTTCTTACGGATCTGGGTACAAACTCTGGTACCACCGGCTATTACCATGACTTTATATTTTGTGATTTTTGGCTCTCTTATCGGCTCACGAATTGGTGAAATGGGCGGGTTTAGCTATATGGAGTTCATTGTGCCGGGTCTTATTATGATGTCGGTGATCACCAACTCCTATTCAAACGTGGCATCAAGCTTTTATTCTACTAAGTTCCAGAAAAGCATTGAAGAGTTGTTAGTGGCACCGGTGCCAAACTACATCATAGTGCTGGGATATATAGGCGGCGGCATGGCGAGGGGTATGCTGGTGGGTCTGATAGTGACTCTGGTCAGCCTGCTGTTTGTGGATATTCAAATTCACAACCTGGCGGTAATTGTATTAACGGTATTGCTGACTTCTGCTGTGTTTGCATTGGGTGGTTTGATCAATGCCGTCTTTGCCAATAGCTTTGATGACATCAGTATCATTCCAACCTTTGTGCTGACACCACTGACTTATCTGGGCGGGGTGTTTTACTCCATCACCTTGTTGCCTGAATTCTGGCAGGGGGTGTCTCAGATAAACCCAATCATCTACATGGTGAATGCGTTCCGTTATGGCTTCCTGGGAGTGTCTGATGTCAATATTACCCTGGCCTTTGGTGTATTGCTGGGCTTCATCACCGTGTTATTTGCAGTGGCACTGAACCTGATCAAGCGCGGCGTCGGCTTGCGTCACTGATCATCAGGCTATCAAGCAAGGTGGCAGGGGAAGACTCTGCCACACAACCGCTTACTTAATCTTGCAGACTGAGATAAAATACTCGCAATATTTTTCACACTACGAGCCACAACACGCTGTTATGTCAGACGCCAATTCCAGAAGCATCACCAGTAATCAGACCGGACTGCATGAAAAGTTAGATGAGGTAGTCCAAAAGCACCTCAACACGCCATTCAAAAAACCCATTGCTGTGCATACACAACAAGCCTTTGAGCAGGTGAAT
The DNA here is from genome assembly GCF_015356275.1 of Pseudoalteromonas sp. PPB1. Taxonomy (NCBI): domain Bacteria; kingdom Pseudomonadati; phylum Pseudomonadota; class Gammaproteobacteria; order Alteromonadales; family Pseudoalteromonadaceae; genus Pseudoalteromonas; species Pseudoalteromonas sp. PPB1. The sequence goes on along the minus strand of NZ_JACEQV010000025.1, from coordinate 65,174 downwards.
GAGAAAGTACAGGCATTCGATGGTCCGATCATTCTGGATTCCTGTTGTGGGGTGGGGGAAAGTACGGCGAATTTAGCCAAACTACACCCGAATGCGTTGGTCATAGGTATTGATAAGTCAGAGCATCGACTTGAAAAGCACGACATTGAATATAAGCAAACAGAGTCGGGTCACTATATTCTGGTTCAGGCAGATCTAAATGATTTCTGGCGTCTTGCCTGCGAGGCCAATTGGCAGCCAAGTCATCATTACTTGCTTTACCCTAACCCCTGGCCTAAAGCGAAACACCTGCAAAGGCGCTGGCATGGAGCGGCGGTATTCCCATATATCGTGAAGCTGGGGGGACGACTTGAACTACGCAGTAACTGGGCAATTTACGTAGAGGAGTTTGCCCGCAGTCTGGCACTCGCGGGAGTTCAGGCAACGGTAAGCAACTATGAAAGTGACACAGCCATGACGCCGTTTGAGCGTAAGTACTGGGCCAGTGGGCAACAAAGTACCCGGCTGATTGCTCAATTATAAGGTTTCCCTATCACTTGTGTTATTGCAGGTGATAGGTCAGGCACTGGCCTGGAAATCTCTCCCCATATTGCTCTGGTTGACATTGATGTGTGGGCCAGGTGCACCAATCAAGCTCCCTTCAACCAACTTAACGTTGCAGCTTAGCAATTGCTCCAGTTGATATTTACTTTGTACACCGTCTACTAACAAAGTGATTTGGCGCTCATGGCAGAGCCTGGCAATGTGTTCAATATATTCATGCAGTTCGCTCTCTTCACTTAGCTGCTCTATAACGCTGGAAGTAAGCTTAACGCTGTCTATGGTGAGCTTCAGCACCCGGCTGATAGTCAGCAATCCACTGTTGCTCGACGCTACCATGATATTCACACCTTTGCTTTTTAGCACATTGATATAAACCCGCATGTCGGCAAAGTGTTCAATCACTTCTTGTTCTTCGAGTTCAAAGGTAATTTTTGCCGGCTGCGGATAGCGCCTGAGTTGCGCAAAAATAAACTCCATGATTTGCGGGTCGGCCAGATCCTGCCAGCTCAGTTGCATGCTCCAGGCGTGATGTGATTTTCGAAAATGTGCGGTGCACAGTTCTAGCATGACTTTGGTTAGTTGAGAGCTCAGCCTGGAGTGGCGGATCACTTCTGAGAAAGATTCAGGACGTAAGATAAGGCCCTGCTCTGTGAGTACTCTCGGGGTGCAATGATATTGCTCGACGGCTTTGCTCTCAGTGCCCATGCGTGGCGTAAAGTAGGGCAGAATGCGGTGTTGTTCAAAAGCACTTTGAACTGTTTTTGCAATGGCGATGTGGGATTCCTGAATGGTTTTTATCTGCGTTGGATCTTGTCCATAGATGCATACCCGTTGCTGTTTTTGTTGTGCCTGTCGGCATGCAATAAACGCATTCTCTAACAGCAGGCGTTTATTGCCACTGGCTATGCCTGCGGTTACCTGAATGTATAAATGTGGGTCCTGTAAAATCGGGGTTGTGGCAGGAAATTCATTGATCAAGCTACTCAGGTAGTGCTCTCCTTTGTTTGCGTCGCTCAATAACACCAGTTTTGCAGTGGCAAGGCGGTACACTTTAAATGGTGCGGTAAATTCACTGAAATGGCTCATCACCCTGCGTATGATCTCATCACCGACATCGGTGCCATAAAAACTCACGATCTCTTCCAACTCGTTGATTGCAATAATGGCCAAACTAAGGTGCTGAGTGGGGTTTTTGGCCAGATCCTGCTCTAAAGCCAGACGATTGGGAAATCCGGTACGCGGGTCGGTTGTCAGGGTTTTTCTCAGTATCAGCAAATACATCCCTGCTACCAGTAAAGCAACAGCAAAGAAAAAGCAGGCAGTAAACAAGGCTTCTTTAACGCTTTTTGCCAGTTCGGTTTGGATGTGCGATGTTTTAATATCGGCTCCGGTGAGATAGACCTTCCCGTCTCGTGTTACGTGAGGAATAAAAATGGTTTTAAAATGGCCCCACTTGTCTTCAGACACTTCGTATAGCGGCTGTGTTGAGCGAAATGCGCTTTTGTTAACCGAGGTCGCCTCGGGGTAGAGGTCGAGCATGCGCGTAACTTTGTCTTGTAAGACATCATTTTGGGTGTAACTAGAGGCACTGAAACGGACATAGGGCGCATCATAGACCATGGCGTACACGTATTCGACACCCAGATGTTGCGCGAGTTGAGATAACTGCATACTCTTGTGGCGGTATTCGTCGCTGTCAATTTCGTTAAGCCGGTCATGATAGTCTTCTCCCAATATGAGCTGGGTACTGCGGGCTGCCATGAGGAGCTTTTGATCTATCCCTTGTACTATGGTGGTACGGGTCTGATGATAGGTGTAAAGCACATAGGCCGACAAAGAGGCAATAAAAACCACAAAGCCGATGACTATCCAGGTCAGAGATAAGGCCCTAAGCGCAAAATTCCGTTTATTCATTGTCAGTTTCCGTTTGAGTCTGCAAGTTTGGTGGGACGAATTGTTCCTAATACTATCCATTTCTGACAATGCTGACAAAATATTTAACGAATTTGCCTTATTTATGAACCCTATTCCTTACATGCATCGTACTAAATACTGGGTTTATTGTGCGATGCTGTGTCATCAGAGGTTCATCAAATTATCAAGCAGAGTTCATTTTTTTTGACTGCATTGCAGACTTTCCCATCACTTTACAGTAAAGTTAGTCATTTCGTATCAACTTGGCAAGGTAACTCCCCACATCAGTTACCCACGCATGATTAGGTATTAAAATGGGTCCAAAGCGTTGTGCAGTCGCTTCTGAAGAAAGCTTAATGCGTATCTTTACCGTTCCAGAAGCACCCAGCTCCACGTTAAGTGTAATAGAGCAGGAAATTTCCAGTAATCTGGCGGGCTTTCTGAATGAAAATATCGCAGCAATTGAAAAACCATTGCATGAGATAGAAAAAGACTTTCAGTCGGCAATGATCCCCGAAGAACCGATGTTTGTCTCTGACTATGCTCAGGATATTATGGAGCAATTGGTTGCGCATTCTGTACATACAGCGTCGCCAAGCTTTATCGGGCATATGACCTCAGCGCTGCCGCATTTTGTTCTGCCGTTGTCAAAGCTGATGGTCGGTTTGAATCAGAACCTGGTAAAAATAGAAACTTCAAAGGCCTTTACGCCTTTGGAGCGCCAGGTGCTGGGCATGATGCATCATTTAGCCTATGGCGAAGATGATACCTTCTATGAAAAGTGGATGCACAGTGCCAAGACTGCACTCGGCGCATTTTGCTCCGGGGGGACCATTGCCAACATTTCGGCTCTGTGGATTGCCCGCAACCGTTTGCTGGGGCCGGATGGTGACTTCAAAGGACTTGCCAGTGAAGGGATCATGGCAGCCATGATGCACTATGGGTATAAAGGCCTGGCTGTGCTGGTGTCTGAACGTGGTCACTACTCGTTGGGTAAAGCTGCCGACGTTCTGGGCATTGGCCGCAGTAATTTCATTGCCGTGAAAACCGATGAGAACAATAAAGTTGACGTTGAGGCGATGCGCGCTAAGGCACAGACGCTGAGTGAGCAGGGTATTAAGGTCATGGCGATTGTTGGCGTGGCCGGCACTACTGAAACGGGCAACATAGACCCCTTACCTGAAATGGCGGCGCTGGCTCAGGAACTGGGATGTCATTTTCACGTTGATGCAGCCTGGGGCGGCGCGACTTTGTTGTCAGCGAGTTACCGTCATTTGCTTAAAGGCATTGAGTTAGCTGATTCGATCACCATTGATGCGCACAAGCAAATGTATGTGCCAATGGGCGCAGGCATAGTACTGTTTAAAGACCCCACCGCAACAGATGCCATAGAACACCATGCTGAGTACATTTTGCGTAAAGGTTCAAAAGACCTGGGTAGTCATACACTTGAGGGCAGTCGCCCTGGTATGGCTATGCTGGTTCATGCATGCTTACGGGTGATAGGCCGCAAAGGGTACGAAATGCTGATTGATAAAGGCATTGAAAAAGCACAATTTTTTGCAGACCTGATCCGCGAAGAAGACGATTTTGAGTTGGTCTCAGAGCCCGAGTTATGTCTGCTGACCTATCGCTATGTACCAAAACAGATCCGTCAGGCGATTGAACAAGCCGATGAACAGGAGCGCATCGACATTTATGCGGCGTTGAACCGATTTACTGCTAGTATGCAGAAGCGTCAGCGTGAATCAGGCCGCTCTTTTGTATCACGGACGCGCTTAACCCCTTCACAATATCAGTATCAGCCTACCGTGGTATTCAGAGTGGTGCTGGCCAATCCTCTGACTTCCAAGCAGATGCTAAAAGAAATTCTGGCAGAACAAAAAGGGTTAGCACAGAGCGATCCAGTCTTTAAAAAGTACCTGGCAAAATATATGGCTTAGTGCGTCTGTTTTCAGGGTTGGGCATGCCCGGACTAAAGAAAACAGTGCATTTTGTGACAGGCGCTATACTATTAGAGTGTGACAACGATATGGCATCACTTTGGGATGATGCCTGATTTCAACAGCTTTGCGACTTGGTAGTACCTTTGAATCGATTAACCCAGAGCACGCAAAAACTGCGGCGGATCAGCTCGCAAGAAGTCGATGTTTCCGGCGAACATCAGCGCTTTCTGCATGATATCATTTTTGAGGCAAAATCTTTGCTTCAGGTCGATCGTGTGTCGGTGTGGTTATTTGACGACATGCACAAGCCAGGCAAGCTGCTCAATTATGCCAATACAGACTGGCAGGCCGTGCCAAGCCAGCTACCGGTGCTGAGCATTGATGATTTTCCTGTTTACTTTGCCACCATTATTAGCGGTCAGTCGATTGCAGCAGAAAATGCCTGTACAGATCCTCGCACCTGCGAATTCACCGATATCTATCTCAAGCCTAATAACATTGCGACCATGCTAGATACTGCCATCTTTAAAAATGGTATTGCACTGGGTGTGGTGTGTTGTGAGGGACTGGCCGATGTACGCCAGTGGCAGGAGTGGGAGGTAACGATCACAGAAATGGTCGCGGATTGCTGTAGTCGGCGTTTGTTGGTACACGAGTTGTATCAAATGCAGGAAAAGCTCACTAAAATGGCCTTTCAGGACATGCTTACGGGTCTGAATAACCGGCGCTTTTTAATGGAGCACGCCAAGCGTGAAATGAGCCGTCATCAGCGCACTGAGCGTCCTATGAGTCTGATCATGATGGATCTGGACAGGTTTAAAAGGATCAATGACGATTTTGGTCATGATGCGGGCGATAAAGTGCTGCAAAAGTTTGCTCAATGTTGTCTGGACGTGGTGCGCGTTGAAGATTGTTTTTGTCGTCTGGGCGGTGAGGAGTTTGTGGTCTTATTACCAGAAACCTCGGTCAGTGATGCACATATGGTAGCAAACCGGTTATGTACTGCGGTCCGTGAGATGGAAGTGCGTCAGGAAAACACGCTTATCCATGTCACGGCCAGTTTTGGGGTTGCCGAAGTCAACCCCAGCATGCCATTCAGCCATGCCCTGAAAATGGCCGATCAGGCCGTTTACCGTGCCAAGGCGAATGGTCGTGACCAGATCCAGCTTGCCTATTAGTGACTCTTAGCACCTACTCTGAGGTGCGCCTCAGGTACTGTGGTTGAGCAGTGCTTTAAGCTTAGCCGGTTTAAGGGGTTTGCTCAGATAGTGGATCTGCGCCTGTTTAGCCTGTAATTTTAAAGGCTCGTCACGTACCGCAGTGATCAGTACCGCCGGGATCTGGGCGTTCCAGCATTGTCTTAATTCCGTGATCAAATTAACCCCGTTTTCATTATTATCGAGCTGATAATCCATCAGGATAAAATCCGGTGCCTGGCTTTGGGTGGCATGCTGTCGGGCTTTGTCTGCCCTTTCAAACATCTGATAACTGAACTGCCATTTATCGAGCAAGCTGGCCATCGCAGCCAGATTCTTCGGATCATCGTCAACCACTACCAGATTAAAGCGGGTTTTTGCGCTTGGTTTTTGCTCTGACTGTGTGGTTTTTTGCTGTACTTGTTGTTGGTCGCCTAGCGGCACTTCGACACAAAAACGGCTGCCCTTACCGGGGATTGACTGCATCTCCAACGGCATACTGAGCAATTCACATAGTCGCTTCACAACACCCAGCCCCAGTCCGACCCCTTTGTTATCGCCACTCTGAATACGGTAAAAGTCGTTGAATATTTTTTGCTGTTCATGCTCCGAGATACCGGGGCCTGTGTCCCACACTTCAATGCGGACACTGTGGCTGCGTCGACGACAGGCCAGCAAAACCCGCCCTTGCTCCGTGTATTTCACCGCATTGGAGACCAGGTTCTGCACAATTCGGCGCAGATAGGTAATGTCGCTGTGAATGATTTGGTGGCTGGTACGCACTTGTAATGACAGGCCTTTTTCCTGACATAAAATGGCGTATTCATTGGCCAGTGGTGACATGATGTCGTTGATATCAAAATGGCGGGGGGTTGGCTTCATGGCGCCTTGTTCCAGCTTGGCAATATCCAGCAACGCCGACATCAGATGAACGGTTGAATCCAGGCTGGCACCCAGTTTTTCCAGGTTGCTGCGATCATTGCCTTGTAACTTATCTTCATCGATCGCCGCCAGGTAAAGTCGGGCAGCATTCAGGGGCTGCAAAATATCGTGGCTGGCCAGGGCCAGAAAGCGGGTTTTGCTGTCATTGGCGCGTTCAGCTTCCTTTTTAGCGCCTACCAGGGCTTGTTCGGTTTCTTCCCGGCTGGCTATCTGCGCTTTCAGATCCTGATTGATCAGGCGAATTTCCTGGGTGCGCGCTTCAATGCGGTTTTCCAGATCCATATTCACCTCTTCAAGCGCGTTTTGGGTGTCGATATGGCTGGTGATGTCGGAAAAGCTGGTAACAAAGCCACCTTCTGGCAGCGGATTACCTGTCATTTCGAACACCTGACCATTGCTGCGGTGACGAATAAAGTGGTGGGGCGTGCCATTTTTCAAATGTTGTACGCGTTTTTCGACTAGCTTTTCTAACTCTCCGGGGCCACATTCACCGCGTTCAGCGTTGAAGCGGATCACTTCTTCTATACTCTGACCCACCTGCAAAAAACCGTCCGGATATTCAAACATTTCGTGATAACGGCGGTTCCAGGCAACCAGGTTGAGATCTTTATCGACGACCGAGATACCATGACTGAGGTTTTCCAAAGATGTAAACAGCAGGTTTTGGTTGAATTGTAACGCCTGCGTGGTTTCATCAAAAAAGTTAACTACTTCTTCAAAGGCGAGTTGCTTACCCGAGGATACGGCGTGGATCAGGGCACGGGCAGAGGAGGCGCCTAACACGCCGGTCAGGGCACGCTCACAAAAGGCAATGAAATCAGCACTCGGATAGGCGTTACTGTCTTCAATATCGTGATTAATCGCGTAATGGCTGAGCAACTGCTGACTGCGCTGGATCCCTAAAAAGGTCTGTAGCAATACCGTAAAGTCGTACACTGTGGCTTTGACATCTTTGTTAAGCCGTTTGGCTGCGCTGGCTTGCTCCCAGGGGCTGACAAACGCGGCCGCCTGGATTTTATCAATGAGACGCTCATATGCACCCAGTGAGAAGCTGATATAACAACTGATATTGGCCAGTAATGCCAATAAGGTGCCCCGGGTGATGATGGTCTGGCGGGTTTCAAAATCCAGCGCACTGCCGGCTTCAATGACTGGAAACATCAGAAACAACATCCAGCACAGAAAGCCGGCCAGTAACCCGGCATAGACGCCATAAGCATGGCCTTTTCGCCAGTAGAGCCCGCCGACAATGGCTGGCAATAACTGAGTGACCAAAGAAAACGCCACCAGGCCCATGTTGGCAAGCGCTTCGCCATGGCCAAACCATTGCTGATAAAGAAAAGCCAGCACCAGGATAGCGGCAATGATAAAGCGTCGGATCAGCAAAATTCGGGTTTTATAATTACTAGTGAGGCGGTTTTTCTTAAACTTGCGCTTGATCAGCAAAGGGAGCACCACATCATTGGAAAGCATTGTACTGAGCGTCAGTGTGGCGACCACTATCATAGCGGTGGCTGCTGATAACCCGCCGATGAATACAAAGGTGGTGATCAACGGGTGACCCTGCATCATCGGCAGAGCCAGCACAAAGCTGTCTGCAGCAACGGTTTGGCCGATATTGGGGTGAATGGCTGCCGTGGCAATCGGCAAAATCATTGCGGCAATCAGGATAAGGTAAACCGGAAACGCCCAGCGGGCAGTGCGCAGATGTCGACTATCCTGATTGTCGACCACAGTAACGTGAAACTGACGAGGTAAGCAGATGATGGCTGCTGCGGCCATCAGTGTCTGGCCGACAAAGTTGAAATTGGTAAAATCAAATCCCTGCCAGTGAGCAAATAACAAGGTGGTTGAGCCACTCTGAGTTAGCAGCGCTTTTATGGCTATCACAGCCACTGCGACCAGTGCCAGTAACTTGATGAGCGACTCAAATGCGACAGCCAGCATCAGTCCGGAGCGATATTCGGTGACATCAACTTTGCGGGTACCAAAAAAGATCGCAAACAGGGCCATTAATAAAGTGCCGGTCATGGCCAGCATGCCCCCGGAAATTGGGGTGCCCTGTTGTAACAGCAAAAAGCTGCTGCTCAGCGCCTTGAGCTGCAACGCAATATAGGGAATGGTGGCCAGCAAGGCTATCATAGTGACCATCACCGCGGTGGTCTGGCGCTTACCATAACGTGCTGAAATAAAGTCGGCGATGGTGGTGATGTTTTGTTTTTTACTGACCAGGATCAGTTTGCGTAAAAAGCCCTGACCAAACATAAACAGCAAGGCTGGGCCCAGTAAAATGGGCAAATAGTGCCAGCTACTGGTCGCTGCAGTGCCTACTGATCCGTAATAGGTCCATGAGGTACAATAAATACCCAGTGCGAGGGCATAAACAAAAGGGTGATGGCTTATCCGGGTTGCAGCCGGCGTTGTTTTGTCCCCCCAGTTGGCGAGCCAGAAGAGTAAGCCGATATAGGCGATGGCAACGAGGATCAGTGCAGCCGTCATGATGAGCCCTTGTGATAATTTTTGTTATTGTCTCTGTGCCTTTAAAGTAGCATCACTTGCAAATAATCCAAAGTGACATAATCACCTGATTTTACATAATTATTCGATTTTTATTGAATTAATTAGACTAATGTCTTATCCCTGAGATACACCTTCCTCTAATCGCAGTTTCCCCTCAGTAAATTGTTTAACTTATTGATTTTATATATTTTGTTCAGCTTGGATATATCTTTGTTTTGCAGTTTACGTAAACGTAACCTTGTTGTTACGACTAAGGTCTCAATTTCTTCTTGACGCCCCATTGCTACAGTCAAAAGGTCATTAACACCAGCACATCGGCAACAGGTGTGTGAAAGGGGACTTATCATGGCTTTTAAAAGTGAAGAACAAGCAAAAGCATATTGGTCAGAGAATCTAGCCTTAATGTTTAAGCTATTAGTAGTGTGGTTTGTGGTGTCTTTTGGATGCGGCATTCTACTGGTTGATGTACTCAACGAGGTTCGCTTCTTCGGATTTAAGTTGGGTTTTTGGTTTTCGCAGCAGGGCGCAATTTATACCTTCGTTGCTTTGATTTTTGTCTATGTATTCAAAATGGATGCGCTGGACAAAAAATACGGCGTGGATGAATAAGGAGCGCTATGATGGATGTTCAAACTCTCACCTTTTTAATTGTTGGGCTTAGCTTTGCCCTCTACATCGGCATTGCTATCTGGGCGCGTGCCGGTTCAACCAATGAATTCTATGTTGCTGGTGGCGGTGTGCCGCCGCTGGCGAACGGCATGGCAACGGCTGCAGACTGGATGAGTGCAGCGTCATTTATTTCCATGGCAGGGATTATCTCATTTGCAGGTTACGACGGTGGCGTGTATCTGATGGGCTGGACCGGTGGTTATGTACTACTGGCACTGTGCCTGGCACCTTATCTGCGTAAATTTGGTAAATTCACTGTGCCGGACTTTATCGGCGACCGTTATTACTCTCAGGTAGCCCGTGTTGTCGCCATTTTGTGTGCGATTTTTATTTGCTTCACTTATATCGCCGGTCAGATGCGTGGTGTGGGTGTGGTGTTCTCTCGTTTTCTGGAAGTCGACATTGAAACTGGCGTTTATATCGGGATGGTGATCGTATTCTTCTATGCCGTCCTGGGTGGCATGAAAGGCATTACTTATACGCAGGTTGCGCAATATTGTGTACTGGTGTTTGCTTATTTGGTACCTGCTATTTTTATCTCTTTGATGATGACTGGCCACTTACTGCCGCAAACAGGTTTTGGTGGCACGCTGGCGGACGGCTCCGGAACCTATTTGTTGGATAAACTCGATGGACTCAGTACCGAACTCGGCTTTGCACAATACACCGAAGGGTCCAAGAGCATGATTGATGTCTTCGCTATTACAGCTGCTCTGATGGTCGGTACTGCTGGTTTGCCACACGTTATTGTGCGCTTCTTTACTGTACCAAAAGTAAAAGACACCCGTATTTCAGCTGCCTGGACTTTAGTTTTCATTGCCATTGTATACACCACCGCACCAGCGGTTGCGTCATTTGCCCGTGTGAATATGATTGACACTATCAATGGTAAAGATGGCAGTGGTACAGCGTATGCTGAAGCGCCAGAGTGGGTGAAAAACTGGGAAAGAACGGGTCTTATCACGTTCAATGATAAAAATGGTGACGGCAAAATGTTCTACTCTGCCGGTAAGATTGACGACCCGGCGAGCCGTAATGAAGTGAAAATCGACCGAGACATCATGGTACTGGCGAACCCGGAAATTGCAGACTTACCAGCCTGGGTGATTGCACTGGTCGCTGCAGGTGGTATAGCTGCTGCACTGTCGACTACAGCGGGCCTGTTACTGGTGATCTCCACCTCGGTCTCACATGATCTCCTCAAACGCACGCTTAAACCGGATATCAGTGATAAACAAGAGCTCCTGGCTGCACGTTTGTCGGCAATGGTGGCCATCGCAATCTCTGCTTATTTCGGTATTAACCCGCCCGGATTCGTGGCGTCGGTGGTGGCCTTTGCCTTTGGTCTGGCAGCAGCAAGCTTCTTCCCGGCGATCATTATGGGTATTTTCTCTAAACGTATGAACAAAGAAGGCGCCATCAGCGGTATGGTATGCGGTATTGGGTTCACGGCCGCCTACATTATCTACTTTAAATTTGTCAGTCCGGAACTGAACACGCCTGCGAATTGGTTATTTGGTATCTCACCGGAAGGGATTGGTATTATTGGTATGTTAGTGAACTTTGGTATTGCTGCCATTGTTATGAAGCTGACCGCTGAAACGCCAATTGAGGTGAAGCAAATGGTAGATGGGATCCGTAACCCGAAAGGATCGTCTGCTGCACATGCGCACTAAAGCGCAGCCTATCAGGTAGGGGGACTTTCTGATAGCAAAGAAACCAACTACTTCATGGCGAAAGCTGTGGAGTAGTTGTTATTTTTGGGAGGGGTTATGACGGCTCAGGTACAGGATGTGCTGACCTTTGTGCAGCAACAGGCGCCATTTGCTCAGCTGACCGACAGCGCGGTAGATTACTTTGTTGAGCATCTGGAAATCATTTACGTCAGCGCACAAAATCAGGCCCAGTGGTTCAAAAGTGATCAGCCCCAGCTTTATCTGGTGCGTTCCGGTCACTTTGATTTACGTTCGGAGCGGGGCGAATTGGTTACCCGGCTCGCTGAAGGCGATTACTTTGGTTATCCCTCGTTGCTAACCGGTGAACCAATCAGTAATCAACTGGAAGTGGTGCAGCCAGGGTTGGTATATGTGTTGCCACAATCGGCGTTTGATTTTCTCCGTCATGAATATAAACCTTTTGAGCAGTATTTTGTGCGTGCCCATGCCAAACGCCTGCTGTCCAGCCATTATAAAGATTCGGGAAACAGTTGGTCTGAACGTCCGGTCAGCGAGTTAATGAGCCGGGCTGCGGTGACTCTGGCGCCTGATGCCAGTATTCAGGACGCGGCCAAAGTCATGAAGCTGCATCGGGTGTCTTCAATCATGGTGATCGAGCACGACCAGTTAGCAGGAGTTGTGACGGATCGTGACTTGCGTAATCGGGTGCTGGCTGAGGGCCTTGATCCTGCCCGGGCTATCCGTGAGATCATGACGGCCAAACCGAAACACATCTTCGAAAACAATCGGATCTTTTCGGCATTGCATTTGATGCTCAAGCACAATATTCATCATCTGCCTGTACTCAATGAAGATCGTATGCCGATAGGTATGATCACCAGCACAGATCTTTTACGTCAGCAAAAAAGCGATCCGGTGCAATTGATCGGTCGGATCTATAAAGCATGCAGTTATGCCCAGGTGAAGCAGTTAGCGAAAGAGATCCCAGATCTATTGAGTGATTTTGCCAATAAGATCGAGGATATTTCACTGATCGGCCAGCTGCTCAGTGGGCTTAGTGATGCACTGACTGGACGTTTGATAGACCTATATCAGCAGCAGCATGGCAACGCACCCACTCCGTTTGCCTGGATCTGTTTTGGCTCCTAGGCGCGTGAAGAGCAAACCCTGCATTCAGATCAGGACAATGGTCTGCTGTTGCCCGAAGGTGTGACAGATGAACAAAGGCATTATTTTGCTCAGCTTGGTGCATTTGTCTGCCAGCAACTGGATGAATGTGGGATCCGGACTTGCCCGGGCAATATTATGGCAAGTAATCCGCAATGTCGCGGCACGCTCAGTGAATGGTGCGACAGGTTTACGAGCTGGATCCATACTCCGACACCCCATGCAATGCTTAACTGTAAGATCTATTTTGATCTGCGCTTTATTACCGGATCGGATGTTTTGTTCGGCCAATTTCTGCATCATTTAAATGAGATCCCGAAAAATGCGTTGTTTTATGCTGCGATGGCTGCTGATATTAATGCCAACACGGTGCCGATTGGTTTGTTTCAGCAGTTTAAGCTTCAGCAAGATAAGCACAAGCACAAATATCTGGACCTAAAAAAGCGCGGTGTGGTGATCATCAACGATGTTGTTCGTCTTTATGCGTTGCAAGCTGGGATCCGTAAAGCTAATACTCTGCAACGCTTACATGCGCTGAAAGGGCACAGAGTGCTCAGTGCTGAAGACATTGCTAACTTACAAGATTGCTGGCGCTATTTAACTCAGCTGCGTTTGCGTACTCAGATTGACAAAGAAGGCTTGCCGGAAAATTGCATTAATCCAGAGTATTTAAGCTCACTGGAGCGTCATCAGCTCAAAGAAGCATTTCAGTTGATCAAGCAGGCACAACAAGCATGTGCCTTCAAATTTGCCAGAGGTAGCCTGTGAGTTGGTTAACCCGATTACGTAACTGGCATACTTATCGTCATTTGAGATTGGAAGATGCTAACCTAATCGTCTTGGATCTGGAGTTGACTGGATTAGACCCAAAGCGGGACGAAATTGTCTCCGCCGCCTGGGTTGAGATCCGACAGGGTCGGATCACGCTTAGCACAGCCCGGCACATGTTGAATAAGGAAGTACGTCAGTTGGGACAAAGTCCGGTGATCCATGGTGTGGATGAGCAGGCATTAGCACAGGGAACCAGTTTGCGTGCATTACTACAACAACTGGCCGAGTTGTTCGAACAAGGTGTATTGGTATGCCACAACGCCATACTGGACTGGGGGTTTCTCAAGCGGGCATTTGTGTCTCATGGTATCTCTGTGCGTCCTGAATTGATCCTGGATACGATGCAGATTGAGAGAAATCGTTTGCTCAGACAAGGACAAACGCTGGCAGCGGACTGTCTTACATTGTCTGCCTGTCGTCAGCGTTATGGATTGCCGTCAGCTTGTGAGCATCATGCACTCAGTGATGCGCTGAGTACGGCTGAGCTCTTGCTCGCACAAAACAGCCAGTTTGGTGGGACACATGGGGCGTTACTCAGACAGCTGACGTAATTATTTTTGCATATCTCTTACACATTTGTGCCCGGTCGATTACAATAGCGCCATCTTAATACGGAAAGCTTGGGAATTTTATTCGCGTGCGGACGCTACACCGTGTATGCAGCAGGATTGAGCCCAATTTTTCACAACGTGGTGGATCTTCAACTTAATGACTATCAAACTGGCTATAAATGGTTTTGGTCGTATTGGTCGCAATATAGTGCGGGCTTTGTATGAATCTGGTCGCCAGTATGACATTCAAATCGTCGCTATAAATGAACTTGCCGATCCGCAGGGCATTGCTCATCTGCTGAAATACGATACCTCACATGGGCGTTTTTCTTTTCCTGTGCACCTTGATGCCCCCTATCTGACGGTTGGAGAAGATAAAATCCAACTGTTTAGCGAAGCCGATCCCAGCCATTTACCCTGGCATGCCCTCGATGTTGATGTTGTGTTAGAGTGTACTGGTGTATTTCATTCCCGCTTTCATGCCCAGGCACATTTGCGTGCAGGTGCCAAGAAAGTGCTGTTTTCTCATCCGGCTGACGCGGATGTCGATGCCACCATAGTGTATGGTATTAATGACAAAGAACTGCGTCCTGAACATGCCATCGTATCAAATGGCTCATGCACTACTAATTGTATTGTCCCTGTCATAAATGTATTGGATGATGCTTTTGGGATTGGCTCGGGCACCATTACAACGATCCATGCGTCTATGCATGATCAACAGGTGATTGATGCATATCACCCTGATCTGCGGCGTACCCGAGCGGCAAGTCAGTCTATTATCCCGGTGGATACAAAGTTAGCCCGTGGGATCGAGCGGATCTTGCCTAAGTTTCATGGTTGTTTTGAAGCCATTGCAGTGCGGGTACCCACCATTAATGTGACGGCAATGGATTTGAGCGTTACCCTCAACAGTGATGTGACGCTCGAACAAGTGAATAATGCATTACAACAGGCCGCATGTGGCCCGTTGAAAGGGATACTGGACTACACTGAAGAGCCTTTGGTCTCGGTGGATTTTAATCATGATCCACATTCCAGTATCATAGATGGTACCCAAACACGCGTCAGCCAGAAACGGTTGGCGAAGTTGCTGGTGTGGTGCGACAACGAGTGGGGATTTGCAAATCGCATGCTCGATACAGCCACAGCAATGACACAAGTTAATTAAAAACTCAGTATCGTTCTTGAAGGAGATGTCAATGTCAGTCATTAAGATGGCGGATTTAGATTTAAACGGCAAACGCGTTCTGATCCGTGAAGATCTTAACGTACCGGTGAAAGAAGGTAAGGTTACATCAGATGCCCGTATCAGAGCGTCTTTACCCACCATCAAACTTGCCCTGGAAAAAGGTGCCAAGGTTATGGTTATGTCTCACCTGGGTCGCCCAACGGAAGGGGAATACGATGCGCAGTATTCACTACAACCAGTTGTTGATTATCTAAACGACGCATTAGAGCAAAATGTGCGTCTCGTAGACAACTATCTGGATGGCGTTGATATCGCAGACAATGAAGTTGTGGTATTCGAAAACGTTCGCTTCAATGTTGGTGAAAAGAAGAACGATGAAGCGCTGTCTAAGAAGCTGGCGGCACTCTGTGACGTGTATGTGATGGATGCATTTGGCACGGCACACCGTGCTCAGGCGTCAACACATGGCGTTGGCTTGTTTGCTGATGTTGCGTGTGCAGGTCCATTACTGGCGGCTGAGCTGGATGCACTGGGCAAAGCCCTTGATAATCCCGCACGTCCTTTGGTTGCTATTGTTGGTGGATCTAAAGTGTCGACTAAGCTGACGGTACTTGATTCATTATCTAAAGTGGTTGATCAACTGGTTACCGGTGGCGGGATTGCAAATACCTTTATCGCCGCAGCGGGTAACCCGGTAGGTAAATCTCTGTATGAACCGGACCTGATTGATGAAGCGAACAAATTGAGTGACGCAGCACGCGCCAATGACGGAGATATCCCTGTACCAACTGACGTGGTGGTTGGTGATGAATTCTCTGAGTCTGCGGTTGCACAGATCAAAGATGTTGCGGAAGTACGTGACACTGACATGATCTTCGATATTGGTCCAGATACAGCCAATACCTTGGGTAAAATCATTGCCAACGCTGGTACTGTGGTTTGGAATGGTCCTGTTGGTGTATTTGAATTCGATCAATTCGGTAATGGTACTGAAGCGATTGCCAATGCGATTGCGAAGTCTAACGCTTTCTCAATTGCTGGCGGTGGTGATACCCTTGCCGCGATCGATAAATACGGCGTTGCAGATGAAATCTCATACATCTCGACAGGTGGTGGTGCGTTTTTAGAGTTCCTTGAGGGGAAAAAACTGCCAGCAGTCGCTATGCTTGAACAAAGAGCGAAAGCGTAATTCAAGCACGATGCTGCGCAATACGTTGCAGCATCAGATTTTTGGGCCGACAGATTGGTCCGGTTTTGAGACTCTCTCACATTTATTCTCAAAACAAACTGAGTGTGTAGCACTTACTATCTATCCCGTTCAAATCGATGAGTTCGAGCGCTGATCTGGAAATATCAGCTTCACTCATCAACAATTGGAGAAAGCACAATGGCTTTAATCAGTATGCGTCAATTGCTGGATCATGCCGCAGAGCATGGTTACGGCGTTCCTGCCTTTAACGTAAACAACCAAGAGCAAATGCGCGCTATTATGGAAGCGGCAGATAAAACCAATAGTCCGGTTATTGTTCAGGGCTCGGCAGGCGCACGTAAGTACGCAGGGGCACCGTTTATTCGCCATATGATTTTGGCCGCAGTAGAAGAATGGCCGCACATTCCGGTTGTTATGCACCAGGACCACGGTACCTCTCCGGGCGTCTGTCAGCGTTCAATTCAGCTTGGCTTTTCATCGGTCATGATGGATGGTTCTTTGATGGAAGATGGTAAAACACCATCAAGCTATGAGTACAATGTTGATGTAACGCGACGCACTGTAGAAATGGCACACGCTGGTGGTGTATCTGTTGAGGGTGAGCTGGGTGTACTGGGTTCATTAGAAACGGGTGAAGCTGGTGAAGAGGATGGCATTGGTGCAGTAGGTAAATTGTCTCATGATCAACTGCTGACCGATCCTGAAGAAGCGGCTGACTTCGTCAAGAAAACAGGTGTTGACGCACTGGCTATTGCCTGTGGTACGT
Source organism: Pseudoalteromonas sp. PPB1 (assembly GCF_015356275.1). NCBI lineage: Bacteria > Pseudomonadati > Pseudomonadota > Gammaproteobacteria > Alteromonadales > Pseudoalteromonadaceae > Pseudoalteromonas > Pseudoalteromonas sp. PPB1. The sequence goes on along the minus strand of NZ_JACEQV010000025.1, from coordinate 48,051 downwards.
CTCATGGTGCATACAAGTTTACGCGTCCACCAACGGGTGACATCCTTGCAATCAATCGCATCAAAGAGATCCACGCACGTATCCCGAATACCCATTTGGTTATGCACGGTTCTTCATCGGTGCCTCAGGAGTGGCTGGCTGTTATCAATGAGTTTGGCGGTGAGATCCCTGAGACGTATGGTGTACCGGTTGAGCAGATCGTTGAAGGCATCAAGCACGGTGTACGTAAGGTGAACATTGACACCGATTTACGTTTAGCTGCGACTGGCGCCATTCGCCGTCACCTGGCACATAACCCGGCTAACTTTGATCCTCGTAAGTACCTTGCTGAAGCAACGAAAGCGATGACAGAGATTTGTGTTGCGCGTTACGAAGCGTTTGGTACTGCAGGCCATGCAAGCCGCATTAAGCCAATCTCTTTGGATGATATGCACCTGAAATATCTGTCAGGTGAGCTGGATCCCCAGATCAAATAAATACTAACACGACACAATCTGGTTAGTGTTAAATGCCGCAGCTCATATACTGCGGCATTTTTGTTTGCGTTGTTTGTCTCTTTGCAGACATGTCGATCCTGTTGGGATCAGAATTTTACCTACCTAGGTTAACAGGGATCAGATCTTGACTAAGTAACGAGAGCACAAACGTTCCGGGATCATGATCTTACTAAGTCAGGCAAGGATCTGAGTGTATCACCTTATTGGATCCGATCTAAAATCAATAAGTTAGCTTGTTCGCAGTGCCGGACCTGGCAAAATAGATCATTGTGGTTAGTAAAAGTATGATCCCGATCGGATCTTGTTGGTATAAATTTGATCTCTGACATTTTAACTTAGAAAAACTTTGATCCAGCGGTACATCACTTGATCTCTGATACAGAGCGTCTAGCTTTAAATAATACTCTATTCTGCTCACATTGATTTTTATTGGGGTCAAAGTATGAAGAAATGCTTTATGGCTGCCCTTATTGGGTGTTCTGCGCTGGCTTGCATGGAAGTACAGGCTGAAGAGCTCAAGGTTTACGGTCGCGCCCATTTGGGTGTGGCAAACAGTGATACGGGAAGTGGTTCAGACACTTCAGTTGAGAGCTATGCCTCCAGAATGGGGATCAAAGGCGGAGCAGACATAGACACAGGGATCTCTGCGTTTTATAAGTTGGAATTTCAGGTTGAAATGTCCGAAAACGACAATGACGGTAAGTCCGAAGAGAATATTACGGCCCGCTCACAGTATGTGGGTATTAAGGGCCGGTTTGGCCAGGTTTTAGTGGGGCGGGCTGACACGCCTATGAAGAAGTCTCAGGGAAAAGTGGATCTCATGAATGACTTCAACGCCGACATCAAAAGTTTTTTTGTGGGTGAAAACCGCCTTGGCGACACATTGCAATATACAACTCCTTCATTGAATCATCTCAAATTTACGGTTAGCTATATCAGTGAGGACAACAGTAAACAAAACGGCGAAAGTGGGCTGTCTATGGCGGCCTCTTATGGTGACAGTAAGCTGAAGAAAACCGCGATTTATGCCAGTGTAGCACGTGATGAAGAAGTCGCTGGCCAGGACATCACTCGTGTTACTGTTCAGGGTAAAGTGGCCAAAGTGACCTTGGGTGCCAGCTATCAGCAAAGTGAAGCGGTGGACAGCAATGATACGGTAGACAGCTATGTGGCCAGCGCATCATTGAAGTTAGACAGTGGCTACAAGCTACTAGCGCAATATCAGAACTCAGATGGCGCCTCCGGCAAGCTGAAAGACTCTGGTGATGCAGTTTCCATTGGGGTTGAGAAAAGCCTGTCAAAGCAAACGAGAATGTATCTTTGGTACACTAAAATCGATCTCGATAATGAGGCGGATCAAGATCATATGGCACTGACCTTGAGGTATGACTTTTAGTCCACAAGCCGCGCCCTTGCTCAATAGCGTGATATTTGATTGGGCTTGCATTAGGCAGTGTTACACTTAATGGCGGTGTAACATTGCACAGTCCATAGGGCGAAATAAACCCTGTAACCCAAATACAGCTATATTAAGGTACCGTTATAACTCGGTCTGAGTACTCTGTTTAAGGGCTGAGCATCATGTCAAAGAATGGCTTTGTAAATGAACTTAAATGGCCCGTATGTCTAGCGTTACGTGACGTTTACAGGGTTTGCTTTACTTTGTGTGCGCGTCAAGCGACAAAACAAACCTGACTAAACAAAGATTTAACCCACTTGTTGGTTAAAGCAAGCTGGTAGCCAGGTGAAACTTACGTTTTTTCAGTATTATAGCTTTGTATTTGTTTGGCCCTATTTTTTTCCCAATTGTCATCTTTTATCACTTGGTATTTCATAAAACTGTCATACTTAGTCATAATAATGAAACCCACTTCGGTAACGTAAGAGATAAATGGGAATGTCACGTAAAGTACTGGTAGTTGATGACGAAGCACCGATCAGAGAAATGTTGGTGTTTGTGTTGGAACAAAATGGTTTTCAAGCCATTGAAGCTGAAGACTATGATTCTGCAATTGCAGCTATGGTTGAGCCTTATCCTGATATGGTGTTATTGGACTGGATGTTGCCAGGAGGCAGCGGTATTCAGATTGCCAAAAAGTTTAAACAAAGCGAATACACCAGACAAATCCCGATTATCATGCTAACAGCACGTGGGGAAGAAGAAGATAAGGTCAAAGGATTGGAAGTGGGTGCAGACGACTACGTTACTAAACCTTTCTCTCCAAAAGAATTAATGGCACGTATCAAGGCAGTGATGCGCCGGGTTTCTCCCACTTCACTGGAAGAGGCCATTGAAGTGCACGGGTTACGTCTGGATCCAATATCACACCGAGTAACCTCTGCTGGTAATGAGCTGGAAATGGGGCCTACTGAATTCAGATTACTGCATTTCTTTATGACGCACCCGGAGCGTGTTTATAGCCGTGAACAGTTGCTGGATCACGTTTGGGGCACTAATGTGTATGTTGAAGATCGTACAGTGGATGTTCATATCCGTCGCTTACGCAAAGCGATTGCACCATTGGGCCATGATCGCCTGGTACAAACCGTACGCGGTGCTGGTTATCGCTTCTCAAGTAAGCTGTAAAGCACCTGGCGCTATGGTAGGCTAACCGTGGCGCATTTTCTTTAGGATCATTTTGTATGTATAGGGTGATTGATAAACAGGCGTTATTGAAACGCCTGTTTTTGTATTTCCTGCCATTAACCCTGATTGGGATCTTATTAGGCGCACCGTTTGTTTTACTCTTTATCGGTGCCATGGTGCTATTGATCTGGCATTATCAACAATTGTATCGACTGAGTGACTGGCTGATCAATCAGCGCAGTTTTAATCCACCAGAAGGATCGGGCGCCTGGGAGCAGATCTTTGAAGGGATTTACCAACTACAGCACCGCAACCGCAAAAAACGCAATGAGCTGGCTGAATTGATCCGACGCTTTCGCGAAGGTGCCGAAGCGGTACCTGATGCCGTGATTGTAATGCAACAGGATCTCAGTATTGTCTGGTGTAACCAGCTTGCTCTTAAAGTGCTGGGTCTGCAATGGCCGACTGATCATGGGCAACGCCTGGATAATCTGATCCGCGATCCTAAATTCGTCAAATATATGCAGGCTCATGATTTTCATGATCCTCTGGAGATGGAATCGGGGCATGGTGGAGAGCGCGTATTAGAATTTCGGGTTATGCCCTACGCAGAGCAGTTAATGATGGTGGTACGTGACATCTCCAGGCTAAAACAGCTGGAGCAGATGCGTAAAGACTTTGTCGCTAATGTTTCTCATGAACTGCGTACACCACTAACGGTGGTGACGGGTTATCTGGAGATGATGGAAGGCGATAACATGCCGCCGCCTGCAATGTGGAACAAAGCGCACCACACTATGATAGAGCAGTGCAAACGGATGGACAGTTTGGTGAATCAATTGCTCTCTTTATCCCGCATTGAAGGGCAACGTAACCAGGACAATGATAAAGCGGTGAATGTACCTGCTATGCTGGCTCTGATCCAGACTGAAGCCAATTCGTTGAATCAGGACAAACATCATGAGATTGAGTTTAACGTTGATCAGTCGCTGGATATTAAAGGGTGTGTTGATGAGCTGCGTAGCGCCTTTTCTAATCTGGTATTCAATGCCATTCATTACACTAAGCCGGGTGGAAAAATCACTGTGAACTGGTTCCTGGAATCAGATCGTGCCCGCTTTTCTGTCATTGATAATGGTGATGGGATTGCGCCTGAGCACATAAACCGGCTCACTGAGCGTTTCTACCGTGTGGACAAGGCGCGTAGCCGCAAAACTGGTGGCTCAGGGCTGGGTCTGGCTATCACTAAACACGTTTTGTCACGTCATGACTCACACCTGGAAATTGACAGTACACTGGGCAAAGGATCGCGATTCTCATTTGCCTTTGAAAAAGAAAAACGCATTTTTATGACAAATACCGAAAGTCATAAAAGTGTCATTTGAGAGTAATTTTATTGTCATTTGTTTTCTGCACAATGTGCTCAGAAATTAAATGGGAAGAACATTTGGAGTGACCCCAATGAAATTTAAAAGCTTAGTTGCCGCAATGGGTGTGGCTGTAACAACACTGGTATCTGCTCAAGCCTCTGCACTTGATAAGAATCTACCTGAGTACAACAAAACCAGCGGTATCTCAGGTAACTTTTCATCTGTGGGTTCCGACACACTGGCTAACATGATGACCTTTTGGGCTGAAGAGTACAAACGTATTTACCCTAACGTGAACATTCAAATTCAGGCTGCAGGTTCTTCTACTGCGCCACCGGCTTTGACAGAAGCGACAGCCAACTTTGGTCCAATGAGCCGTAAGATGAAGTCGAAAGAAATCGAAGCGTTTGAAAAGCGTTATGGTTATAAGCCGACTGAAGTTCGTGTTGCTATCGATGCATTGGCAGTATTTGTACACAAAGATAACCCAATTCAGGGCCTGCGTATCGACCAGGTTGATGCTATTTTCTCATCAACGCGTAAGTGTGGTGCTTCTGAGCAAGTTGAGCGCTGGAGCGACTTAGGTCTGTCTGGTGACTGGGGTAGCAAAGACATTCAGTTGTATGGTCGTAACTCAGTATCAGGTACTTACGGTTACTTTAAGAAAAAAGCCCTGTGTAAAGGTGACTTCCGTAACAACGTAAACGAACAGCCAGGTTCAGCCTCAGTGGTTCAGTCAATCTCTTCATCAGTGAATGCAATTGGCTACTCAGGCATTGGTTATAAGACATCTGGTGTACGTACTGTACCGCTGTCGAAAAAAGGCGACAACTTTGTTGATGCGACGCTAGACAATGTTGCTAAGGGTAAGTACCCGCTGTCTCGTTTCCTATACCTTTACGTGAATAAGCACCCGAACAAGCCGCTTTCTCCAATTGAAGCTGAGTTCCTGAAAATGGTGCTGTCAAAAGAAGGTCAGAAGATTGTAGAGAAAGATGGTTATGTACCACTTTCAAGCCAGCTTGCAAGCAAAGAGCTTAAGAAGCTAGGCCTGCTATAAGCTTTGCACGGAAAGAAAAAACCGCTCTAAGAGCGGTTTTTTTATACCAATTTGCTTAATTAAGTGAGCTATTTTGAGGCGAAAAAATAGGGTCGATAGCACCGCTCCCGCGTCCTGCTATCGCTGAGGCACCTACATCCCTATAGGCGAGGCAAAAATTTGTGAACCTATGTCTAAGGTATAAGGTTCTAAATGAGAAATTTTTAACGCTGTTAGCGTCCTAGTTGCTCCTTCAAATAGACCAGGTATTAAGTGAAATTGGTATTATGTCCAATTTTTGCCTGCAATAGTTTTTAATACAAGGTGCTATTACGCTGCTGCTGAGTGAGCTGCTCAGCCTGTGCCTTACATTGGTTAAACGACTCAATACATCCATCGCTACACACCTGCATGGCCATTGATTGAGGGTTGGCACGTTGCTCGCAGCTTTGTTCACATTGATAGTTTTGTTGTGCGCACTGGTTCAGTTCGGGGGAATTGGTATTGCTACAGCCTGCCAATAGCAAGGCGATAATCGATATCTGTGATTTCATGAGACAGTCCTGCAAGAGAGTAATTTAAATTAGGATCCCACAGCGCTGTGCGCCGAGAACTCAGGGATCCTATACATTGTTATGCGTCGGTGAGGACCTGGATATTGTCGATTAGTCTCACCTGGCCGAGGTAAGCCGCAGCCAAAATGACAAACTCACCGTCTTCCAGTGTAGCAGGTTTTAGGCTCTGTCTTTGTGCTATAGAGAAGTAATCAGGTTGAAGTCCGGCAGCTTCAAGTACAGACTTTGCTGTTTGCTCCAGCGTTGCATAATCGCGCACGCCTTGTTGAAGTTGCAGTGCTGTCTCACTCAGTACCTGATACAGTTGCTTCGCGGTATCTTTTTCTTGTTCAGACAAATAGCCATTGCGTGAACTCATTGCCAGCCCGGAAATTTCCCGCTGAGTCGGCACGCCAATAATTTCAATAGGCATCGACAAGTCGCGTACCATGGTCTTGATAACCTGAAGTTGCTGATAGTCTTTTTCACCAAAACAGGCGAAGTCAGGTTGTACCAGGTTGAATAACTTAGTGACGACTGTTGCAACGCCTCTGAAGTGGCCGCTGCGACTGCGCCGCAATAGCCCTCTGATACACCTGGGACATCGACATAGCTCTGTGTGTCGAGCCCATTTGGATAGATGGCATCAACGCTGGGGGTGAAGACAATGTCAGTGTCTAGTTCTGCTAAGCCTTGTTTGTCCTGAGTGAGTGTCCGTGGATACTTGTCCAGATCTTCGTTGGCACCAAATTGCATTGGATTGACAAAAATACTGACTACCACTTTGTCTGCCAGGGTTTTAGCCTTCTCAACCAGTGAAAAGTGTCCTTGATGCAGATTGCCCATGGTGGGTACAAAGGCGATGCTTTGCCCCTGCTGTCGCCAGGCTTTGATTTGGCTACGCAGAGATTTTATTTCTGTAATTGATTGCATTAGTTAAACTCGTGTTCCTGAGAGGGGAATGCTCCGCTCTTCACATCGGCGCAAAACTTTTCGACCGCCTCAGGCATGTTGCCCGTCTCGGCGAGGAAGTTTTTTGAAAACTTAGGAATATAGCCTGCAGAGATACCGACCAGGTCGTGCATAACCAGGATTTGGCCGTCGGTGTCTTTGCCCGCTCCGATACCAATGACCGGAATACTCAGCGCTTCACTGATGCGTTTTGCCAGTGCAGAAGGGATGCATTCAACAACGAGTAGTTGTGCACCAGCATTTTCTAATGCAATGGCATCAGCAACCATTTTCTCCGCCTGCGCGTCTTCCCGGCCCTGAATTTTAAAGCCGCCAAAGACATTCACGGACTGTGGCGTTAGACCTAAATGCCCACACACAGGGATGCCTTGCTGGGTGAGTAAACGAATAGAGTCCAGCAGCCATTCACCGCCTTCCAGTTTGACCATATTTGCGCCTGAACGCATTAACGTCGCCGCGTTTTCGCACGCTTGTGCCGGGTTAGCGTAGCTCATAAAGGGCATATCTGCGATCACAAATAGCTCTTTGCTACCAGCTCGGACACAGCGCGTATGATAGGCGATATCAGCAGTGGTCACAGCCAGCGTATCTTCGCCGCCTTGCAGTACCATACCTAATGAATCGCCGACCAGAATAATGTCAACGCCGTTGTCGTAAAACAGCTTAGCAAAGCTGGCATCGTATGCCGTCAGTGCGGTGATTTTTGTTCCTTCACGTTTTTTCTTGGCCAATGTTGAAACGGTTACTTTAGCCATATTTCCCCCTTTGTGATCAATTCGATGCTGAGCGCACTGTGGCCCTCAAGTCGTGCTATGCAAGCGACGCTGCAACAGGATACTGACTAATGGGTGTCAGCCCGTTACGTGGTAACCTTGTGGCGATGTCCGCCAGTGCCTGGCCTGTAGGTAAAATGAGTTCGGGTGCTATCTCCAATAATGGAAAGACCACAAATTCACGTTCACATAAGCCATAATGTGGCACGATCAGTCTTTGCGTTGCTATCTGTGCATCGTTGTATAGCAGAATATCTAAGTCTAAGGTACGTGGACCCCAACGTTCGGCCTTGCGTACCCGGCCATGTTGCTGCTCAATCTGCTGCAGCAAATCGAGTACCTCAATGGCGGGTAGATCCGTGATAAGTTTGGCAACGGCGTTCACATAGTCGGGTTGTCCTGCGGACCCATAGGTTTTGAGGCATAAAAGCTGGAGACCTGCGCGAGCGTCAGTACAGGCGATGTGTTCAGGGCATCCAGCGCATTACGTAGCTGTGCCTCAGGGGCGTTAAGGTTCGCCCCCAGTCCAATATAAACGGTGTTCATGATTCGGGATTAGGCTTTCTGCGCGGTTTGTTTCTAGGACGGCGTCTGCGTCTTTCTGAGCCACCTGAGCGTTGACCCAGGGCTTTTACCATCTCTTTTTGTCCAGACACGTCTTGTTGTAAATAGTCAGTCCACCACTGTGCCAGCTCTTGCTGCTCTGTTTCGCCACTTTCAACTCGTAGCAGCAGGAAATCATATCCTGCTTTGAATCTGGGTTGCAGGCTGAGACGATAGCGCGTTGGCCACCGCGTTTATCCAGGCGCTGCTGAATGTGCCAGATGTCTCGTGCACCCAGTGTAAAGCGCTTGGGCACGGCAATATGACGCGCATTCTCGGCCAGAACCTGACTGATTGCCTGCATAAAGGCATCATACTCGTTCATGCCTTCTGCTATCAGCGTGTTGCAACGATCGCGCAGTGGGAACCATAACAGGGCTGCATAGATAAAGGCCGGAGTGACCTTTTTATCTGCGTTGATGCGATCGTCCGTATTGGCAAACATTTTCTGGATAAAGGTAATTTCAAATTCACTGTCCGCGTTATCCAAAATGGCGTCCACGGCCGGAAATAGCTGTTTAAACAGACCGTATTTTCTGAGCATCAGGAAGTTAGCTTCGGCCTTGCCACCTAAAAAGAGTTTCAGAGTTTCTTCAAACAAGCGGGCTGGTGGAATGTTACCAAGCAACGGGGCCAGTTCAGCAATCGGCGCTTCAGTTGGCCCGGCAATGCTCATATCCAGCTTTGTGGCAAAACGCACCGCGCGTAACATACGAACCGGATCTTCGCGATAACGGGTTTCAGGGTCGCCGATGAGCTCTATTTTACGGTGCTCAATGGCCGCAATACCACCGGCAAAATCTCGGATGCTAAAGTCGTTAATAGAATAATAAAGTGCATTAATTGAAAAGTCGCGGCGCTGTGCATCTTCCTCAATGGTGCCATACACATTATCGCGCAGCAGCTGACCCTGGTCGCTCGACTGACTGGTCGGGTCCGGATTGTCCTGTGCCTGATGGTGGCCGCGCATGGTGGCCACTTCAATAATTTCCCGACCGAAAACGATGTGCGCAAGGCGAAAGCGGCGGCCGATTAAACGACAGTTACGAAATAGCTTTTTGACTTGTTCAGGTGTGGCGTTGGTAACTACGTCGAAATCTTTCGGCTCAATCCCTAACAAAATATCACGAATACAACCACCGACCAGATAGGCGTCATAGCCGCCATCTTTAAGTCGATACAGCACTTTGATTGCATTGGGGCTAAATTGTTTGCGCGAGATTGCATGCTCACTGCGTGGTATCAACACAGGTGTAGCGCTGCATGTCACGGTTCCTACCGGATCTTTGCCTTTAACTATCTGGCGGCAAAGCTTAATAATTTTGGAAATAATAACGACTCTCCTAACGACCCTGAACAATCAATATTGCGTGCAATAATGCATACACACTCACCATACGGCCATAGAACTTGTTTTAGTTTGTATAGTGTAGGCGAATTAACGAGGCCCGCTATCATATACTCAAATGGGGTCAAATTGAAGGAGCGGACGTGGATTCATGATTAAAAATCCAACATGAGATTGAGTGCCAGGACCTGGGGGATAGGTGGCTGTGGACTCAGGCGGTCAACCGGGTAAAGTCATAGTGTCCATCGTTTAACAAGGAAACCTGGATCTCACGATGACGCGGTAAAGCTTGCAAGGTAAATTGCTGTTCGGCCCAGCGCAGAATGGTAGGTACTGAGTCGTGTTGCAATTCGTCTGGAACAGGTAAGCCCAGAAAGCGCAGTGCGGCACACAAAGCAGGCTGCGGCCTGGTATTGTCGATAGCGGGTGCATGGTTTTGCTTGGACAATTTAAAGCCGGGCTGTGCCACTGCAAGCGAGACATGGGCATAGTCTGGTGCGTCGCCAACAAGCTGTGTGAACAAGCTGATCTGGCGTGCGGTGGGCTCCAACAGATCGGCACCGCGCACAATGCGGGTAATTTGCTGGTCAATGTCATCAACGACCACGACTAACTGGTAAGCAAACAGGTCGTCACGGCGTTTTACGATATAGTCTTCTTCAGCCAGAGCGTTGCTCAGTTGCACCTCACCCTGAAGCAGATCGGTGAATGAATAAACGGGTTGAGTTTGAGTAAGTCGCAGCGCGTTACCTTCAGGCGAAAGCTGTCGAGCCCGGCAATGGTTATCATAAATGCCACCGCGTTGCTTGAGCGCTTTGCGGGTGCAGCTGCAAGGGTAGATCAGATCTGCGGCACTTAGCTGCGCCAGTACATCCTGATATAAGTCGTGGCGCTGGCTTTGATAAACCACTTCGCCATCCCAATGCAGACCATAGGCATCCAAAGTTCTGAGAATCTCATCGGCGGCACCTGCAACCACTCTGGGAGTGTCTATGTCTTCCATGCGAACCAACCACTGACCGTGATTGATTTTGGCATCGAGATAACTGGCAAGTGCGGCTATCAAAGAGCCGAAATGGAGTGCACCGGAGGGAGAGGGAGCAAATCGACCTCGATAGCTCCCGGACAGATAATCGCTATTAAACTGGGGTAGCATAGCTAAGACGAACGTGTGTTAGCCCCGGCCTTGTTGTTTTTCTTTTATTTCAGCGATTGATTTACAGTCTACACATAGGTCCGCTGTTGGACGGGCCTCAAGGCGGCGAATACCAATTTCAATGCCACATGAGTCACAATAACCGAAATCGTCGTCTTCGATAAGTTGTAGTGTTTTTTCAATTTTCTTGATTAGCTTACGCTCACGGTCGCGGGTACGCAGTTCCAAAGAAAACTCTTCTTCCTGTGCTGCACGATCGACTGGATCAGGGAAGTTTGCCGCTTCATCTTGCATGTGGCTCTTAGTGCGGTCAACTTCGTTACGAAGATCGCTACGCCACGCTTCCAGTAATTTTTTGAAATGCGCACGCTGTGCGTCATTCATATATTCTTCACCCGGCTTTTCCTGATAAGGTTCTAAACCGGCTTGAGCCAACAACCCTAGTTTTTTCTGGTCTGGCATAGCATTCTCCTAAATCCTTAATAAACAACCCCAGCTAACGCCGGCGGCTATAGATAGCAAAATCTTTACCCCTTGGCAAACACTTTTTGCTTGTTAGACCACTCCCGGTTTGAAGGTATGATCGGAATCACAAAGTCGCGACGGACGGGGGTCACACTGACATTTGCAGCTATATGGAGGCAAATTTTCTACTTTCAAGCTTAATACTCATTATACTGCACTTTTTATGCCGTAAGATCACTGTTGTATATCATGCTAGTTTAGCGCTCAGCAAAGGGAAGTGCCTTGGTGAGTATGATTTCCTGGGTTGAGACTTCGGCCCGGTAGGCATAGATCTCCACCCCATGTGTCAGCGCTTCCTCAATCAGTGCGGCGTACTTGCTGTCGATATGGGCAGCTGGTTTGACCTGATTGATACCGTTGTGCATGACAACAAACAGCAGCACGGCGCGCATGCCTTGCTGGCGAGTCTGGATCAGTTCGCGCAGATGTTTTTGGCCTCGGGTGGTCTGGGCATCCGGAAAATAGCCTTGCTCCTGTTCGAGTAGAGTGACAGATTTCACTTCTATGTAACAGTCAGGCTTGTCCTGATCCTGAAGTAAGATGTCGATGCGGCTATTCTCTGTGCCGTATTTCACTTCGCTGCGTCGTGTCTGGTAGCCTCTTAGTTCGGGAATGCGGTCCTGTTCAAGCGCTTCTATGGCAACCTTGTTGGCCACTGCTGTATTCACGCAGATCAGGTCACCATCTTGATTTTCGGTCAGTTCTAACGAGTGTGGATATTTGCGTTTCGGGTTGTCACTGGTTGAGTAGTAGGCACCAAAGCCGGGGTCAGCACATCCTGTCATTTTGCCTGTATTAGCGCAATGAACGGTGAACTCTTCTTGTGTATCGTTGCGCAAGTCAACCAAAAAGCGCTTATAGCGTTTTAGTAAGGTGGCTTTTGCCAGTGGGACGTGAAACTTCATAGATTAATCGCATTCATTTGGGGCATTTTGCCCGCTAGTGTACACTGCAAGTAACTAATAAGCGCAAGAGTGAAATCATATATGGCTGACAAATTTATTGTTCGACTGACGGATCAGGCCCCGGCTGCACACTGGGGTGGCAATGCGACTTTATCGTACGATCAGGAGGGCGCACTGGTGCACCTGAGCGAACACGAGACACTGAAGACCATTCAAAAAGCGGGTCGCAGCGTGGCACAACAAGGGATCCTGGCAGTTGAGTTACAGGGGGATGCCTGGTGCACTGAATCTCAGTGGGCATTTTATCAGGGGTTTGTAAGCCCGAAGCAACTGGATGGTGTTACCTTCTGTGATAACGCACAGTCTGACCTCACTGAATTACAGGCACTGAAAACGGCTGCAACCTGGACCCGTCAGATGATCAATGGCACGGCTGAAGACATTTATCCGGAAAGCCTGGCAGGTAAAGCGGCTGAATTTATTCAGTCACTGGCCCCCGAGCATGTCAGCTATCAAATCATTAAAGGGAACGCCCTGCTTGAACATCAGTGGATCGGGATCCATGAAGTGGGCCGGGGCAGTGAGCGTCCTCCGGTATTACTGGAGCTGGACTTTAACCCAACAGGCGATGAAGACGCCCCGGTTGCGGCAGCGTTGGTGGGCAAAGGTATCACCTTTGATTCAGGCGGTTATTCCATTAAACCAAGCGAAGGCATGCTAACCATGAAATGTGACATGGGCGGCGCGGCGACGGTGACGGCAGGCCTGGCCATTGCTATTCAGCGTGGCATAGACAAACGCATCAAGCTGTTTTTATGCTGTGCGGAAAACTTAATTTCAGGTCATGCTTATAAGCTGGGAGACATCCTGACGTATAAAAACGGCACTACAGTTGAAATTGTGAACACGGATGCGGAAGGTCGTCTGGTACTGGCTGACGGTCTGATGGCCGCAGGCGAAACCGGTGCGCCATTGATTATTGACGCAGCCACCCTGACGGGCGCAGCCCTGGTTGCGGTTGGTCAGGAATACAATGCTCTGTTTGGCCTGGACAAAGAATTAGTGAGCGAAGTACAACAGTTTGCTCACGAAGAGTTTGAGGCGGCCTGGCCGTTGCCACTGGAAAAATGGCACCAGAACAACTGCCCGTCGGCGTACGCTGACACAGCGAACAGCCGTGCACAAAAAGGCGGTGGCTTCGGTGGTGCATCTAATGCAGCGGGCTTCTTGTCTCGCTTTGTGCCCAATGAAGGCCAGGGCTGGGTGCATATCGACCTGGCTGCATCGTTCCAGAACACTGCGGGATCGCAATGGGCATCGGGCGCAACAACGTTAGGCATGCGCACGGTAGCACGTACCCTGCAAGCTAAAGCCTGATAGGTCTGAAATGCAAAGAAAAAGCCCCAGCAGGGGCTTTTTTTATGACAATAAGGCGGCGGCCAGACGGACAAAGTCCGATGAGGTTAGAATACCTAACAATTTGCCATTGTCGTCTGTGACTGGCATGCAGCCATGACGGTTATCAACAAAAAACCGCACCACTTCCTGTAAGCTCTGCTGTGGCTGGACACTGGCAAAGTCGGTGGCCATCACTTCAGCAACTTGCTGTTGTTTTTCTTTGCGCTCCAATGCATTGGTGCCGTAGGTGGCAATGATCCCCATCACTTTGGCAATCATGATCTTCTGTGTCAGCATACCGACCAGCATGCCATGGTCATCTATGACTGGGATATGACGAATGTTCTTTTCACGCATTAGGTTATGGGCATCGTTGAGGGTATTAGTTTCACTAACCGCCAGTGGATCTGGCGTCATTAAATCGGCAACTGTGGTTAACATAGTACTTCCTTAAGCGAGCATGCTGTTTGAGTTAAGTCTAGCCGACACCAAGCATCAGTGAATGGTCCCAGATCAAATTTTTCTGCCAATGCACTCAATTAAGGCGCATTTATCCCGCTGAGGAAAGCCCGGCTTCGGTTTTCGTCAAGACGCTTAGATTTGTACAGATGTCACAAGAATTTACCAATTTGTCTCCAGGCCGAATCTCAAAATAGGGTGCTTGAAACCCCTATGAATGGCCGCTTTGATCACGGAGGTGGGTGGTGTATTTATGCTGATGAGCCTTAGCCTTAGCCTTAGCCTTAGCCTTAGCCTTAGCCTTAGCCTTAGCCTTAGCCTTAGCCTTAGTCTGAGGTGAGTGGACTACGTTTTACCGCAGCCAGCTGGATGTACTTTTGTTCAACCAGGTGTGACAAAGGAACCAGTTCGATGCCCTCGTTTGCCAATTCGCTCAGTGCTTCGGCAAGAAAGAGTCGGGTTTGTGGGTAGGGGTGTGCAATGCCGATGGCATAGCCTTGCTGGCGGGCGAGTGATTTTAGTTCTTCAAATTGGCGACGCAGCGCATCTGGCTGTGTCTGGTTATCTAAAAAGACATGGCGGGCGACATTGGCAACACCATACAAATTGGCCACATTCTGGGCCTGACTCAGTTCTGTGGTGCGGCTGTCAAGAAAGTACAGCCCGCGCTTTTTGAGTAGCTCCATGGTCCACTTCATTGGCTCGACAGATTGGGTGAGCGCTGAGCCCATATGATTATTGACGCCTTTGACCTGAGGCAAGGTTGCCAGCGCATGGCCAAGCGTGGTTTGCAGCTGCCATTTGCGCATGTCCAGTGTCAGGCCACCTGGCCCAAGGGCTTTGTCTTCCAGCGCCTGCATCGGAATGTGCAACAGCAACTCGCGGCGCTTATGACTGGCCTGATAGGCAAAGCGCTGTGAAAACGGGGTGTGTGGTAAAATGGCGTAGCTCAATTGGCCGGGCAGATCCAGCAGTTCTAAGTCACGTTCGTGATATCCAATGTCGTCGATGACGATGGCAATCTGGTTGCCATAGCTTGGTGCCGCGCAGAGAAAAAGCACCAAAAAGCCTGTTATAAGTAAGCGCACTATCCTGAATTATTGTTGTAAATTATGGTTTTGTAATAGCTGTTCCGCTTCTTGCCAATGTTTATCTAGGTTGGCAACAAAGGTCAGTCTGACCTTTTTTTCACCAGCCATTATAGCGTCTTTGTCCAGTTCTAAAAGTACTTGTTTACTAAAAATTACGTCCGGTTGGATCCCGGTTCCTTCGATAGATTGGCCTGAGGGAGTGAAATAACGGGCTGTGGTTAGTTTCAGTGCCGTAGTACCATTACCTATGGGGATCAAAGACTGAACTGACCCTTTGCCGTACGAGCGGTTGCCCAGGATCAATGCCCGGCTATTATCTTGCAATGCGCCAGCCAGTATTTCGGCTGCTGAAGCGGATTGCTCATTGATCAGCACTAACATCGGGGCACCATTGAGTATATCGCCCTGAGCGGCAAAAAAACGTTGATTGGCATCATAAAAGCGTCCTCGAGTACTCACGATGGTGCCGCTTTGCAAAAACAAATCTGAGATGGCCACAGCACTATTGAGTGTGCCGCCGGGATTATCTCTCAAGTCGATGATCAGGCCCTTGAGTGGTTCCCCCAGGTGGCTATTGAGCATACTGATATGGCGGGCAATGTCGTGGTAACTGTGATTATTGAAGCTGCTCAGCAACACATAACCGATACCGCCGGGTAAAAGCTGGCTGGAGACACTACGCAGGGTGATCTCCTGGCGTCTGAGTGCCAATGTAACTTCAGTGTTGGCGCGCTCTACAGTGAGTTGTATAGTTGAAAATTGGGCTTCTCGCAGTAGCTTCGAAACTTCGGCAATGGATTTGCGCTTCACATCGTGGGTGTTGATGGCTAACAACTTGTCACCGCCCTCAATACCTGCGGCCTCTGCCGGAGAGCCTGGCAGCGTATCGACAATAACCACGCCATCTTCGACTTCTTCTACCTCAATACCCAGTCCGGTGTAACGGCCATTGGCTGCGCTGAATAAGGCTTCGAGTTCGTGTTCGTCAAGGAACTTAGAATAATCGTCAAGTTGGGTGAGTAATTCACTAAAGTTGTCTTTTTTGACATGGCTGAGTGGCAGATCTTCCACATAATAGGTGTGTATATGATAGAGAATTTCGTCGATTTGTTCGCTGGATAGTTGTTTGGCACTGAGTGGCAAACATAGCAAACTGAGCATCAGGCTGAATGCAAATAGCCAATGCCAGAGGCGATTGTTATCAGGTTGAACACATGGAGTCATCATATGCTGCTCCTCACTGGGGGGCAGCATCGGTTAGTCAGTTAACTGGATCTGCACCATTTTACTGGATCAACAGCGCTTCCCTTATGCCGTATTTCGAAGTATAGACCAGGATCGGTTTGTCCGCCGCTTTGCCCCACCAGGGCGATGGGCTCGCCTGGCATGACCTGATCGCCAACGTCTTTAAGCAGGGTTTGGGCATGACCGTACAGGCTCATAAAGCCTTCCCCATGATCCAATACGATGACCCAGCCAAAACCGTTCAACCAATCGGCATAGACCACCTGACCCGGTGCAACACTATTAACCGGTGTGCCATTGCTGCCTCGGATCACGACGCCTTTCCAGTTCATACCCACATGTTTACGCTGACCAAACCTGTGTTTCAGACGGCCATCGAGAGGCCAGGCAAGTTTGCCCTTTAACCTTTGTAACCCTTGCAGTTGCGCCACATATTGTTCGGGGCTACTGGCCTGCTCTGAGGCTAAGGTTTCGAGGGTGGAAATTAAGGTTTGCTCGTTTTCTTCAAGGTAGGCAATAGCCGCTTTTGCCTGACTAAGCTTGTCGTTAAGTTTATTCAGGTGGGTTTTGCGGGCGTTTTGCGCCAACATTAATTCGTCCCGACGGGCGGTTTGCTGATCCTGTAATGCAAGCAGCTGTTTCTTTTTACGCTCTAGTTGGGCACGGTTTTCTGCCAGTTTGGCAAACACCGATTTGAGGGCTTCGAGCTGCGCGATACGCGCCTGGTTAAAGTAATCGTAGTAGCTGATGGTGCGTTCTAACGCCGCGGCATGTTGCTGGTTTAGCAGCATTTTTGAGTAATCGTGACTGCCTGTGACATAGGCACTTTTGAGCTGTGCGGCGAGCAGCCGTTGTAAGCGCTTTTTTTGCAGCTCAAGCTGCTCAGCTTCGCGTTGTAGCGTGTATTGCTGTTGTTTGTTTTCGCTGATCCCCTGCTCGGTGAATGCCAGTGCTTTGGCACTTTTGGCGATCTCCAGTTCAAAGGATTGCAGGGTGCTTTTGAGTGCACTAAAGCTGGCTTGTTGCTGTTGATAGGCGGCCTGACTCTTTTTGAGCTCAGCCTGCACCGCAGCCAGATCGGCTTTGGTGCGGGTTTCATTTGCCTGCCCGAGTATGGGCAGCAAACAGACCGAGAGTACAGCAAGCGTATGGCGCATAAATTACTTCAGCAGCATGACGGGAGACCCTGTCATTTCCTCTGGTTGCGCCATACCCAGCAGATGTAACATGGTCGGTGCCACATCGCTGAGGGTTTTGCCGGTTTGTGGTTGTGCGTCACGGCCAATATAGATGAATGGAACAGGCTCGCTGGTGTGCGCCGTGTGGGCCTGGCCCGTTTTGCTGTTGACCATTTGCTCGGCATTCCCGTGATCGGCTGTGATCAGTGCTTCACCACCAACTTCTTCCAGTGCAGCAACAACGCGGCCAATACAGGCATCGACGGCTTCACAAGCTTTCACGGCAGCGTCGAATACGCCGGAGTGACCGACCATGTCGCCATTCGGGTAGTTACAGATGATCACGTCGTGCTCGCCACTGTGAATGGCGTTAATGAGTGTGTCGGTCAGTAAGGCCGAGTTCATCTCAGGTTGTAAGTCATACGTAGCAACTTGTGGTGATGGGATCAGCTCGCGCTTTTCGCCTTCAAAGAGGTCTTCACGACCGCCACTGAAGAAGAAAGTCACGTGGGCATATTTTTCAGTTTCAGAAATGCGTAGCTGGGTCTTATTGTGTTTTGCTAACCATTCGCCCAATACATTGGTAAGCTTCTCCGGCGCAAAGGCGATAGGGGCATGAATGTCGGCAGCGTACTCTGTCATCATCACAAAACCACTCAGTACCGGTGCTTTTTGTTTGTTGAAGCCATCAAAGTCGGCATCCACAAAAGCACGGCTCATTTGACGGGCACGGTCAGCACGGAAGTTGAGGAAGATCAGCGTATCGCCATCGTTGATGGTGGCTGCTTCCTGGTCTTCAGCGGCAATCACAGTGGCGTTAACGAATTCGTCGTTTTCATCGCGCTCATAAGCGGCGTTCAGAGCACTGACACCATCGGCAAAACGGTGTTCAGCCTGGCCACAGACCATCAGGTTATAAGCGGCTTCAACACGCTCCCAGCGGTTATCGCGGTCCATGGCATAGTAACGACCGACAATTGAGGCCAGACGACCACAGCCCAGCTTGGTGAAGAGTGTTTCAATACGTTCAATTGAAGCCTGTGCACTGCGAGGAGGGGTATCACGGCCGTCTAAAAAGGCGTGGAAGTAAACCGCTTTGGCACCGCGCTTGGCTGCCAGCTCGATGGCAGCAACAATGTGATCTTCGTGACTGTGTACACCGCCCGGGCTCAGTAGTCCCATCAGGTGAACCGCTTTGCCGGCTGCAACGGCTTTGTCGATGTTGTCGACCAGTGCGGGGTTATGCTCAAACTCACCATCATCAATGGCTTTGGTAATGCGGGTAAAGTCCTGATAGACGATACGACCGGCACCGAGGTTAACGTGGCCGACTTCTGAGTTGCCCATCTGACCGTCTGGTAACCCCACATCCAGGCCTGAACCAGAGATCAGCGTACGCGGACGTGTTTGCCATAGTTCATCTAATACCGGCGTGTTAGCTGCCAAAATAGCATTGCTCTCAGCATCTTCGCGGTATCCCCAGCCATCTAGGATCATTAATACCAGAGGTTTTTTCTTCACAGTCATTTGGGCTCCTGAAACGTGCACGAAATCTGGCCATAGGATACCCTGTTTTATATGAATTTTCAGCCCTCTGGGCGTGATTTATCCTCAACCACTTTAAAATTCACATGAGCCATTACCTATGGGGGCACTCCGCTTTGCCAAGTGCTGTGGGGGGTTGGGCTGTGCCAGTGTGCTTATCGATTACGTCACAGATGTTTGTACCAGCGCCCGTAAGAAAGTATACTCGCGAGCAATTTCATTTTCCCCGGTTGGTAAGAACAATATGGAACAATACATCGAGTTTTTAGGCAGAAACCCCATTCTCAGCATCATCTGGCTGGTTTTAGCAGCTATGTTGGTCTCTAGCTGGTTGAAAGGCATGTTTTCTAAAATCCGTCAGATCAATCCACAACAGCTCACTATCCTGGTGAACCGTCAGGAAGGTCAGGTGTTTGACATGCGTGCAGTGAAGGAGTTTAACGGTTCGCGTATCGCGGGCAGTGAGCACATGAATGTGGAAAAAGCCAAACAAAATGATTTCGCAGGACTTGAAAAGTTCAAAACTAAGCCCATTATACTGGTGTGTAACACCGGCATGACCGCCTCTGGCATTGCCAGCAATATGTACAAAGCGGGCTTTGAGCAAGTATACGTTTTGTCGGGTGGTTTTGGTGCCTGGCAAACAGCCGGCCTGCCAACCGCCTCGGGTAAATAGGAGTAAATATGAGCCAAGTTGTTATTTATACAAAGGATTACTGTCCTTACTGTCATCGCGCTAAGGCGTTGCTGGATAGTAAAGGTGTCACATATACCGAGTACGATATCGGCGCGCAACCCGAGCTGCGTGAAGAGATGATCAGTAAAGCAAATGGCGGTCATACTGTGCCACAGATTTTCATCAAAGCGCAGCACATTGGTGGTTGTGACGACATGATGGCACTCGAAGCACAAGGTAAGCTGGACGCATTACTGAAGTAATTTTTGGCATCCCGGGTACGACCCGTGGTGCTGCCCCACATTAAATAAAGACGAATAATTAGGAAGAACAATGACAGAGCAAAACAACGCAGCTGCTGCAGAAGAACAACAAGGTCCACAATTTAACATTCAGCGCATCTATACCAAAGACGTGTCTTTCGAAACACCTAACTCTCCGGCTATCTTCCAGAAAGAGTGGACACCTGAGGTAAAACTGGACATGGACACGCGTTCTGCCAAGCTGGACGAAGGTGTATATGAAGTTGTTCTGGCACTGACTGTGACTGCGTCATTGGGCGAAGAAACCGCATTCCTATGTGAAATCCAGCAAGCGGGTATTTTCTCTATCGGTGAACTGGAAGAGCTACAAATGGCACACATGCTTGGCGCATTCTGCCCGAACATCCTGTTCCCATATGCACGTGAAGCGGTATCTGGCCT
Source organism: Pseudoalteromonas sp. PPB1 (assembly GCF_015356275.1). NCBI lineage: Bacteria > Pseudomonadati > Pseudomonadota > Gammaproteobacteria > Alteromonadales > Pseudoalteromonadaceae > Pseudoalteromonas > Pseudoalteromonas sp. PPB1. Next base: position 27,426 of record NZ_JACEQV010000025.1, on the reverse strand, counting down.
AGTTAACCGTGGTACTTTCCCACAATTGAACCTGGCACCAGTTAACTTTGACGCGCTATTTGCTCAGTACATGCAGCAACGTGCCGCGCAAGAGCAAGCTGCTGACGCATAAGTGATGAATACAGCACATTCAGCTGTGACCGTATTAGGGGCGGGGTCGTATGGCACCGCCCTTGCTATTTGTTTTGCCCGCAACGGTCACCAGGTTACTCTTTGGGGACGTGACAGCACTGCCATCGCGCAGTTAGCCAGCTCGCGTCAGAATGCCCGTTATCTGCCAGACATTGATTTTCCGGCTTCATTGCAGCTGGAAGCCTCACTGACTAAGGCCGTCCAGGCTAGTCAGTTGGTCCTGGTGGTGGTGCCCAGCCATGCGTTCGCGCAAACCCTGGAGGCAATTAAGCCACACTTGTTACCTGGAACCAAAGTTGCCTGGGCAACCAAAGGGCTGGAGCCAGATACTGGCCGGTTGCTGCAGGATGTAGCACTGGACGTCCTCGGTGAGCAGGTTCCGCTGGCGGTTTTGTCCGGGCCGACCTTTGCAAAAGAAATGGCCGCCGGCTTACCTACCGCAATTTCAGTGTCATCTCGTTGCGAAGCATTCAGAGGTGAACTGGCTAAGCTGCTGCATTGTGGTCGTTCGTTCCGGGTGTACAGCAATGACGACTTTATCGGTATCCAGTTAGGTGGCGCAGTGAAAAACGTCATCGCCATTGGTGCGGGTATGTCAGATGGTTTTGGCTTTGGTGCCAATGCCAGAACAGCCTTGATCACCCGTGGTCTGGCAGAGCTCTGCCGGCTAGGGTTGTCGCTGGGGGCACGTTCTGAAACCTTTATGGGGATGGCGGGACTGGGCGATTTGATCCTGACTTGTACTGACAACCAATCCCGTAACCGACGTTTTGGTCTGGCGCTGGGCCAGGGTAAAAACGTTGAAGAGGCCATGCAGAGTATTGGCCAGGTGGTTGAAGGGTATCGTAACACCAAAGAAGTGTACTTGCTGGCAAAGCGTACTGGCATTGAAATGCCTATCACGGAGCAAATCTATCAGGTGCTGTATCAACAAAAAGACGTCAAAGAAGCGGCCATGGCATTGCTTGGCAGAGAGCAAAAGTCCGAATAACCTGATGTCTGAAAATAAAAAAACCGAGCCAGTGTGCTCGGTTTTTTATTGGTTCCAAATTATACCAATTTGCTTAATTAAGTGTTCTATTTTGAGGCGAGAAAATAGGGTCGATAACTAGGCAAAAATTTCGTTGTTTAGTTGTTCTAAATGAGAAATTTTTAACGCCGTTAGCGTCTTATTTGCTCCTTCAAATAGAACAGATATTAAGTGAAATTGGTATTATTAAGCGATCTGCTTTTCCGCCAGTGTCAGCTCCATGGTGGCCTTGAGCAGACGATAGAGGTTGATAGACGCATCGATCTCTTCTTTGCGGTTAGTCAGGCTTTCTATGTTCAGTCCCAGCGGAACATCCAGATGAGCACAACTACGCAGAATTGAATCCAAATTCTCACGACAAATGCGGATCGACTCACTCAGGGTGTTGTCTGCATCCAGCATGCGCCATTTGGTTGCTTCAGGCACTGAAATGCCCAGCCATTCCATAAATTGCAAGGTTTTCTCACCGCCGCACGGGGTGAAAGTCAGGATCAGCCGCTTAGGCGCAATGCCTTGCTGTTTACAGGTGCGGGCATAGCTGGTGATCAAGTCTATGGTGGCTTGTGCATCATAGACGGCCTGAGAAATAAAGAACTCGCAGCCCTGGGTGGTTTTTTCAATCAGTCGCTCGTGCTCATTGCGTTTTGATGCATGGCGCTCCGCAATAGTTACGCCACCGAGGAAAAAGTTTTCTTCGTGCTGGGCCAGCGCCTGATACGCCTCTGGCAGTGGTAGATTGATTTTACCTTGCGAAGACGGAGAGCCAACCAGCACTAAATTATTCAGGCCAAACTCTTGTTTGGTGGTGCTGAGCCACTGGTTAAATTCAGCGCTGTCACGTTGTGCGACACTTTTATAGGTGATCACGTCCAGTTTTGACAAAGACTTGACCAGGCGGCTGTATTCACAGGGATCAACCGTTTCTTTAAACGGAAAAGGGCGGGGCACATTGGTGCGACTGCTTTCGTCCTGAATGTCGTAAATGATGACGCCGTCGTATTCAATTTCGTGCAGACGGTCGAGCAGCTTAGTGGCAATACGTTCAACTTTGTCTTGCTCCGTACCGGATTTGGGCGGAGTCGTACCAATCAAATATACCCCTTGGTTCGGGTCTAAGATTTTCTCTTGTAGTGATAACGCCATGATTTTGGCTCCGGCAAAAATTCAGTTTCTGGGATCTAATATAGCAGCCATTTAGACGTCTAGATAGATTTTTTTCTTGAAACAAATTCAATGCCCATGAATTTCTTTCATATGATTTTGCGACTTTGGAGCAAGCCATTGTTTTGCCGATAGCTTTGAATGGGCCAATGCAGTTCATATTTTTTTACATAAAATGAGCACGTAAAGATGAATTCAAACGGGATTGCGGCATAATTGGGAACGATGTGCCTCACTCGAGCGAGGCCAAAAATAATAATCACTACAGATTTAAGGGAAGCATATGAAATTTAAACTACTGGCGACCAGCCTCGCGGTGTCACTGGCACTGACCGGGTGCGTAACCTCTCAGCAATCGACTGAGCAGACGTCAGGCCAAGTTCAGGCCCAGGCAAGTAACAAGGTGTTTGCGCAGGATTATGTTCTGGAAGAGCTGGATAATGGCCTGCGCGTCATGGTGGTGAAAACTGATTATCCAGATGTTGTCTCGTTACAGATCCCGGTATCTGTTGGTTCGCGCAACGAAGTTGAACCGGGCCGTACCGGATTTGCACACTTTTTTGAGCATATGATGTTTAAGGGCTCGGAGAAGTTCCCTCAAGATGTTTACGCTGACATTCTGAAAAACTCAGGCGTAGATAACCGCGCTTACACTACCAATGATTATACTAACTACCATCTGAATTTCTCTAAAGAGCACCTGGATAAGGTTTTAGAGATTAAAGCAGATATCTTCCAGAACCTGAGCTACAGCGAGTCTCAGTTCCGCACCGAAGCCTTAACGGTAAAGGGCGAATACCTGAAGAACAACGCCAGCCCAATTCGTAAGCTGTTAAGTGCTGTGCGTAAAGAGGCCTTTGATAAGCATACCTATAAACACACCACGATGGGCTTCTTCGAAGATATTGAAGCGATGCCCGATCAAATGGCGTACGGACAAGTTTTCTTTGAGCGATTTTATAAGCCGGAATATGTCTCGATTGTGATTGTCGGCGACGTGGATCCGCAGGAAACCATGAAAATGGTTAAAAAACACTGGGGTGGCTGGCAGCGCGGTAATTACGTTGCTGATATTCCGGTTGAGCCAAAACAGCAGCAAGCCAGATACGTGCATGAGCACTATGAAGGTTTGCCGGGCCATTGGCTATTGGTCTCATACAAAGGCACAGCGTGGGAGCCTCAGAAAAAAGATCGCGCGGCACTGGATCTGATCTCGCAACTGTATTTCTCTGAAAACTCCGAGCTGTATCAAGAGCTGGTAGTCGACAAGCAAATTGCCAGTCAGATGTTTACTTACAATGCTGAGACCAAAGATCCGGGTCTGCTGCATGTCTTTGTGAAGGTAAATGAAGAAAGTGACCTGGCCGTGGTGCGTGATGCCATCAACCGTACTTATGCGACTGCTCGCACTGAGCTGGTCGACAGCGACAAACTGGCAGCACTTAAATCTAACCTTAAATACAACTTTGCGAACGGGCTGGACTCATCACAGGCGATTGCCAGTATGCTGGCCGAGTACATGCATTTTGAGCGCGATCCGGAAGTGATCAACACGCTGTATGCGACCAGTGATTCAGTGAGCGCCGAAGATATTCGCGATGTGGCCAACCGTTATTTTGTCGACAGCGGTCGTACCACAGTGACCATGTCTGATCTGACTGAAGTGACAGGATTCGATAAAGAAGTTGAGCTTGATAACCTGGTTGCCCAACTCAGCCAGCCAAAACAGCAGCACTTCTCTGTACTGGACAACACCAATGCGTCACCGCTTGTGGATGTAAACTTGTTGTTCTACACCGGTGCAGCGGCTGATCCGAAAGGGAAAAAAGGCGTCGCAGCACTGACCGCAGCCATGATTGCTAATGGCGGTTCGCAGAGCAAGTCGTATAAAGAAATTCAAAAAGCACTCTATCCGATTGCGGGAAGTTTCGACTATCAGATCGACAAAGAAATGCTTTCTTTACGTGGTCGGGTGCACAAAGACAATGCGGCACAGTGGTATGCGTTAGTCAGTGAGCAGTTACTCAATCCGGGTTTCCGTGAAGATGATTTCAAACGTCTGAAAAAAGAGATGATTGACAACATCAAGGCGGGCCTCAAGGCATCTAACGATGAAGAACTGGGCAAAGAAGTGCTTTACCACAAGCTATATCAGGGTCACCCGTATGAGAGCTACAACCTGGGCGATTTATCGGATCTGGAAGCACTGACACTGGATGATGTAAAAGCTTTCTATCGCAGCGAGTTTACACAGGCCAAACTGAATGTCGGCATCACAGGTGCGCTCGATGACAAGCTTAAAGCACGTATGCTGAGTGACCTGGCTCAACTGCCTAAAGGTGAGGAAGCTCGCCTGACTATTCCGGATGCACCGGCACTGACTGGCCGTCACGCGACCATCATTGAAAAGAGCGCTAAATCAACAGCGGTCTCCTTTGGCTTCCCGATTGATACCATCCGCAGCAGCAAAGACTGGACTGCACTGTGGTTAGTACGCTCTTATTTTGGTGAGCACCGTAACTCGAATGCCTACCTGTTCCAGCGTATTCGACAGGTGCGAGGTATGAACTATGGTGATTATGCCTACATTGAGTATTTCCCGCGTGGCATGTTCCAGACTAAGCCGGATGCGAACTTGGGTCGCTCTGAGCAAATTTTCCAGGTATGGCTGCGACCGTTGCGCTCAAATAACGATGCACACTTTGCCACGCGTGTTGCGCAATATGAGCTGGATAAACTGATCAATGACGGTATGACTGAGGGTGACTTCCAGGCAACGCGCAACTTCCTGAGCAACTTTGTGCCTCAGATGGTCGCCAGTCAGGACCGTCAGCTGGGTTATGCGCTGGACAGCCAGTTCTATAACACTGATGAGTTTGTCAGTTATGTTCGCGGCCAGCTGGCATCTTTGACAGTTGAAGATGTGAATCGGGTGATCCGTGAAAACCTGCAAAGTGACAATATTCACTATGTGTTTGTCACAGGCGATGCGGCTGATATGAAAGCGCGTTTGGCTAACCAGACAGAGTCGCCAATGCACTATAACGCAGAAAAACCGCAAACGCTTATCGATGAAGATAAACACATCGCCAACTACAAGCTGGCTATCCCAGCTGCGAACATCGACGTGATGAACGCAGAAGCGGTATTTAAGTAACACCAGAGTGGAGTCCCATCGGGACTCCTCGCTTGCTCAGGCGGATCTGCGATCCGCCTGTCTTTCATCCATCCCCAATTCGCTGTTTCGGGTTATAATTAATAACAAATTGATGCAAGAAGCATTTGACTATCACTGCTAATTTACGCATTTGCAGGGTAAGATAGAAAAAGGCCTTGGAATAATTGAAATAGTGCAGTTTATGAGACACGAGATCTGGCAAAAGCTTCGTCAGGAAGCAACCGAATTAGTAGACCGCGAGCCGCTGCTCGCCAGCCATGTTTACTCAAGTATTTTAAATCATGATTGTCTGGGCGCGGCATTGAGCTTTATTGTTGCTAACAAGCTGGCAGACGCCGTGGTATCGGCATTTACTATTCGTGAATTGTTTGATCAGGCCTTTGTGGATTGTGACCGTATGTTGACTCATGTGGCGCATGATATAAAAGCCGTTAAAGATCGTGACCCGGCTGCCGATAGTTACCTTAACGTTATTTCAAACCTTAAGGGCTTCCATGCAATACAAGCACACCGACTCGCACATTGCTTATGGCGACAAGACAGAAAAGAGCTCGCCCGTTTTGTCCAAAGTCGTTCATCCGAAGTATTTGGTGTTGATATCCATCCTGCTTGTAAAGTCGGCCATGGCATTATGTTTGACCATGCGACTGGTATAGTCATAGGTGAAACAGCCGTCATAGAAAACAACGTCTCAATCTTGCAGTCGGTCACCTTAGGGGGAACCGGTAACGAGCAAGGAGATCGTCACCCTAAAATACGCGCAGGCGTATTGATCGGCGCAGGGGCAAAAGTGCTGGGCAACATCGAAGTGGGCGAGGGCGCACGCATAGGGGCAGGTTCCGTGGTCCTAAAGGCTGTCGATCCACATACAACAGTGGTGGGTGTGCCTGCTAAGGTTGTGGGTAATCCGCCTTGTGCGTGTCCGGCCGAATCCATGGATCAGAACTTTCTTGATGAGGATTTGATTGCCCGTAACGAATCTCACACCAGCGCGATGCTCTAGCATCTGATTGACTTCAGGGCGTGGCAGATGGACAACCTGGGCCAAAAAATGTGCTGGATGCTACTCGGTGCAGCGATTGCTGCACCACTGACCTGGTGGGCTGCAACCCCTATCTCTGCTTCACTGACAGAATACGCAGAGCCCGACTCATCCCGGGCTCAACAGATATCCTCCTCTTTGCCTGATACGCTGTCTTCTAGAGAACTCCCCGACACTGCCCAAGAAAAGGCTGAACTCACCGCATTGAAGCAACAGGTTCAGCAGTTACAAGGGGAGCTGGCACAGGTTAAGGCACACGTCGACTCGGCGTCTGAGTCATCGACACAGCATCAGCAAGCCGCGTCGTCTGGCAACATCAATCGTCAACTGGCGGATATTTTTCGCACGGAATTACGTGACCCGGTGTGGGCCGATGAGCTTGAGTTACAGCTCGGTGATTTTCTCTATACCAGTGACTTAAGTACGTACTTCGCATACGCCAGCTATGGTTGTAAGCGCCATGTGTGTCAATTGAGTTTTGTACCGCGCAGCCAGGACGTAGATGCCATGCAATGGCAGCGCCTTAACGACAGCCTCTTTAACAGTCCGTGGATAACACACTTTAAGGTCAGTTCGGCGCAGCAAACGGCGCAAGGGATGCAAGTGCATTTGAGCACAAAGAGCATCCGTCAATTGAACACAGAGTATTAATCGTTTTCTTTGTTGTCATTGTGGGGATGAAGCTTTAGCACTTGTGTTTGTACGCGACCATCATGCAACTCCGTCATCAGCACGTCACCAACGGCCACATCCTGGGTTGACTTGACGACTTGCTCACCTGATTTGGTAATGCTGTAACCACGTGACAATACAGCCAATGGGCTGACGCTGTCGAGTCTGGCTGCCAGCAAAGCGAGTTGCTGCTGATGTTGCTGTTGCGATGTTTGCATCGCACGTGTGAGCTTGTCTTTCAATCCATCAAGGTGTTGGCTGGCATAACGCAGCTTTTGTTGTGGGTGGAATTGTTGTAAGCGGTGTTGTGCCAGTGAAACCCGGCTTTGAGCACGGTGCTGCTGGTGGCTAATTGCTCGGTGCAGACGACCACTCAATTCATCTACTTTTTGTGCCTGTTGCATCAGCTGAGTTTGCGGGTGTTGTAGCAACAGGCGCTGATGTGTATTGTGCAATTGCTGCGCTTGCTGAGCCAGGTAACGCTGCATCGCACCTTCAAGGCGCTGTTTTTGTTGACGTACTTGAGCCAGAATTTCTGCCCCATCAGGGCTGACCAGTTCTGCGGCAGCGGAAGGGGTGGGGGCACGCAGATCGGCCACATAATCACTGATGGTGGTGTCGATTTCATGACCGACGGCACTGATCACCGGCAGCTCGCTGGTAAATACTGCTCTGGCAACCGTTTCTTCATTAAAGCACCAGAGATCTTCGAGCGAACCACCACCACGGCCGACGATCAATACATCCACTTCATTGCGGCGATTGGCGAGGGCGATTTGTGCGGCAATTTGCAGGTGGGCCTCCTGACCCTGCACTTGAGTCGGATAGAGCACCACTTCCAGCTGAGGGGCACGACGTTTCAGAACTGACAAAATGTCTCTGACTGCGGCCCCGGTTGGAGAGGTCACAACGCCCACCCGGTTTATGCGTGCAGGCAATGGTTGCTTATGCTGGCTGCTGAACAAGCCTTCACCCGCCAGGCGTAGTTTGAGGGCATCGAACTGTTGCTTTAACAAGCCTTCGCCTGCAGGTGCCATGTGTTCAACGATGAGCTGATAGTCACCGCGGGGTTCATACACGGAGACGCGAGCCTGAACCAATACCTGCTCACCGTTTTGTGGTCGGTAGCGGCAGTAGCGGTTGTTGCCGCGCCACATGGCGGCTTTTACCTGCGCTTTGTCATCTTTTAAAGAGAAATACCAGTGCCCGGATGCTGGCGCAACAAAGTTAGAGATCTCGCCAGTCAGCTGTAAAGAAGCGAACCCCTGCTCCAGCAAACTGCGGATCTCACGATTCAGGCGTGAGACCGAATAAACTTTTTCTTGTTGTGGCAATGACATACTCAGCTCCATAAAAAATTCACGCACACTCTAACATATTTTTGCTAAATTTTATTTACTCGCATAAGGAACGCTGATAAAATGCGCACGCAATTCCTTATACTCAGTTTCACTTGAGAGATGCCGCACACATGCTAAGAATTGCAAAAGAAGCCCTTACCTTTGACGACGTACTTTTAGTACCAGCTCATTCGACTGTTCTACCACACACTGCGAACTTAAAAACACGCCTGACTCGTGGTATTGAACTTAATTTGCCATTAGTTTCTGCCTCTATGGACACAGTAACTGAAGCACGCCTTGCAATTGCTCTTGCACAGGAAGGTGGTATCGGATTCATCCATAAGAACATGACCATTGAAGAACAAGCGCGCAATGTACGTAAAGTAAAAGCGTACGAAGCGGGGATTGTTTCTTTCCCTGTGACTGTGACCGCAGACAAAACCATTGCTGATACACTGGCACTGGCTGAAGAAAACGGTTTTTCAGGTTTCCCTGTGGTAGGTGAGAACAACCTGCTGGAAGGCATTATCACCAGCCGTGACATGCGTTTTGAGACCAAATTAGATCAACCTGTTTCATCTGTGATGACACAAAAAGCGGATCTGGTAACGGTAAAAGAAGGCGCCTCACGTGAAGAGATCCTGGGCCTGATGCACGAGCACCGCATCGAAAAAATCTTAGTCGTTGATGATGCTTTCAAACTGAAAGGCATGATCACGGTTAAGGATTACCAAAAAGCGCAAGAAAAGCCAAATGCCTGTAAAGACGAGCAAGGCCGCCTTCGCGTAGGTGCTGCTGTGGGCGTAGGCGCAGGTACCGACGAGCGTATTGAAGCTTTGGTTGCTGCGGGTGTGGATGTACTACTTATCGATACTTCACATGGCCATTCTCAGGGGGTTATCGATCGTGTTAAGGCAACCCGTGAAGCGTATCCGGATCTGCAAATTGTAGCGGGTAACGTAGCAACAGCTGACGGCGCAATCGCATTGGCTGACGCTGGTGTAGATGCCGTTAAAGTGGGCATTGGTCCAGGTTCAATCTGTACTACACGTATTGTAACTGGGTGTGGTGTTCCTCAAATCACAGCAATTTCAGATGCTGTTGATGGTCTGAAAGGGCGTGACATTCCGGTTATCGCTGATGGTGGTATTCGCTTCTCAGGTGACATTGTTAAAGCACTGGTTGCTGGTGCATCGTGTGTCATGGTGGGATCAATGCTGGCCGGTACTGAAGAAGCACCGGGTGAAGTTGAACTGTATCAGGGCCGTTACTACAAGTCATACCGTGGTATGGGGTCACTGGGCGCGATGAACCAAAAAGAAGGCTCATCAGACCGTTACTTCCAGAAGAGCAACTCAGCTGAAAAACTGGTGCCAGAAGGCATTGAAGGCCGTGTGGCTTACAAAGGCCCAATCGCCACCATTATTCATCAGCAAGTGGGCGGGATCCGCAGTGCCATGGGCCTGACAGGATGTGCCACTATTTTGGAACTGAACACTAAACCGCAGTTTGTCCGCGTGACTTCGGCGGGTATGGGTGAGTCGCACGTCCACGACGTACAGATCACCAAAGAGGCTCCAAACTACCGCATGGGCTAATCCCGGCGGACTAAAAGTGGGCTGGCGGTTGCCGGCCCTTCTTAATTTTAGTGTCTACCTTTATCTGGCGGATACAAATAATCAAATACAATGCGTTGGGCAGGCAAACTTGCCCGGCCATTTAGGTAAAGTATTTTTCTTATGCTTTACTAGTTTTATCGCTTCCTAACAAACGAGATTATCAATGAGCAAAGACATCCATGATTCCCGTATTTTGATCTTAGATTTTGGTTCTCAATACACTCAATTGATCGCCCGCCGCATCCGTGAGATCGGCGTTTACTGTGAGCTATGGGCCTGGGATGTAACCGAGGAGCAGATCCGCGAATTTAATCCGCAGGGGATTATTCTGTCAGGTGGTCCGGAGTCAACGACTTTAGAAGGTAGCCCACGCGCTCCAGAATATGTGTTCAACGCAGGTGTGCCTGTGCTTGGGATCTGTTACGGCATGCAAACTATGGCGTCACAGCTGGGTGGTAAAGTACACAGCTCAGATAAGAAAGAGTTTGGTTACGCGAAGTTGAAAAAGTCGGTAACTGTGCCTTGTTCGAAGCGATTGAAGACCACATCGAAGACGGTATTGGTAAACTGGACGTATGGATGAGCCATGGTGACAAAGTCATCGAGATCCCTGAGCAGTTCATTACTTCTGCAAAAACAGATACATGCCCGCACGCTGCTATGTCTTGGGAAGAAAAGCGTTTCTACGGTGTGCAGTTCCACCCGGAAGTAACACACACGCAACAGGGTCTGCGCCTGCTTGAGCGTTTTGCGACGGATATCTGTGGCTGTGAAAAGCTCTGGACGCCGAGCCAGATTATTGAAGACGCGGTTGCTCGTATTAAAGAGCAAGTGGGTGACGATGAAGTGATCCTGGGTCTGTCTGGTGGTGTTGATTCATCTGTGGTGGCGATGCTGATCAACCGTGCGATTGGCGATAAGCTGACGTGTGTATTCGTTGACAATGGTCTGCTTCGTTTGAATGAAGGCCAGCAGGTCATGGACATGTTCGGTGATAAATTTGGTCTGAACATCGTTAAGGTGGATGCTGAAGATCGTTTCCTGGATGCACTGAAAGGCATTGATGACCCGGAAGCTAAGCGCAAAGCGATTGGTCACACCTTCATTGAAGTATTTGATGAAGAAGCGGGCAAACGTGTTAACGCAAAATGGCTGGCACAGGGCACCATCTACCCGGACGTGATCGAATCTGCGGCATCAGCCACGGGTAAAGCACATGTGATTAAGTCTCACCACAATGTAGGTGGCTTGCCGGAAGACATGGAGCTGGGTCTGGTGGAGCCGCTACGTGAGCTGTTTAAAGATGAAGTACGTAAGATTGGCCTGGAGCTAGGCTTACCGTATGACATGCTATATCGCCACCCGTTCCCGGGTCCAGGTCTGGGTGTACGTGTACTGGGTGAGATCAAGAAAGAGTACTGCGACCTGCTACGTCGTGCTGATGCTATCTTCATTGAAGAGTTGCATAAAGCTGACCTGTACCACAAAGTATCTCAGGCTTTCACTGTGTTCCTTCCGGTGCGCTCAGTGGGCGTAATGGGTGATGCGCGTAAGTACGACTGGGTTGTCTCACTGCGTTGTGTAGAAACCATCGACTTTATGACAGCGCGTTGGTCACACCTGCCGTATGAGTTCCTGGGCCAGGTGTCAAACCGTATCATCAACGAGATCGATGGTATTTCTCGCGTAGTATATGACATCTCAGGTAAACCACCTGCGACGATTGAGTGGGAATAAGCATCAGTTATATCAGCTGAATTAGGTTAATAAAAGGGCGGATCGGGTAACCATCTGCCCTTTTTGCTGATAAAAACAGCAAACAATCAGAAAGTTGATTTTTTTTCTTTACCTTTTCAATTAGCTCATTATAATGCGTCGACATTGCAGGGGCGTAGTTCCAATTGGTAGAACAGCGGTCTCCAAAACCGATGGTTGCGGGTTCGAGTCCTGCCGCCCCTGCCACTTCCTTCTTTATTTCTTAGTAATTCCCTTATTTAACACAATTCAGATTGCAGTCGTTGCACGCATATTCTAGAATCCTCAGCATTTAATTTTTCCGGTGTTTTTGCATGCATGCAACTCAGGCTCAGTTACTTGGTGTTATGCCACTTCAACTCAAATCTGCTTTTGATCCTAACCCACAGCCTGGTGCGCCTGTGTCTCAGCCAGCGGAACAAGCTGATGTTGCCGTGACGCTAAGTGCGCAGTTGCAACAGGATATCTGTGCAGCGGCCAATGCCAGCGAACTCACTGTCGTTGCAGGCGATGCCATCAGCTGGACGTGTCACGCACAGCAGGCTCACTTGGTTATACCGGAGATGCAGCTGAGTGCGACGCAAAAGCGGGCATTGTGGCAGCAGATCTGGAGTGGGCAATCATGACCATTTCTATCAGGCCTGATCATCTCGCTGCCCTGCCATTGCAACAGGTTATGGATATTGAGCAGGCCTGTCATACACACCCTTGGACCAGCAAGACCATGCAGTCGTGTTTGAACGGTCGTTACTTCAATGCCGCCTTGTATCAGGGTGAGCAACTGGTTGGCTTTTATGTGGGTGAGCGGGCTGGTCCGGACTTCACCTTGATGGACATCTGTATCACGCCTGCTTGTCAGGGGCAGGGCCTCGCCAGTCAGTTGTTGGCACATTTCATGGCACGCTGTGAGCAAGACCGCGCCGAGAATATCTTTTTGGAAGTGCGCGTCGGCAATGAAGCAGCCATTGGCCTATATCACAAGGCTGGTTTTACCGAGATGGGCGTGCGTAAAAACTACTATCCTAGCGCGGATGGTAAAGAGGATGCGTTGTTGATGGGGAAAGTGCTGTTTGATCCTGAGCTCATGGGCCACTGAGTTCATTAACCCTATGGGTGCAAAACTGACTCGTCAGAGTCAGGCGTGTTCCTGTTCCAACGTATACCTGATAGCCTGTGTAAGCGTCAGCATGGCATATTCCCACTTGGTTGGGTTGTCTTCGCGCAGGCTGGTTTCCAAATCGCCGGCGGCACTGTGGATGTTGGTAAAGCCAAAGCACCCGGCGCTGCCTTTGAGACTGTGCGCCAAGGCTCTGAGTGATTCCCATTCCTGATCCCCAAATAGCTGTTCCAGTTGAATGAGTTGGTCGGGCAGTTTTTCGACGTAGTTGCGACTGATCTGTAAGTACTTTTCACTTTTTAAAAGTGAATTCCACTGGGAGTTTTTATCCTCTTCCAGCTGTAAGTAGTTAAGCAGGACAGCACCGAGCTTTTCACGGTCAATGGGTTTGGCGAGTGTTGCATCACACCCGGCTGCCAGGTAGGTATCAATGTCATGTTTCATAACATTGGCTGTCAGTGCAATGATAGGGCCATCATACGCGGCATGGCGTAGCATTTCAGTGGCTTCCAGACCGCCCATGACTGGCATCTGCATGTCCATCAGGATCAAATCGTAATCGTTAACCAGTGCCATCTCCACGGCTTGTGCGCCATTGCTGGCAATATCTGGTTTAAGCCCCCAGGCACCGAGGAGTAAGGTCAGCAGCTCCTGGTTATCCGGGTTATCCTCGGCAAGCAGAATTTCGGCTTCCAGCTGAGTCTGGTCCAGTTGTTGGGCTGATACCACATGATCGTGTGCCAGCTGGTCTTCTTCCTCAATCCAGGCAAAATCTTGCGTCGGGTGATTGGCCGCAACGCTAATAATAAAGCAACTGCCGACCCCCTGAGCACTTTCTACACTGACATCTCCGCCTAACAGCTGCGCCAGATTTTTTGAGATACACAACCCCAGGCCTGTGCCACCGAATCGTCGGGTGGTGGTGGAATCAGCTTGCTCAAAGGGTTTAAATACACGGGACATCTCGCCTTGTGACATCCCGATGCCACTGTCTTTGACTTCAAATTCAAATCGGGCTGTGTCTGAACGATAACGGGCACTGATCTGGATACTGCCTGTTTCAGTAAACTTAACCGCATTCGTTGCGATGTTAAGCAGGATCTGTTTGAGGCGGGTTTCATCACTGAAGAGCTGCTGAGGCAGGGGTAAGGCATAGTGTACGGTGAATTCCAGCTGCTTTTGCTCTGCCATAGGAGCAATAATAGACTCCACATCCTTCAGTAAATGAAGCAATTCAATGGGGTCTTGTTCAACAGCTAATTTCTCGGCCTCAATCTTAGACAAGTCCAGAATGTTATTGATTAATTCCAGTAAATGCCTGGAATTGCGCAAAATGGTATCCAGGTGTAGCGCTGAGTTAGTGGCATTTGGATAATGGAGTATCTGTTCGGTAAAGCCCATAATGGCAGTCAGCGGTGTGCGGATCTCGTGACTCATATTGGCCAGGAAACGGCTTTTTAGCTGGCTGGCCTGTTCGGCTTCGGCAATCGCGACCTCTAACTGTCGGTTCATTTCTTCCAGTGCCCGGGTACGGTTTTCTACTTTTTCTTCCAGGTGCAGTTTGTAGTCTTCCAGCTCCCCCTGGAAATCGCGGATCTGTTTGATCATATGGTTAAAGTCATCAAACAAAATGCCAACTTCGTCATCGTCATGGGCGGGTAGCGCAACCGATAAATCGCCATCCCCGACGCGATGGCTGGCTTCCCCGAGCAGCTCAATGGGAGTCAGGAGCAAGTTTCTCACCACAATAAAGATCAAAATGGGAAGTGTAATGACCGACAGGATAACAATCAGGGCGGTGGTCAGGCTGATCGCTTTGCCTGACTGATATAAAATTGTTTTAGGAATGGTTGAGATATAATAGTAACCGCCACTGAGCTGCGCGCTATAGGTCATGCGTCTTAGGTTATCAATGGATGGTAGCACCAGAGAGTCCAGTTTACCTTTATCTGCCAGACCATTGATCTGTGCCATTTCCTCGGCGCTCAGAAAGCTTTGATTAAAATGACTGTCGGAGCTAAATAAGACTTCGCCTGAAGCTGACACCAACAGGTTCAGTGTATTGTCATAGGGGGCTTCCAGAATACTACTGCTGATGATTGACGGCGCGACCTGAACAATAATGTAGCCTTCGCGTTGAGGCCGGTTTAGATTGAAATCTACCCCGTAAATCTGCTGCACAAAATACAGTTGTGTACCGCCATTATGCGATGCTTGCATAAATTGTTGCTGACGTAAGTTACTTTGCCGGACCTGGGCAAAAAAGGGATAGGACTGAGGTGCCCGATTCAGGTTACTGGCATAAAAGGCATGACTCTGGCCGTGCTCATTGACCAGATTGATGCTAATTATATCGGGATAGGCTTCGCTGTAACTGGCGAACACATCCATGAGTGCACCCAGACGTTGTGTTTTTTCCTGAGCTTCTTTTTCTGGCAGGCTTAAAAAATCACTGAGCACCGGAGAGGTCGACAACAATTTAGTGGTGGATTGATAGATTTCCATGTAGTTGAACATTTTTTGTTGTTGTTGTTCAACAAAGCGACTGACAATGAGTTTTGCCTGCTTTTGGGTAGAGCTGGTGACGTTGGTCAGCGTAAAGCCGCCGAGCAGTAGCAGCGGCAATATCACCAAAGGAGTGATATACCATAATAGCCTGATACTCAGCTTACTTGTTTTCATCCGTGTATAATTCCATCTATCAACTTGGTGCTGATGCACCCCAGTATGACCACAAACGTGTCCGATTAAGAGTGTTATTGTGGGTTATATTACCGATTTTTGCGCAAAACGGCTATGGTATCTCATAAATTGGTTGAACTTTGAACACGCTAATAGAGTGCCCACCTGGGTATGGCGGGCACCGCAGACTTAACTGTCTGCGCGGCTCATAAACTTTGATTCTGCAGTGTTGATTTTAATTTTATCACCGCTGGAAATATGCTCAGGTACCTGAACTACTAAGCCTGTTGTTAATGTGGCTGGCTTAGTACGGGCACTGGCCGATGCGCCTTTGATAGAGGGGGCGGTTTCTTCGATTACCAGCTCAACGCTTGAAGGCAGATCTAATGATACCGGGGTGCCTTCTACAACAACGATCAGCAGGCCTTTGGTTTCTTCATTGATGAACAGGACCTGTTCAGCAATCGAGTCTTTGTGGATGTGATAAGGAGTATAGTCCTCGTCATCCATGAATACATATTCGTCACCATCAATGTAAGAAAGCATTGCCGGGCGACGCGTTAAATCGGCCAGTTGTAGCATTTCTTCGGCTTTAAAGGTTTCATCGACTTTACCGCCATTGACGACATCGTACATACGCATACGGTATAAACTGCCGCCAGCACGACCTTGCGGTACAGAGCGCTCAATATCTCGGACGATCATTACGCGACCATTATAATCAATCGCGGCGTGTTTCTTTATTTCACTGGCTTTAGGCATAAAAGGCTTCCTGTTAGTCTAAACTGAGCGAGAAGTTAGCATGAAGTCGGGATCTCGCCAAGTGCTGTGTTCCCAATCGGTTTATTCTACAATACAGGCCCGACAGGTGAAGCTGGCTTGAACAGGGAAACTAGATGAGGAGAGAAAGGTGAGAGCAGGTATGATGGTTGAAGGGTTTAAACTGGGTTGCCACTGTGGTCAGGTTACCGGGCGCATCGCTGCGCACCCGCATTGGCAAGGGAATCGTCTGACCTGCTATTGTCAGGATTGTCGCGCGTATCTGCATCACCTGGCACAGACCGACTCTCTCAACGACTTTGGCGGAACGGATATTTATCAGGTGCCACCGGCGCACGTCAGTATTTTAACAGGACATGATCAGCTGGCCTGCTTACAGCTGACCAGGGGAGGCGTCTATCGTTGGTACACCCAATGCTGTCATACCCCGGTTGGCAACTGTTTTAGCCCCTTCTGGCCCATGGTGGGGATCATACATAGCTTTGTGCGCGAGCCGCTCGAGACTTTAGTGGGTCCGACTTCGGGGAGTGTCTATTGCCGTGGCGCGCTGGGCCGTTTACCAGATGAACTCAAAGGCGCACGCTCACAAAAGGTGATGGTGCTGCGTTTGATCACTAAGTTGCTGGCCTGGAAGCTGTGTGGCAAAAACTCACCCTCGGTATTTTTTGTCAATGGCGCACCGCTGGCACCGCCACAGCAGCTTTATTCGTGTTCTGCAGATAAAGGCTAAAGCGAGTAGAGACTCGACATCGCCTGGTAACTTAATCCAAAGTGCTGATTAAACCAGTTATTGACGTAATCATGTTGTGGCGCCAGTTTGGCACAGCGCAGTACATATTCGCCATCGGCTGAACCGAGTTGATCTTCGCAGTAGGTTTGCAGCCACACGCGATCCAGGTCTGCGACAAACTGAGTGTGTAGCTCCGTGAGCTGTTTGTTTAAATGCGTGCTAACATCCAGAAATTGCGCTTGTTGTGGTTCCAGATCCAAATCGGGGAAGTCCGCATAATGGCTTTGCGTGTGATGCACCTGGCTATCGTCCACTTTATGCTCAATTTGTTGCCTACCCAGACGACCCAGATACATCATATCCAGACTATAATGCTCCGTGAATTCAGTGACAGGGTACTGGTAGGTTTTTGCTACTTCAACATCAATAAAAGAACCTGGCTCACTCGGGTTGGGCTGTGCTTGTTCCAGCGTGTAGTGCTTCTGTCTGTTCACCAGCTTGGTATTGCGGCTGTGTTTGAAAGTGGCATGGACGTTAAGCGTGAAGGTCCCCTCACCTTGCGGGTGGTACCATAGACTGTCCCTAAAAGCGTCATTTAGCTGAGATAAGACAGTCTGAAGGCGTTGTTTTTGTGTGCTCGTGTCGTGCAGTTGCACAGTGAGTTTTGGCACGATGCGGATCTCGGAATATAAAGCCCGGGCAGTCACTCGTTGTGTGGGGCGGCTGGCGATACTCCAGGCTTGACAATATTTGCGATAAAAGCGCTGTAAGAACAGACGATCTTTGCTCTGCGATGTACTGAGTTTTTCACACTGACGCTTGGCATTGATCTTTAATTGCTCCTGATACTGAGCAAAGGCGTTGCCCAGTCTGGCATTGGCAATTAAAAAGGCATAACGCATTTCGAAGTATCGAAATGGATCCGGGAAGGCTGAGCGGGACAGTGACAAAGCCTCTTGCTTGAGCCAGCTGGTGGCATATCGCAGCTCTTCATTTTGGGTTTCTGCCATGGGCCCGATAGGCTCTATGTGCCAGCTTACCTGGTTACGTAGTAAGGCTTCTAGCTTGAGTGCCGCGCCGGTATGATTGCCAGACAGGCGTAACATGCGCACGTCAATGAGTCCACGGTCGATGATTTTATTGCGCGCCAGAGTAAGCCGCTGACGTGCCTCTACATCCTGAGGATCCTCGGCGAGGGCTTGTTCGTAGAACTCGGCAGATTGATCATACATGCCGGCCTCATACAATTTATCTCCTTTTTCAACCAGGCTTTTACAGCCTGACAGTAGCAGCATGCCCGCAATCATAACGGCACACAATTTGGGTGTTTTCATCGGTCCTTCCTTGTTCACTTTAAGATATCTTCGTATATCATGTGTCATGTCACTTTTGTATGACACTCGACAGGTTTGGTTATTTTTTAGGGCCTAGTACCCTTCGCTCAGTGATGTTTTTCGGTTTGGCCGGCGCTTCGGTTAATACCCAGACCGGACGAGTAACGAACAGGTTGTTGGGGTAGACCACTTTATGCCCATCGACATGACGTAACACCACATTCATCAGCCCCATTTCGACAATACAGCCTTCGATGGCGTTGGCACCATCTATAACCCTGACCCAGTTGCCAAGGCGAAAGTCATTTTGCACAAACATGATTAAAAAAGCAGTCAGGTTGCTGAGCAAAGACCAGGCGGCAAACAAGGCAACACCGAGCATGGCAAATAAGGAGGAGCCCAGCACTAATAAACCACGCAACTCGATCCCCCAGAACACCAGCAACAGGCATAACAACACCGTTCCAACCAGCCCTTTGAGCAGTAACTCAGCTCTTTGTTGTCTGTGCAGGTCGATTTTACCCCGGGTGATACGATGGAGTATTTTGATAGCCAGTTTGAGCAACAAAGGAAACAGGAAAACGAACAGCAGTGTGACAATCAGTTTGTACTCAGTGAGCAGGAATGACGTAATTGCTTCAGGCACGTGGCAGACCTATTTAAATATCAATAAAGCGCGATGATATCAGGGAAATTTAGCTGTTTAAAAGCGGTTTTTAACGGTAAACAACCACTGTACTGAGTCGATGTTGTCCGGGCCATCAAGGGGCGCCGCGACGTCCAGATGCAGCACCAGTCCCGAGTTGGCCCGACTGGGAGCAAGCCGCAGTCCAACACCGATGTTTTTTAGAAACTGGCCCTGAATTTGATGTGTTAACGCGTGCTGTTGTAGGTCCGTTAACGTGTTCGGCTCGTCGAGGCTGCCTGGCAATGGCGGTGGTATCGGGCGGCCATCAACGCGGCCAATATCAAAGTAGGCAGCACCACCTACTTTAAACAGGTGCAGCAAATCATATTCCCAGTAATAACGCTTCTCAAGGTTAAGCAGGATGCGCCGATTGCCTTGCAGGTAATTGCTGGGATACCCCCGCAAACCAGTTTCTCCGCCAAGCGTGATCTGCTTATCGGCACTGAGGTGTTTACCATACTGAATTTCAAGCTGGGCATACCAGGACTGACGTATGCTAGTGTTAAGGTAATACTGCACTCGTGAGCTGATCAGCAGGTTTTCAGCCTGATCCTGACGTTTGTTCCAGTAACCATGTAAATTTAAGGCGAAGCGGAGCAAGCTATCTGCAGAGGTGAAATGAGCTTTATTGGCATTGAAGGCCATCACCCAACGGCTGTCATCATCACTGAGCCCACTGTCTGAATAGCCAAGCTGGGCATTGATATTCCAGCCTAAATTTAAATCCTCAGTGCGATAGATTGAGTCAAAGTTACGGACTTTAATATAGGCATCTTCGAACCACTGTGCCTGAATATAGGGGTAGCGTAGTGTCCGGTTTTCAGCAATGGGTAAAGTGGTACCGCGTAGGCGAGCAAATTCTTGCTTTTCATCCTGATATCCAAGTAACAGCCGACGCGTCCAGTCGTTGTCGAGTGCAAAGGCGCGGCCAATGTAGAAGTTGGATATCTCACTGAGCTGTTGATACTCCGAGATTTCTTCACCCAGATTGTAGAATGACTCAACCCGACGGTTACTTAAGTTACTGATACCGTAACTATAAGGCGTGGAGATTGAAAAAAATGGGTATTCAACGCCGACATAATGCACTTTTCCATCATCGTTGTCTGCGTATTCAAGGCGTCCCCGGTAACGGCTCGACAAAATTTGGGGATCATCGTAAACAAATAAATAGCCACTGCGATCCGGGTCGGAAATATGTGTCAGTGACAGGCGTTTACCGTAGCCCAGCAAGTTGGACTCACGAAAGCCGAGACGACTTGAATTATCGCCGCCACTGCGGCTGAAACTGATATCGGGTAGCAAGGTCCAGAGGTCACGTGTAATGACTGTAACAGCCACTTCACCCTCACAGGTTTGTTCGGCAAAGATCCTGGCATCATAGATATAGGGCTGCTGGCGTAAAAGTCGTTCTGACTCCCGAAGCAGTTTGGGGTCATATTTGCCCCCTTGGCTAAACAGCAATAAATTGCGGATCACCTCAGGTTTCGTTTTGACGTGCGCCCGATTTGCAAAACGAAACACGGCGTTATCTTCCTCCGGCAAAGAGGTGTCAAAGACATTCAGTTGTTTGAGCTCAATGCTAACCACAGAGGCATTGAGTAAAGCTGGTAAGGTGTCGGTGCTATCTAACTGGCGGTGGAGGTTATCATCCTCAGGCGTAGTAGGGCGGTTGTTACTGCAATGCGCAGAAGCACTTGATGACGTACTGGCAGCAACTTGCACTGACGTGGTTACCACTGATGTGAGTACTGCTAGTATTGACGTGCGAACAACCCAACCCATAGAACAGCCTGTCGTTAATTAACGTACTTTTAATTATGGCCTATGTTAGCCATAGCTGCTCAACTAAGTCTATATTATTGTTGTAAATTTAACCGTAATAATGTTACTAGGTTCGGCAAATGTTCAGTAGCACCAAGGCCTTCCGGCGCGATCCAGATACTCTCACTATAGTGCTCAAAATTGAGGTTGTATGGGTGCCCTGCATAATTGAAGCGCCACTGGTGGCGGTCAGCACCCTGATGAAATTCCAGCAAGGCAAGGCCATCCAGGTGCAAGAAAATGTGTCCCCAAAGCTCAAACTCATCTGCATCAGGCAGCGAGCTGGGGATGACAAGAATGTGGTTTTGATCTGGTAAATGATCGATACGCGTTGTCACTGTGACTCCACTTAAACGGTTAGGTTAATCTGTGTCGAGGTAATTGCGGATCAGCTGCATAAAAGGTGCGCCGTATTTGCTGAGCTTGGTGAAGCCAACCCCAGAGACTTTCAAGAATTCGCTATCATTGGTCGGCGTTAGTTGTGCCATTTCCGCCAGGGTTTTATCACTGAATACCACATAAGGTGGTACGTCATCCTGATCGGCGAGCTCTTTGCGCAGGCTACGCAATTTAGCAAAGAGCTTTTTATCATAATTGAACTGCGCCAGTTTATCCTGATAAACATGCTTCGCTTCAAGCCGTGGCTGGGCCAGTTGTAGGGCATATTCTCCTCGCAGTACTGAGCGAGCCCCTTCGGTCAGGCGCAATGCGGCACCCTGGGTAATGTCTTGGGCAACCAGGCCATGATGTATGAGTTGTCGCAGAATACTCAGCCAGTACTCGTTGCTGTGCTCTTTGCCAATGCCATAGGTGCTCAGGGTGTGGTGTTGGTTGTCCCGGATCCGTGCGGTATTGGCGCCGCGTAACACGTCCACAATATAGCCAAGCCCAAAGCGCTGCTCTGCCCGATAGATACAGGACAAGGCTTGTTGGGCAACCAAAGTGCCGTCAAATCGTTTTGGCGGGTTCAGGCAGATGTCACAGTTGCCGCATGGTTCGCGTTGATATTCGCTGAAATAATTGAGCAGGATCTGGCGTCGGCAGGTTTGTGCCGAGGCAAAACTGGCCATTGAGCTAAATCGTTGCTCTTCGACTCTGCGCCTGTGCTCATCCTCAATGTCTTCAAAAAACCGTTTGACCCGACCAATGTCTGCGGGGTCGAAGTACATGATGGCTTCTGCTGCCAGGCCATCGCGGCCGGCACGGCCTGTTTCCTGGTAATACGCTTCGATACTCTTGGGAATGTCATAGTGCAGTACATACCGCACGTTCGACTTATTGATCCCCATGCCGAAAGCCACCGTTGCAACCACAATCTGAATGTCATCACGAGCAAAGGCATTTTGTACAAACTGGCGTTGCTCATTGCTCATCCCCGCATGGTAAGCAGCTGCATTAAAGCCGGCTTCAACCAGTTTTTCGGCGATGTCATCAACACGTTTACGGCTGGAGCAATAAACAATGCCGCTTTGCCCTTTTTGCGTGCGCAGATAGCGCATCAACTGAGATAATGGTTTGAACTTCTCTTCGATGGTGTAACGAATATTCGGTCTGTCGAAGCTGCCCGTATGAATAAAAGGCGCCTGTAAACCGAGTTGGGTGACAATGTCACTGCGGGTTGCCAAATCGGCTGTCGCGGTAAGCGCCATCATAGGGATTGAGGCAAAGCGATGCTTTAATTCATGCAGTCGACAGTAGTGCGGTCTGAAATCATGCCCCCAGTGTGATACGCAGTGCGCTTCATCGATGGCGAATAAGCCTAGTTGGAGGTGGCTCAGGCGCTCAATAAATTCGCTTTGCAGTATTTTTTCCGGCGCCACATACAAGAGTTTTATTTCACCCTGATGCAGGCGCTGGTAGATGGCTTGCTGCTGAGCCCGGTCGAGGCTGTTATTGATAAACTCTGCTGAGATACCCAGAGCTTGTAACTGTGCAACCTGGTCTTGCATCAAAGAGATCAGCGGAGAGACCACGACGCAGGTGCCTGGCAAAAGTAACGCGGGTACCTGATAGCATAAAGATTTGCCGCCACCGGTTGGTAGCAGTACTAAGCTGTCGCGCCCGTCCAGGCAGGCCTGAATGACGTCGAGTTGCCCGTCACGAAAGTCACTGTAGCCAAAAACTTCTTTCAGTACGCCGTGCGGTGTGTCGATTGAGTGAGTTGCAAGATTTTCCATCGAGCGCATTTTAGTGGGTTTTGCAGCAGAAGTCTTTTGTTTTTGATCACAGGAAAATCATACGGGCAGGTACAGATTACGGTATACTGCGCGCTTGGCATCTGTGGGAACAATCAGAAGACCAATTATGTTGTGCTTGGGAGAAATGAATGGGAACGAGTAGTGAAACGAAGCAGGGGTATATCTTTGCCGTTTTAGCATTTTTGATGTGGGGATTGGCTCCCATCTATTTTAAATCGCTGGATCAAGTGGATGCGCTTGAAATTCTTATCCATCGTGTGGTCTGGTCGGTACTCTTTATTGCCTTGATCATCGCCATAAAACTCAACTGGGACAAAGTAGTTGCCGTGCTGCGTCAGCCAAAACTCATGCTCATGTTGACGGTTACGGCCTTATTGCTGGGATTTAACTGGGGCTTATTCATCTGGTCAGTGAATAATGGGCATATGTTGGATGCAAGTTTGGGCTACTATATTAACCCTTTACTTAATGTGTTGTTGGGTATGTTGTTTTTACAAGAGCGCTTGCGGCCTCGCCAGCAGTTTGCGGTTGCGCTGGCCGTTGTCGGGGTGGTGCTGCAATTGGTCAGCTTTGGCTCGTTTCCGGTGATTGCCTTCTCTTTAGCCGGGTCATTTGCGATTTATGGGTTATTGCGTAAGACTATGGCGGTAGAGTCTTTGCCTGGCCTGTTGATTGAAGCCGTTATTCTGCTGCCCATTGCACTGGGTTACTGGTGGTGGTTAACACCCAGTGAAACCAGCAATATGATGGTGAATGACTGGGTCACTAATGTGTTATTGATTAGCGCAGGGGTTGTAACGACATTACCTTTACTGTGTTTCACCGCTGCCGCAAAACGTATTCCCTATTCGACTTTGGGTTTCTTTCAATATATTGGACCAAGTTTGATGTTCGTTCTGGCTGTGGTGTTCTATGGTGAAGTATTTAGTGCTGAGCGGGTGTTAACGTTCGCCTTTATCTGGTCTGCCCTGGCACTGTTCAGTTTTGATTCTTACCGTTCGGGTAAAGCGCAGCGCCGTCTCGCGGCTGCGTAATTATGTTGGGGGGACTGAACCTGTCAGTCCCCCTGTAATGTATTACATTTCGTCGTCTGCCTCCACGGCAACAGCTTCGACTTCTTCTTTATTTGTCTCTACCTTAGAGCGGCCAAACAAAGTATGAAACTTGGTTTTGCAGGTTGTGAGTTTCAGGTATTTCGTCCAGGTTTTTTCCATCACATTGCCTGGTGTTTGTCGTCCCTCCATGACGTCGACAAATTGTCGTTGAAATTCATTTTGTGGCTGGCTAGCTTTGGTGTATAAGCTCTTTAGTAGTGCACCATGGTTTTCCAGTACATCAGACTCCTGCAAAGTGAAGTGTCCGCTGCGAGAAAACCCTCGAGGAAAGTTAAGATCATCATAGAAATGTTTAGATGTAACAAAAGCTTCTTTCAAGGTCGCTAAATTTTGATTCATGGTGAAATCCTCAGCATTGTTTGGCAGGAGTATGGACCATAGAGAACAAATATTTAAACGAGTTTTTTTTATCGTAAGGGGGGTATGTGGACCTAGATCTATTAAAAACATTTGTCGAAGTTGTTAAGACGCGTCATTTTGGTCGCGCAGCGGAAAATTTATATATTACTCAATCTGCTGTCAGCTTTCGGATCCGCCAGTTAGAACAAAGCCTTGGCGTTAATTTGTTCATACGTCAGCGTAATAATATTCAACTGACTGCGCCGGGCGAACGTTTGTTACCTCATGCCAATATGATCCTCACCGGGATGCAGCGTGCCAAGGTTGATGTCGCACTTGCCAATAATATGCATAAACAAGTGTCACTGGCCGGCACGCCAAATATTTGGGACGCCTTTTTACAGTTTGGGATTAACCACATTGTGGCGGCGATGCCTGGAGTATCGCTGGTGGCTGAGGTCAAAGCGCAGCAGGAGAGTACTCGTTTATTATTGGAGCGAACGCTCGATATTGCGGTGCTATTTGACCCACCTAAAGTGGATGAACTGGTCGTTAAGCAAATTAAGCATCTGGCTATCATCCCGGTCAGTACAATGGTGCAAACCACCAGTGAAGACTTTTTTGATAAGCAATATGTTTACGTAGACTGGGGAACGGCTTTTTCATTGTGGCATGCGAAACAGTTTAACGGCAGTACACCGCCTTATTTCAGAACCAGTACGGGTCGTATCGCACTGGATTTGATCATGCAGTGTGGTGGCTCAGCATTTATACCCCGTGCACTGGCCGTTGAGCCGATAGAGAAGAAGCAGCTATTTCATATAGAATCAGTGGAGCAAAATGCACGGGAAATCTATGTTGCTTATCACAAGGATAATGAACAGATAGAACAAATTGAGACAATTGCCAGTCTTTTGGCGTCTTTACCTGATTAGGTTACAGATTGTTGAATTATTTATGATGATTGACTGACAGTTAAATGTCACTTTTATTTTAAGTGTAATATTTCTGTCACGTATCGCTGGCAGACTGCGCCTGTCTAAAAAATTACGTGTTGCGATACTTGAGGAAATACACATGAAATTATCCAAATCAGCATTGTTTGTTTCTATTTTCGGTGCTTTGTCTGCGAGCGCTTACGCTGATGTTGATGTATATGGTAAAGCGAATTTGTCTGTGCAAAGTTCAGATGAAGGTGAAGGTTCATTCACAGAAGTGAAGAGCAATGCATCACGCTTTGGTTTCAAGGGGTCAGAAAAGCTGGACTCTGGTCTGGAAGTTATCTACAAATTGGAGTTTCAGGTTGATGTATCTGATGCGGACTCTAAAGGCGATGATGACAACATTACAGCGCGTAACCAGTATGTGGGCCTGAAAGGCGGTTTCGGTGAAGTTGTTATTGGTCGCAATGACACGGCATTCAAACAGTCACAAGGCAAGCTGGACCTGTTCAACGACCTTGAGGCAGATATTAAGAATCTGTTTAAAGGTGAAAACCGTCTGGGCGACTCTATTTCTTATAAGTCGGCCAGCTTCAATGGCTTCAAAGTGCTAGGTACCTTTATTGCAGAAGATAGCACTGAGGGTGAAAACGGTTTCTCAGCAGCCCTGACTTATGGTGATGCTAAACTGAAAAAGACTAACTTCTACGCTGCAGTTGCAACAGATAGTGAAGTAAAAGGCTACGACGCAGTACGTTTTTCAGTACAAGGTAAAGTAGCAGATTTCAAACTGGGCGCAATGTATCAGATGCAAGAGAAAGTTGATGGGTCTGATGAAGCTGACGGTTACATGGTAAACGCGGCATATGGTTTCGGTGCGAATACCCTAAAGCTACAATATCAGGTTATCGACTTTGATAAAGGCGATAAAGTAGATGGTATCTCTGTTGGTATTGACCACAAGCTAAGCAAAGCAGCAAAACTTTACGCATTCTACTCAAGTGTTGACGAAGACAATGGTGTAGAAGAAGATTACCTGGGTGCCGGTATCGAATATAAGTTCTAAGCATATCGCATCTAATAGAACATACAAAAAAGGCCAGTCAGAATACTCTGACTGGCCTTTTTGCGTAATGTGTACCTGAAAGTGAGCTGATTTTGTGTGTTTAATGTCAAAAAATGCGCATTTAGTGTAATTAATGTCCGAACGCGCTGTTTTTCTCACTTTTCTTCAAAAAAGGGGTTGCGCTGAGTTTCGATTTCCCTATAATGCGCATCCACCGACACGGGGCACAACGCTGAAAAGCAACGAGCCAACGAGTTGGGAGTCAAATAAAACTTGATTCTGAAACTTTTCAAAATTAAGTGTTGACATAAAATGGGAAGTGATTAGAATGCACAACCCTCAGCGCTAACAGCGCGGCGGCATTAAGTCGCACCGTTCTTTAAAAATATGAAGCAATCATCTGTGTGGGTACTCGTACAGGTTGAGTTCTAACAGCGGATTTCAGTTTACTGAATGACGCACAAAAATTTAGAGTCTCAATTGAACTGAGTGACCAACAGAAACAAGTTTACTTGTTTCAGCACAGTCAATTCGATATCTCATCTTTTATAGATGGGAAATCAAAATCAGAATTCAATGAGCACGAAACTTCGGTTTCAAAAAACTTTTAATTGAAGAGTTTGATCATGGCTCAGATTGAACGCTGGCGGCAGGCCTAACACATGCAAGTCGAGCGGTAA
>NZ_JACEQV010000024.1:0-79677 GCF_015356275.1 Pseudoalteromonas sp. PPB1 | reverse complement strand
GAGGTCGGCCATCGGGCGTGTTGTTCCATTCTGATCAGGGCTGTCAGTATGTCGCCACAAAGTTCAGGCAAAAATTATGGCGCTATCGTATGACTCAAAGCATGAGTCGCAGGGGGAATTGTTGGGACAACGCCCCAATGGAAAGGCTATTTAGGAGTTTAAAAACAGAGTGGGTTCCGTCAACAGGCTATGATTCCTTCAAAGAAGCTGAAAGAGATATAAGTTACTATTTAATGAGCTACTACAACTGGCAAAGGCCGCATAGTAACAACGAAATGCTTGCGCCAGCAGTTGCGGAAGAAAAACTTTATTTACTGTCCGGGATTAGTTGACCACTACAAAGGCGTCATAATAAACCACTTTAAAATTGGGTGTTCCCATCACTAAAGGGGTAACGAGCATAAGTAAGATCGTGATTAAGAGGCGATAAATCATGTTATTCCGGGCAGAGTTCTTTCGAAGGTGAACTCTTGTAGTGTAGTTGGCCCTTCATAAATAGGCGAGCAAGGGG
Organism: Pseudoalteromonas sp. PPB1; assembly: GCF_015356275.1. Lineage (NCBI taxonomy): Bacteria > Pseudomonadati > Pseudomonadota > Gammaproteobacteria > Alteromonadales > Pseudoalteromonadaceae > Pseudoalteromonas > Pseudoalteromonas sp. PPB1. The sequence goes on along the minus strand of NZ_JACEQV010000024.1, from coordinate 79,166 downwards.
CTATCTGAGTAAAAGAAGTGATAGCCCAGATTCGATTAGTCATGCGTGCTACAATTCAAGTCCAGGTTTGTATCCGGCACGCATCTGCACAGGTCAAAGTTACTTTTCCTCAGACAATCTCGCGCTTTCAGGGACCTTTGATTGCGTCGTTTTCAGGCCAAACAGGTAACGCGTGAGGTTAAATGGCCTGATGACAAAATAACAAATCGCAGCGCAAATGATGAGCGACGAAAACAACAGGCTTAATGATTTGACGGCAATACCTGCGTCCCACTGCACAATATAAAAAGCGAGCGCAACAATCACGGTTTGATGCACAATATAAAAGGGATAAATTAATTCATTAGTCCGATGCAGCCAGTTGGGCGTTTTTTTGCACCATGCACTGGCATAGCCGACGAGGGTTAATAAGCCTGACCAGGAAACGAGTGCACTGATCAGCCACCAGAGATGCCAGCGCATTTCTACCGACGTATAGTCGCTAATGTCAGGTCTGTAGTACCAGACATAGAATGTGACTGAGCTAAAGAGCAACCACTTAAAATTAGTGGCGCGGTTATGTTCCAGAGCGAGCCAAATCCCGGGACTTTTTATAAAGCACATACCGGCCAGAAAAAACAGCAAGAAGAACAGTGAGACTGACAGGTTGAATAAGCTTGGGTCTTGTGAGGGCATAACGGTTTTAAGGCACAGCCGCACCCCAATGATAACTAACCCCAGCAACATCAGGCCATGTTTATGTGCCGTGATGCGTTCCAGTACGCTAAGTAGCGCGCGGCCAGGTGATGCACCGAGCGCCAAATTAACCGGCACAGCCAGTAACATAAAAACAAACAGAAACTCAATAAACCACAGGTGATTAGCATTAAAAGTAAACATTAGGCTACGATATGCGTCCGCTAAACTGTGATATTCAGTGATGTTTTCGAAGTAATTCTGGGGTGGCACGACAATCATCATTGCGAAGATGAGCGGGATAAGTAAGCGATGCAGCTTGGTGATCAGGAAGGTGCCTGCTGATACTTTATTAAGCAGTAATATCGATCCTGCTCCCGCTATGAAGAATAAGGTGTGCAGTCTGACTTGTTCAAAGTACACCATGATATCATCGAGGGCCTTGCTGGATTCACGGTTCATAACGTGCCAGCCATCTCCGTTAAATGGCATAAACACATGATGCAAAAATACCGCAAAAATTAATAAGACTCTGAGCCAGTCCAATTCCGAGTAGCGAGATTTATTCATGTAAATTAAATCCTTTATGATGTGATTTTCCCAGCTATCGACTACCCATTTCAGTACTTCTTATTATGCTCTGAGGCAGCGTCGGGCTGTTGCAGGTTTTAGCATATTATGAATACCTAAAAGGATCAAAGCAGAGAGTGCGTTGTGAAGGGCATTGATCGTGGGCGGTATGGGGAAGTCATGTAACTCTAATAACTTAGTGTTTTGTTGTGTGGCATTGTCTCGTATCTATAGTGAAATGCAATCGTGCTCGTGTGATTTCGCTAGTTTTAGCGCTGGCCATTTGGTTAGCCATTGCTTTGAATGTACGCGATTGTCAAAAATAGCCCTCGATCTTTTTGGGTTGTGCGTAATACAGAGGCTGAACAGGGAGTCAAATCCAAAAGCTGCGATAAGTTCGTATGTGTTCGGTGAGATCTGTCTGGCTGCCACAGCTGTTTCTTTTTCTGGCCAGTGATGCATCGCGTCCAGAGTACTGTGATAAGCTGGATCCCCATTATACTGATGCATTTTAGCTTGATTACGTACTTGCCAGTTGAGCCGGGGCATGCACTTGGTGAGTTGTGCTTCGTATTTTTGATACGCAGTGGGGTCAGACTCAGCAGGGTCGAAGTAGATTACGTCTACATCATGTAATGGCGTGGAATGCTTAAATTTGTGCAATGCGTCCCAGACTAAGTTTCGAATAAAACCGGCTGCGATATAGCATTGCGGTAAATCTAATTGCGCTACCAGGTTGAGCGCTTCGACTCTGGGTCTATCTCGTCGAATTAGTGAGGTTATCTTACCCTCTGGTGTCTCATATGAGCGCTGGTTGCAGCAGTCCATCAGCTTTCCTTATAGATAAATTACATGCGCATAGTTCAATGAAGCTAAGCACCTGTTTTATAAGTTTAAAGGTGTCGGCCTGACTATTAAACATCATTCTTTGAATTCTGCCCCAGGGTTGGCCCTCATGCGCTACATTCAGGTCCACTTGTTTTTCAATGTAACGATGAGCCCACTAAAACCGGACAAGACCTGGGTCAGGATGATGAACTCAACAATGGATCGGGCTATGGGCTGGGCCTGGACTTAGCACGTAGACTGTGTGACGAACTGCGATGGCAACTCAATATTGATCGTAACGTCAAACGCTTTTGTATATCTTTAGTGTTGTCGCAACGCTATCAAGCGGCCTGCAAAAATTGTCTGCAAAGAAATGTGCCGCACATCACAAATTACGGCACACAATTGCAGAAGAATGTCGGCGTTCTGGCGCGCTCTACCCGGGAAGCCGTGTGCTTCAGCTTTGTTTGAGCTTATCCAGGCGCAATTTTAGCAGCCAGGAGGATTTGTTCTTTTCTGCATCATAGAACACAGAGATGGTAAAAAAGAACATCAAAAGCAAAATAATATGGGCAGCCAGGCTGATGCCAAAAACAATCATGCTGCCGATGTAGGTTGCAAAGGTGAAGCTCCACATACAAGCTAAAACAGTCATGATGTGGAAGCGGCTCACAGGGTCCGGAATATGCCGAAGCGGATTTTTGGTGGAGTCAAAGATATATAGGTAAGCGTCATATACTTTGAGTGCGAACTGTTTCATATCTACCTCACAGTCTGATACTAGTTCACTCTTTACTACGAGAGACACAGCACTTTGGATCTTAAGGCTGATAGCACCTCACACTTCACAGCGCCTTTTCGCTTGAAGGTATACATTACCTAAACAAACACTTCAGTGACGTAGTTGGCCTGCTATCAATTGGCGGGCATGAGATAACGGTGTTGGTTGCGACAAAAAACATCGAGTAAGTTTAAAAAACGCGGCTCGGTCAGGAGCATTAAAACCAGCACTTCGCGATTTTTACTCGATAGTTTCAGATATTTTACTCTATTAGTCAGCTCTCATTGAGAATTGGTAATTGCATGATCATATAAGGTTGCTGAATAAGGGTTGTTATTTCAGACGTATCCTATATTTCACACTTTTTATTAAGAAGAAAAGGAAATGACATGGTTATCTTTAAATTGAAGTACTTATAGTGACATGTGATGCCGGAGGAATATGTGGATAAATTTAAAGCGGGGTCTTGCGAGGTTTTCTTTTTTGGGTAAAGTAACGCCCCAACTTTTAAGAAGAGGAAAATCATTGAATAAATTAATCTTTTCAGTAGCAATGCTACTTTGTTCATTCTATATACATGCATTTAAAATTGACACTCATATATGGATAGGTCAACAGGTTATCAACGACCTGCAAGATGGTAACTTGACTTTAAATATTGGAGGTAGTCATCTAAATATTCCAGTATCAGCTGCAACACGAAATGCGATTCTGAATAATAAAAGTGAATATTTACTTTCTACCTTGGGCCCGGATGCATTTCCGGATGTAGTTGCTGGTCAACTTTTGGTCCATCCGGGAGGTACTGCACAAGGGGCATGGCAAACTAATGATTGGCTGAGGTTTTTATTTGATAAAATCAAACAAGCGGACGACGACCATAGTCGGTACTTACGAAGTAATCAGTCGGATCAAGCTTATGTTGATCGTCGAGAAATTGCACGTGTGGTCGCTTATGGATTTCTGGCACATGCCGCCTCGGATGTTTTTGCTCATACTTATGTGAACCAATATGCAGGCGATGTATTTGAACTTATGGATACTGAAACTGTGGTAGAGCAGCGTCACTTTTTGCTTGAATCATTCATCGGAAAATATACCCCTGCGCTGAAAAATCACAACAATGTGGCGATAGGAGAAAAGTGGCAAAACATCAACGCCAGTCAGGAATATTACAACTATATCAGAGATAGTTTAATCTATGACGAAGCGGCATCTTTTCAATACTCGTCTCAGTCAGCTCCGCATTTAAGAGCGACTAAATTATTTAAAGATGCTGTTAGCGCAATGGCGGATGATGAAATCTGGGTTGCAGTGGATAGTTTGATTATTCGTGCAATTGCTTATTACTATGATATTGAATTGTCGCAAAGTGAGGCGGAAGATATTCAGCAATTGCTACAAGAATTGCTAGATAAAGGCAATGTTGTAACAGAAAATCTGGATGCTCTTGATATTAAAATTAATCAGCATTTATTGCATGTCGATAGCCAGGTTTATGGTGAATTTTACCGTGTTAATAATAGGCTGAAGGAGCAGAAAAAGCGTTATGTTGATCTTAAACGAGAGCTAGAAAGCACAGTTCATAAGCTTGAGGCAAGCCATGCGGAGGCTTCATGTAAACTGTTTCTGGATGAAAAATTTTTGGATCCCGCTGGGCTTCTAAAGTTTGCAAAAGAGACAGATCCTGGGCTCAAAATTATAAAATCTATATTTGGTAGTGACTTCAACCCGCTGGACCCGTTAAACCTTTTCGGAGGCTCCAAGCCTAAAGAACCAACCTGGAAATACAGTGTAACGGGTTCAAAATCAGATTTGTTGCAACTAAGAGCAAGTCATCTAAACGGGAAAACGCTAGCACAGCTTAGGGCACGGGCGTTTGAAATTATCCCAATTATACATGAATCTCAAGATCCAGCCCTTATATCTGAACTTAACGCGATTACTCATACTGTAAAGATCGTTGAAATGATTGACGCAGCAGTAATCGATTTATCAACAGGAGAAAAAGTAACCGTAGCGATTGCGAGAGAGGGAGGCGCGGTAAGCAGCAGCCAGGGTCATAAATTCTGTGAAGAAGTCACTGATACGCTATTTGGTAATGTTATAAAACTGACGAATAAGAAGAGCGCTATACACAAAAAGCTGGCAGATGCAGAAACAGATTTGAAAAATACGATTCCGGATCTGCAGCGTGAGCTAAACAGTGCGCTGACTTCTATAGTGAAGGTCAAAGAAGCGCTTCAGGCGCTTAATCTTGAAACTCGTCAGCGTACCAGTCCAATTCAGTCATTACTGATTAACTGGGCGAAAGACATTGATGAAGCTAACTCTGCATACGTAAAAGCTGCATCACAGGCCATTGCCAACTCTATAAACCCTAACGCGAGTGCGATTGCTCCCCTAACTCACTGGTTTGAGTGCTATCAGCCTCAGATGATAGGCGTTCCCAGCCAGGTTGGGGGATGTGATACCATGGAAAATGTTGCCAGTGTCAAGTCTGCGCTTGAGAACGTACTAACTATCGCCAGCGAAGCTGGAAGTTTATCAGCAGCATTAGGTGCTCCTCAGCTAAATGACATAAAGGAATATAAGCAAAAATTACTAGATGCTATGATTGAAAAATTGGTGGAGCGTCTTACTGATGAATTCATTGGTCAATTACCCACGCAATATCAGGAGTTTATCCAGTTGCTGGATAAACCAGTAACAGATGCTGTTATCAATCAGGCGTTTACACGTGCTGCACCCGGTAAATCTTTGGTGAGCATCGACAATTTTGCCGAGAAGATCCGCTCGGAAATGGCGGTTTCACATGGACAGTTTAATCCTCAAGGTTTTTCTGTTATTGCCAACGCTTTAACGCTGACAAAATTAAGTTTGTTGGATGAACATGGCATTTCTCTGCTCTACAGCCATGTTGGATTACAAAGAGATCCGCAGATCCGCGACAATTTGGTGGTAGATGCATTCGCTAATATTGACGGAAATCATCAGTGGCTGGAAGCGGCGCCACCGTTACCCAGGGGGGATAAAAATTATATTCATGCACGCTGGACCAAGTATTCTTCAAATCAGATTTTCGGCCTTTGGAAAGCACCTGTTAGGGATTCGCTGTTCAGAAGACTATTTGTTGGTCCGTTATCTCCAACTCTCGTTAAGCAAGGCTCGATGTCAGGAAGTTACCCGTATCAAACGTGTAATGCACATCCATTCCCGTCTAGCGAAAACGATAAAACGTGCCTAATGATGAATTTAACTCCAGTGTTTTATATGTTGCGTTGAGCAAATAATTGGAGACCTGGTAATGTTGCCAGGCCTCCTGATGTTGCATTTTACTCCGATCAGTTTGTAATACCAATTACAGTTAATGCCTGTTCAATTTTGTGCTGTCTCAATATTTTTGCGACAAAACCAAAGTTACACAAAAGCGCCTGGCGTCATGGTCAATGTTGAGTTGCCATTGCAGTTCGTTACACAGTCTGCGTGCTAAGTCCAGGCCCAGCCCATAGCCCGACCCATTATTGAGTTCATCATCCTGGCCCGGGTCTTGCCCGGTTTTAGTGTGTTCATCGTCATTTTCTCGGTTTTCAATCTCGATAATATGCTGTGTTTGTGTGATTGAAATTGTGCCATGATGGGTGTGTTGTAAGGCGTTTCTGAGCAGGTTACCAATGACGATGGTTGCGCCGGATTGTGACAATTCACACTGGTAGTCATCGCTGTGTACAGCCAGATCAATATGTTTTCCCTGCTTAAGATAAGCCAGATCTTCCAGTTGAGCGTCTATCAGGTCAGCCAGTCTAACTGCTTTTAAATCTCGCAGAGGCTGCCCCTTTCGGCTTAGCCACAGCAAGGTCTCGGTCAGTGCTACCATCGCCTGGCTGGCGTGGTCGATGCGCATCAGTGCTTTTTTACCTTTGTCATCAGGCGTGCTGCCAAGGCGATGCAGCAGCTCCACGCTGCTGCGGATCACTGCAATGGGGGTGCGTAGCTCGTGACTGGCATAGCTGACAAACTCCTGCTCCCGATCAAGGCTGTGCTTGACCTGTTGCAGGCTTTGCTGGATCAGCTCGGCAAGAGTGGTTAACTCGTGATAGCGAAATACCGGGGGTGGGTCGTTGAGCGTCTGATGATCCAACCCGGCAGCCCAGTCATGTAGCTTTGCCACAGGCCGGGTGACAGTACGCAGCAGTATCACCAGCACGGCGGCAAACAACGCGAGCGTGCCCAGCGCAAATAGTACCCCTAAGATTTCCGGTCCCTGGAACCAGGTCTTAGGTGGCATTTTCGGCGCAGTAAAATGGTGAGCAACATAGCCATACTGGCCATCGGACTTTTCAAAATACAGTACAAAGCGCGCTTCACTGGGGCGGGTAAACATATTATCCCGGGTTACCTGTTTGTATAAGGCATTTGCTTCAAGAGCCTGACGCGAAAAGGTGGCACGAATGGTCTGGGGTAAATCCTGCCACTGACTGGCCACCACAAAGTTGTGAGCCCTTACTGGTTGACCGGGTTGCGGGTGGTGCGCCTGGGCGACATTCAGCATAGTGCCTTTCATCATGTCATCGAGCCCGGTAAAAAAGCTGTTGGTCCACAGTACGGACAACAAACTGATCACCAAGGTGGCCAGCACCAGCAGGGCAGCAACAATGTAGCGGCGCAGACTCATATGTATGGGGGCCATTAAACGCGCTCCTTGTGGCAATGGAGTTTAAACCCTTGTCTCGGGATGGCGTCAAGGGTGAGCATCGGGTTGCATATTGAGAGCGCTTTGCGCAGGTGATGAATATGTACTTTAAGCGCATTACTGTCGGGTTGTTCATCGCCCCAAACGGCCTGCAATAGCATCTGTCTCGTAACCATATTTGGATAAGCACGAAGCAGGGTCTCGAGGATGATCATGCCTGTCGGGCTGAGTTTGAGCTGTGCTCCCTGGTAAGTGGCTTCCCGGTTATCCAGATCCAGGTGTAATTCAGCCAGTTCCAGCCGTTTAACCTCACCACTTTTACGTTTGGCTAAGGCTCTGACCCGCACCACCAGTTCTGCCATGGCAAAGGGTTTGACCAGGTAGTCATCACAACCGGTGGCAAAACCTGCCAGTTTGTCTTCGAGTTGATCCCTCGCTGTAAGCATAATCACTGAGGTATCATTGCCCTCGTTGCGCAGTGCCTGGCAGATCTGTAAGCCATCCATGCGCGGCAGGTTCAAATCCAGAATGATCACCTGATACAGATTGTCGCGGATCAGGTTGAGTGCGGCAATGCCATTGGCTGCGTGGTCGCAGATGATGTTTTCCAGTTCAAAGTAATCAATAATGTTCCCGGACAGCGCCAGGTCATCCTCAACTAAAATGACGTTGATCATGAGGTACATACTCCGTACGGGTGGGGCGGAACCGGTTCAGCAGGGCTGAGATATCGTGGCTGATCAGTAGCAATACCGGGATTAAAAATAACGTAATGGCCGTGGCAAATAAAATTCCGTAACCGAGGGATGCCGCTGCGGGTATCAAAAATTGCGCCTGCTGAGAGGTTTCACCCAAAATCGGGTATAGTCCGGCAAAGGTGGTCAGTGACGTCAGTAATATTGCACGCAGTCGGCCGGTGCAGGCTTCAAGTAACGCATTGTGCATGGTTTTCCCCTCACGGCGATGGCGATTAAATTGGCTGACTAGCAGCAGGCTGTCGTTGACCACCACGCCGCTGAGCGCCAGTATGCCATTTAAGGATAGAATACTGAGCGTTAAACCTAAGCCCCAGTGACCTAAAATCGCGCCTACAAAGCCAAACGGAATAACCGACATGATGATCAGTGGCTGCCAATATGATTTCAGTGGGATAGCCAGCAGTGCATAGATAGCCAGCAGCGCCAGCAGATAGGCGGAGCTCATGGAGTCGGTGGCCTCTTTTTGGTGCTCGGCTTCCCCGGCAAAATGTAAGTTCAGATCCGGGTACTGAGCACGCAATCCGGGTACCACGCTGTGCTCGAGCCTGGTCACCAGCTCGGTGGGCGTCAAAAGGGCTTTATTCACCGCAGCGGAGACCGTTACTGCTCTGACGCCGTTGATCCGGGTAATGGATTGTACTTCGCTGGTGTAGGTAACGTTTGCTACGTTGCCAAGCGGCACGGTCCGTCCGTCGGGGGCACGTACTCTGGCTGCAAGCACATCAGCCTGCTCGCTACGCGCAGCCAGTGGATAACGCACCCGCACTTTCACTTCGTCTTTGTCCCGCATATAACGTTGTACGACCTCACCACCAAATGCTTGTAGTAGCTGGCTTGCCAGCAATTGGGTGGTAAATCCGCGCATTTCGCCTTCTTCGGTGACTTCAAAGTGCATGGTGGCTTCGCCAGGTGCCAGTGAGCTGTCGATACTATGTACACCCTTTATCTCACGCAACGCCTGTTGCAGGTTTGCTTCGGCACCCTCTAACGTGTCGTCGCTGCTACTTTTTAACTCCACCTTAAAGTTGGAGACGCGTGCAAGTTGCGCCTGAATATGCAAGGTTTTGCTGGCTTCCGGGGTGCCCGCCAGAGTCCTCCAGCGTGTCGCCAGTTCGCTCAGGGTATAGGGCTGGGTGCCTGTCAGCTCCACATTGAGTGTGCCGCTTTGATCGCCAGTTGCGCTGACCGACACGCTGGCGATGTGGCTGAGGTTTTGCTCGTCCAGCAGTTGTTGCTCGGCCTGATATAGCTGTGCCTCAAGCTGATCCAGATTGCGGGCGGTCTGGCCAAAACTGGCGTCGTTATAAAGAGTCATGGTGGCAGTGATCGTATCGGCGGGCAGTCCTGGGAAAAAGCCGACCCTGACAATCCCCTGAGTGATCAGGCTGGCAGTCAGAAAAAATAGCGCAAGAAACCCCATCAATGCGGCGTAACGAAAGTGCATAATGTGTTCCAAAGCAGGCCGATAAAGTCGCTGATTAAAGCCAGTAAGCAGCGCATCTGCGCTTTGCTGCACACTATGCCAGAGTGCCGTGAGGCGGTTCGGCTGATGTTTTTGCTGGGTGTTAATGTGGGCCAGGTGTGCCGGTAAGATCAATTTAGACTCCACCACCGACAGTAACAGGCATAGGGTAACCACAGTACCAAACTGGGCATACAGCACACCTAGCCCGCCGGAGATATTGGCCAGCGCAGCAAAGGCTGCCACAGTGGTTAATACGCCAAACAAGGTGGGGACGGCGACCAGCTGGGTGCCTTTGATGGTGTTGCTGAGTGTGTCACCAAAGCGTTGCCGGGTTGAATAGATGCTTTCACCCACTACTACGGCATCATCCACGACGATCCCCAGCGCCATAATAAAGCCAAAGGTAGTCATTTCATTGAGCGTCATGCCGGTGTAGGGTTCGGTCATAAAATAGAGGCTGCCGAAGAACACAAAGGGCAGGCCCGCGGCGACCCAAAAGGCAACTTTCAGATTTAGAAACAGTGCCAGTACCATAAACACCAGGGCAATGCCGCTCAGCGCGTTCAGGCTCAGCAGATTCAGGCGCTCCGTGATCAGTTTAGAGTTGTCATACCAGGTGATCAGTGAGGCTCCCTCGGGCAATTTGCTTTGCCACTTTGCTACGACGGCTTTGGCTTGCGTCACACTGTTGCTCATGTCGCCGTATTCGTCCATAACTATGGTGATGCCGTAAGTGGGATGCCCATTAAATCGGGCCAGGTGAAAACTGTCGTTCGCAAAAGTATCTTGCAGTGTGGCCACATCGCGGAGTCGAATGCTTTTACCTGTTTGTGAGGTTGCTACGACAATCGACGCAAAGTCTGCGGCATAAAGCGCCTGCTCGGCGGCTTTCAGGCGCAGCACTTTATCGGGGTTACGCAGGCTGGTGGTCAGTGCTGTGCCGGAATATTGATTGATGGCTTCGGCTACCTCGCTGAAACTAAGCTGATAGGCTTGCAGGCTGGCTTCGTCTATTTCAATGGCCACCAATGGGTCGCGGTGATCGGGCTGACTGAGTGTGGTGATATTAGGCTGAGCCAGTAAGTCATCCGCAAGCTGGCTCCCAAGGGTTTGTAGTGTCTGAGCAGACAGTGCGCCAAATAACTGCACCCGGATCACCTCTTGCTCTCGCTGTGCGGTGGTGATCACGGGCTGCTCTGCATCCTGCGGCAGATTGTAGATGGCATCCACCTGGTTTTTTACCTCTCTTTGCAAGGTATCCAGATCGTGTTGCGCGGTCTTTTCTACCAGTACCTGCACGCTGCTGGCACTGGCCGTAGTGGTGATGCGTTTGATCCCTTTTACAGATTCCAGCGCATTTTCAATTGCAATGGCAATGCCTTGCTCGGCCTGGGCGGCACTGCCACTGGGGTAAGCGACACTGATCTGTATGGTATCCGGCTCCTGTTGCGGGAAGCCCTCCTTGCGCAAATTACCGGCGCTGCTGAGTCCGAGTAAGATCACCGCCAGCATGAGCAGGTTGGCTGCCACCGGGTTTTTCGCAAACCAGGCTATCAGGGAAAAACGCTCAGTCATTGCTGTGCTCCTGTTGAATTGGGGTAACTTTCATGCCGTCGAGATAGGCACTTAAAGGACGTACGACGATATTGGCCTGGTGTAAGTCTGTGGGGGCATTAATATACAGGTCACCGTGCTGGCGAAACTGGATCTGCGGGGTAAAGTGCGCCAGGCGATTTTCCTTGTCGACGTACCAGATGAGGTTTTGTTGTGACAGGGCTGAGGCGGGAATGCGCCACAAGTCATCTTGCTTAACCCCCTGTATCTGAGCCTTAACATAACTGCCAAAATACAATGGTTGTGTTTGATCCAGCGGCCTATCGACGATGATAATTGCCAGACGTTGGCGCGATTGCGGATCAACATACTGGCTCAGGCGCGATACACGGCCATGCCATTGGGTTTGCTCATCGGTATTGGTTGTATCTCTGAGGGTGACATGCCAGCCACCTTCTGGCATCAACTCTGCGGGTAAGTGTCGCCATTGCTCGGCGCTGAGTTCAATCGTGATTTCGGCCTGTGCGGTACTGTAAAGTGTGGCAATGGCGCTGCCCGGTTGCACATAACTGCCAGGCTGAACTGAGCGTTTTACTATGGTGGCATCAAAGGGTAGGGTAAATTGACTGGCTGCCAAGTTATACCGTGCGCTATTCAACTGTGCTTCGGCCAGGCTCAGCTGAGCCGCGACAACTTGCTGTTGTGGTGCACGTAGCGGCTGCAATACATCGTGGCTGTCAGTGCTAGCCAGTTGTCGCCACTGCATCTTATTTGGGTCGCCCTGGAGCTTTTCTGCTTCCGCATCGAGCCTGGCTTGTGCCAGTGAGACTTCGGCGTTCGCCAGCGTATGCTGAAGCTGTGTGTCATCCAGTCGTGCCAGTACGGTACCCGCCGACAGCCGTTCTCCCTGTTTAAAGTCTGGGTGGAGCCGGGTCACCCGGCCGCCAATTTCGCTACTGAGTGTCAGCGTATGCGTGGCGCTTACGGTACCGTGGCCAGTAATGATGTGGGTATAGCTGGCCGCTTTTACTGGCATGGTTGTGACCTGAGGTGGTGTAACGAGTGCACTTGCTCCCTGAGAGGGTTCTGTGGCCGGCGAGTCTTTCGTGTCGGCGCCACCCAGAGAAGGGATTGCAAAGACAATGGCAGCACACAGGCCACAAAAGGCCAGCTGTGTGATGAGTAAACGATTATTGAGTAACGTCATGGTGAACTCTCTGAATAATATACCCGTTGATGTTCTGTGCGGGCGAAAAGTAACCGCCAGTGTAGAGGGTGATTGGTTAAAGGCGGGTTAAGTACACCGGGTGATGTGGGTAATGACCGGGCTTCACAAAAAAGCCGCAGGTAGGACTGCGGCTTGGGAGGCGATATCAAAGCGAATACCAGCTCGCTTATGTGAGCCGATTGGTATTGGATATCAGTTGGGCAAAGTTGCGTTGTTTGCCCGGTTTGGCTTGCGGTTTCCTTTTTCGCGAGAAGCGCTATCAGCCTTGATGACATCGACCTGAATGCTGACGCCCTCATTCTGGCCATTCCCTGAGACCAGCACGTAGTACCAGCCAGGTAAAGGGCTATCTATTCTGAGAAATTCGCTGTTGTCTGAGCGACGTGACGCAAAGGTATACATGTCCCGGCTGGGCCAGAATGTGCCAGCAAACAGATCGCTGTTACCGACACCGTGTCGGGTGCGGATTTCGAGTGTACTGCCCGGATCCGTCACTTTAATAAAAAAGTAACCGTCACCGGGAGCGGCGCACTGGGCTTTGCCTGATAAGAGCTCGGTATAACCACTTGGCAGGCCCTCCACACAGGCATTGACGATGTCCCGTGGCAGCTCACCGGGTTCTCGTAAGGCACTGTCGACGCCTGCTGCAACAGACAGCCCCTGGTAACCATTTGGATCTATCACTGAGACAAAATGACGACCCCGGTTCACCGTGACTTTGAGTACTTGCTCAGTGCCGGTGCCGTGGGACGTAGCTTGTGCATTTTGCGGGTCTGCCCATTGGTAGGCATTATAAAATAAGCGTGGTTGCCCTGTGCCACTGCGGCTGCTGAAGTACAAAGTGGTATTGTCTTGTGCCACGTCAACATAGAAGTAATGGGCTTTACCTGAGATACATTCTCCCTGGTCCAGCATTAAGCGGCTGCCTGTGACCGCAGTATCACTCTGAGCGCAATCCGCGGGTAAGTACAATGGCACGCCCTGATAATTTTTGGCGTACAGTTGCAAGCCGTCAGGGTCACCTTCATGGGGTTGTGGCAACCAGGCTGCGAGGCAATCTGCCTGTTTTACACAGGGATCGGTCAGTGCTTTCATAAAGTTGACTAAATCGGCTTTTTCCTGGGTACTGAGTTCTAATTTACGCAGTACCGGTGCACCATCGGCGATTTCATCATCGATGATTTTAGCGGCGGCATCGGTATGCCGGCGGGTATCAGGGAATAAGTCGACACAGTTTTTGATGTCTTTAAACTGAGGTTGTTTGCACCAACCCTGGTTGTCTATGTAGTCATCTAATATGGCATGGTAGTCATCGTAATGCTCAATTACTTCTTCCAGCGTATCGTAATTGCCTGCATGACCGTAAGGGCCGGTGACTTCGACGTTCAGCAAAGTGGTAGAGCGAAAGCTGTAGATGTCAGCCAGGTTTTGGTTGCGCAGGGTGCGGCCACGATCATTGCTTTCATCACCGGTTTCACCAATGCCGGGACCTATTTGTGGAAAGGCTAACCTGTGATAGTTGGTGCCTTTGGTCTGGCTAAAGCTGTCGGTATTGTGGCAGCCGATACATTGGGTTGGTAAAAAATCGGGCTCACTTCCGCCATCAGACGGGGGCGGCGGCATGTAAAGATACAAAAAGGCACCGCGCTTTTGTGACGTTGTCAGTGCGGATTTATCTCCTTGCACGTATCTGTTCCAGGGATTATCCGTCATATTCATTGATTGCTGGTAGGCTGCCAGCGCGCGGGTGATATTATCAAAAGTGACAATCTCTTCAGCGCTTTTATCACCATATACTGCTGCGAAATAGTCCCGCCACTGATTGCGAAATAACTCGCCCTGGGCATTGCCATAGTTGCCTATTCGTGCAGCCAGATGGGCTCTGACGGCATCATTAGGCGCACCTTTCATAAACTCAAAGCCTTGCATTTCTGAGGGGGTGACCACCGGAAAGCGTGCCTGCGCTGCCAACAGCGAGTCGCCCGCGTTTGGATCGGCTTCTCCATAAGGGACATCTGGTGTACTGATCCCCTGCTCAGGGTTCAGCCAGTCCAGAAACTCCACTCGGGCATCACGAAACAGGCTGCGTTTATGCACCCAGGCATTGAAGATACTGGGCGAGTTGCGTGGCACGTAGAATTGTCCTGTGGTGGTTTTACGGCCCGGCCCGAGTATATCCGGATCTTGTGCCAGGGTACCTACGGGCAGGGAGAGGCCATCACCGCCACCCAGGTAGGGGTGGTGACAACTGGCGCAGGCCACTTGCTTGTCACCACTGAGTGCTTTGGTGAAAAACAGCAGTTTGCCCAGCTTAACCTCAGGGTCATCGACACCGGGCAAGTCAAATCCGGTAGCTGGCTTGCCAGTCAGGCCATGTTGAGTAATTAACTCTGAGAGTGCCTGGTCTAAATCATCGGGTATGGGCAGCGCGCAGGTGCTAAACGCACTGCCCATCAGCAGTGCAAATGCACTCGTTTTAACCTTTATCATGTTGATCTTCCTTTCGCTACAGTTGCTTTTGGGCCGGACGAAGCCGATTCAAAGGTCAAATTAACGTGTACAGGGTTAAGTAAAGGTTAAAGTGTGAATGGGAATAAAAATTCCCAAATTGGTAATAATGCGTATGAAAAAATGGTCTGATCAAAACATGAGCTATTTTTATAAATGTTTTTTAATGAAAGATTATTTATTAATCTCCAGTTGATTTAAATAAATATTTCATTAATTAAGGCTTTTTAGGGATATTAAAACCTGATATTGTTACCGCGATTTTTGTAACTAACCAAAGGAAATTAAGATGTTACTTAAACTAAGCAAAAAGACCGTTAAAAACCTTAACACCTCTTCTGCTAAACTTAATCCACAGCAAACCCCACAGGTTGCTGGTGGTACTAACCTGGACACGCTGATGTGTCTGAAAACCATGCAGTGCCCACAAACCTGGCAGTGCGCTTAATCGCTAATTTATGATCGACTCAGGGTGACCTGAGAGGTTATATCTTTAGTTTCTTGCTAGACAATGTTGTTGATCGTAGGCCAGTTTACTGGCCTGCTTTGTGTTTCTGCGGGCATCGTAGCGATGCATTTAATTGCGAAATGACTCTCCCTCTCTCATCTACAGGTGTAAATTTGATAACACTCGCGTTTGTCATCATCCGTGTGATTGTTATCACAGTGCACAGAAGTACCTATCAATGAGTGTTCTTGTACTCATGAATTTCAGATAACGCTTATATTGAGTAAATTTCTGCACATCGGTTTCTTTGTTGGCCGATTAATGTGGAAGAGGTGACCTGCCAGCTGTTTGTTTAAGCCAATGGCATGACACTGTATTGGGTCTGACGCAGGAAGTTTACGTAAAACTGATGAGCATCTCTCGCAAAATACGCTCAGATATAGAAAACTCTGTGGCAGCTATAAAACAAAAGTGTTGAACAAAATCTTTAAGCCATCTGGCTTGAAGATAAGACGTGATTTCCACGCTCCGAACCATACTAATGGCTTTGTTAGGGGAGACAGAAACCTCTTACTTAGTAAATCAAAATGTATGGGACACACCAAATAGTGTGCCCCTGTTTCTTGCTATGGTGTTTAATGCGCCACTACAATCAGGCGAATGGCGTCAAGTTTGACCTGCGCCTTGCTGATGTGCTCGCTGAGCGCGCTGC
Source organism: Pseudoalteromonas sp. PPB1 (assembly GCF_015356275.1). Classification (NCBI taxonomy): domain Bacteria; kingdom Pseudomonadati; phylum Pseudomonadota; class Gammaproteobacteria; order Alteromonadales; family Pseudoalteromonadaceae; genus Pseudoalteromonas; species Pseudoalteromonas sp. PPB1. Next base: position 62,946 of record NZ_JACEQV010000024.1, on the reverse strand, counting down.
GTTGTTTATCGAACACCTGAATTTCTTCGTCACGGATATTCGGGTTAACCGCTTTCAGTGCCTGCAAGCGGGCCTGCTCGTCACTCAGGCGGGTTTCCATCTGTGCTTGTGCAGCCTGTTGCAGGTCAGCCATCTGTGCTTTGGCCTGCTCTTCGGCTTTGCTGATCAGCGGGTGAATACCCGATTGCAGCGCATTGGCCAGCTTACTGGCGGTCTGACGACCAACGGCAGAGAGCTGGTTGTTAAAGGCATCAAATGCCACGTTTTGTGCCAGATCATTACCGCTCTTATCCATTAGTACCCGGATCGGTGTGGGTGGCAGGAAACGGCCAATTTGCAGTGATTTCGGAGCCGATGTTTCGGCCACAAAGATCAGCTCAACAAAGAAAGTACCTACCGGCAGTTTGTTGTTTTTCAGCAGAGCAACAGAGGCACAGCCAAAATCATCGTCACAGATCATGTCCATCACACCTTCCACCATAGGGTGATCCCAGCTGATAAACTGAGCATCTTCTTGTGACAGCGACGTAGCACGGTCAAAAGTTACTGTGATGCCGTCGTCTTTCAGACTTGGGAAAGACGGGTTGAGCATATGCTCGGTGGGCTTCAGGATAATGGTGTTTTCACCTTTGTCTTCCTGATTTACCCCAAAGATGTCGAACACATTGATCATGTAAGTGGGTAAGACAACGTCGTCGTCGAGCGCTTCAATTTCTTCTGCAATGCCATCGGCTTTGCCCATACCGCTAGAGTGAAGTTCCAGCAGACGGTCCCGGCCTTGCTCCATTTTGGCACGCAGCACTGTGTTTTGCTTGGCAACCTGCTCAAGTAACGGATCCAGTTCTTCTTCATCACAGTTATGCGCAGCAACCAGTTCGAGTAAATCTTCAGAGAATTCTTTGTAAAGCAACTGGCCGGTGGTGCTGGTGGTTTCGAACGCATCCAGTGCTTCGTCATACCAGCGTAGCAGCACTTCCTGGGCTGTATTGGCAAAGTAAGGCACATGAATATTCACATCCTTCTGCTGACCAATGCGGTCCAGACGACCAATACGTTGTTCCAGCAGATCCGGGTTCAGCGGCAAATCGAACAGCACCAGGTGGTGGGCAAACTGGAAGTTACGACCTTCCGAGCCAATTTCTGAACACAGCAGCACCTGGGCAGAGTCATATTCATCGGCAAAGTACGCCGCAGCGCGGTCACGCTCTAAGATGGACATCCCTTCATGGAATACGGCTGACTTAATGCCTTCGCGTTCACGCAGGGTTTGCTCCAGGCTGATGGCGGTTTGTGCTTCAGCACAGATCAGTAGCACCTTTTGCTGTTTAAGCTCTTTGAGCTTATCGATCAGCCAGGCAACACGCGGGTCGAACTGGGTCCAGCTGGCGCTTTCGCCTTCAAACTCCTGGAAGATTTTTTCTGGGAACAGGGCACGCAGAGCGCTTTTATCTGCACTTTGAATGCCGCCAAGGTTACCCATGACAGAGATAGCTGTCTTGTACTGCTTAGGCATCTCAACAGGACAGGCGTGCAGGATACGGCTTGGATAGCCGTCAATACCACTGCGGCTGTTGCGGAATAAAATACGGCCTGTGCCATGACGGTCCAGCAGGTTGTTTAGCAGCGTTTGCTTGGCTGTTTCTTCGCCCTGTTCAACCTGGCTAAGCAGATCGGTGATGTCGGTTTCTTTTAACAGCTCAGTCAGGGTTGCTTTGGCTTTGTCGTCCAGCGCGGCGTCTTGTAGCAGTTTGTTGGCGGCATCGGCGACTTCTTTATAATGGCTTTCTTCTTCCACAAAGGCGTCGTAATCGTAGAACCTGTCTGGGTCAAGCAGTTGCAGACGAGCGAAGTGGCTGCGGTGGCCAAGTTGATCTGGCGTGGCGGTCAGCAGGATCAAACCAGCGATGTCCTGGCTCAGTTCCGCAATGCGCTGGTACTCGGTGCTTGGTTTGTCTTTTTCTACCGTCAGATGGTGCGCTTCATCAACAACCAACAGATCCCAGTCCGCTAATGTTGCTTGCTCAAACCAGCGGCGTTTCTTGGTGATAAATTCCAGGCTCACCAACACCAATTGCTCGGTTTCAAATACGTTTGGTGAATCCGCAAAGGCTTCGTCACAGCGGTCTTCATCAAAAATAGAGAAGTGCAAGTTGAAGCGGCGCAGCATTTCAACCAGCCACTGATGTTGCAGGCTTTCAGGCACGACGATTAGTACACGGCTGGCACGGCCCGTCAGAATTTGCTGATGTAGGATCATGCCGGCTTCAATGGTTTTACCTAAACCAACTTCGTCCGACAGTAAAACTCTGGGCGCGAAACGTTTGCCTACTTCATCGGCTATATAAAGCTGGTGAGGGATCAGGCTGGCACGCTGACCAATGAGGCCTTTTAAATGAGACTGCTGGCGATTGAACTGATGTTGCCAGGTTTGATAGCGCAGCGTGTAACGGTCAAATCGATCAACCTGACCTGCAAATAGACGGTCCTGAGGCTTGTTAAACTTAATGAAGTGATCTAAAAAGGTTTCTTTCAGTGTGACCGGTTCTTCGTTATCGATACGTTCGCCGTGATAACACAGCAAGTCGCCTTGTTCTTCGACTTTTTCAACACGCATTTCCCATTCGTCAACACAGCGGATCACATCGCCGGGATTAAAAATCACGCGGGTAACCGGGGCTTCCTGTACAGAATACACGCGGTTTTCACCACTGGCAGGAAACAATATGGTCACCTGGCGACCTTCCAATGCCACTATGGTGCCCAATCCTAAATCTGATTCAGTATCACTGATCCAGCGCTGACCTAAGGAAAAATTCATGCTTGTCTCGTCTCGCGGAAAAAAGGCGGCCATGGTACCGAGAAGCACCGCCTTGTTCAAGGTTGTGAGACAACGATAAACGTACATAAACTGTGATTTTTTTCACATTATGCTATTGACCTGAGCGAACACAGGAGCCTGGGCTACTTGTTGTCCTGTTTGGCGTTATTTCTGGCCACAGTGTTTACGTCCTCACGACGAAAAATAAGCATAGCTCAAGTGTTCAAAATTGACGTAGCGATGGCGCATTGTCTTACCGGGTGGTTAACGCGGCTGTCATAAAAACGACTTTTGTGACAAATAGACTAAACTTAGGGTAAGAGCATTGGCTTGCTTGGCGACCAAGTCTTTGTTCAGTAGTAGTTTTCACTAAATAGGAACGCACTATGGGAAATGATGACCTCGACCGTAAAATGTATGTGTTAGATACCAACGTACTCCTTCACGAACCCCTCGCTTTCTTTTCATTTCAGGAACACGACGTAGTAATCCCCATGACAGTTCTGGAAGAGCTGGACCACATAAAAGACAGAAAACGCGACGTCAGCAGCGATGCCAGGGTGGCCATTCGCAGCCTTGATGACGTGTTGCGTAACGCCTCACCAGAGCAAATGCTGGAGGGGGTTTCTTTGCCCAAAGTGCAGCGCGATACGCATAAACCCGCGAGCAGTGGCAAGCTCATCGTGATCAACGATCACTTGTATCCGGATAGCATCTCTGGTTTACCGGGTAACGAAAATGACCACCGAATTATTAACTGCGCCATTCAATTACAGAAACAATACTCAGATAAAAAAGTGGTGCTAGTCACCAAAGACATTAATATGCGCCTCAAGGCCAAAGGGGCCGGCCTCAAATTTGTAGAGGACTACCGCACTGACCAGCTCATTGATGACATTAACCTGCTGACCTCGGGGTATAACAAGTTTACCGGGGATTTCTGGGCCAATGTGGGTGAGTGCCAGACAGAACAGCAGGGCCGTTACACCTTGCATCAGGTGCCCGCAAAACTGATGCCCGAAGTCTTTGTCAATGAATACCTGATAGATGATGGGGAGCACTTTGCTGCCCGGGTGGTGGGTTATGATACAGAGCACGTGACACTAAAAGACATTAGCGTTGAGCGTCTGATGCACCAACAGGCCTGGGGCGTTGCGCCTAAAAATGTCTATCAGGGTATGGCGCTGGATGCGTTGCTGGACCCAAATATCGAGCTGGTGATCCTGACAGGCCCGGCTGGTTGCGGTAAAACCTTACTGGCGCTGGCCAGTGCGTTGGAAATGATCATTGAAAAAGGCGTATACGATAAGGTGATTGTGACCCGCAACACCCCGGAAATTGCCGAAAGCATAGGCTTTTTGCCTGGCACGGAAGAAGAAAAAATGGCCCCATGGCTGGCGGCAATCACGGATACGCTGGAGGTATTACACAAACACGACGAAAGCCCGATTTCGAGCCGTAACTACATTATGGAAAAGGCCAACATTCAGTTTAAGTCGGTCAATTTTATGCGTGGACGCAGTATCCAAAATGCGGTGGTGATTCTGGACGAGAGTCAGAACCTGACCGCCTCTCAGTTAAAAACCATTATCACACGCTGTGGCGAGGGCACTAAACTTATCTGTACCGGAAACCTGGCGCAGATAGACAGCAATTATCTGACCCCTGTGACGTCAGGGCTTACTTATATTGTTGAGCGCTTTAAAGATTTTGAAGGCTCTGCGACGATTAATCTCAACGGAGTCGTTCGAAGTCGTCTGGCCTCATTTGCTGAGCAAAACCTGTAAGCGAGACAGCGCAGTGGCGTCAAGCCATTGCGCTGCATCAGTGCAGTGTGTGTATTGCTCTTCTTGCAGATGGCACGTTTATCCACATGGAAAATTACCAGTTATCGGCTGAGTATCTCATTCTACCCGAAACGTATTGCGATGGTTACTTGCCTATTTTCACACCAACGACTTCGCAGTGGGTAAATTATGCCCATTTCACTTAATACCTGCTCCATTTGAAGGAGCAAATAAGACGCTAATGGCGTTAAAAATTTCTCACTTAGAACCTTCACCTAAGGTATAGGTTCGTACATGTTTGCCTCGCCTACTTGGACGCAGGTGTTTCAGCGATAGCAGGACGCGGGAGCGGTGTTATCGACCCTATTTTCTCGCCTCAAAACAGAACACTTAATTAAGTAAATTGGTATTAGCAAACTCACCGACCAGAGTGAAAGCACACTCGATGCTTTAAAACATACCTCATTAATCTTTGTAAATGAGCTGGTGACTTTAAAGAATTTAAAGTGCTATATTTTTTACATCTCAGGGAATGGATAGCGCTTTTCTGAGCGCCAGCTTGAATATCATTATTGCTAAACTTGGCTTTTTTTGTTTTATTTATGTTTATTAAGTTAATTTTGTGGTGTTTTGTTTCTATTTTTGATAATGCAAGGTTTGTCCAGTTGTGTATCCTAGCTCTATTTTATTGACATTTGTTTTTCTCATGATACTTTTTTTGCGTTAAGTGAATGTAGTGTAGATGGACTTGTAGTGTTAAGTAGTTATCTTTATTCCAGAACATTGCTCTTTGTTACTTGCGTGTCCATATTCCTCTTCGGTTTAATTGGTGCCTATAAAAACAAAGTTCAGTTGTTGCCAGATGTTGAGCCTCCCAGGATCTCTTTTTCAGTGAAATGGCCTAATGCCAGTGAAGCATTTTTACTGGCCAATATCGTTGAGCCTTATGAAAAAGTGCTCAACAGTAAACTTAATACGCTTGAAACTATAAAAGTTACGTTTAGTGATGAAAGTGTCAGGTTCGAAGTTCAGTTTGAATACGGAACTAATCTTGAAACTACAGAGCAAAAGATGCGCACTTTGTTGTCTGGGGTGCGAGCATTTCCAACCTATGTTGCTCCATTAAGGTTTCATCAAGGCGGTAACAATGTGTCGAATCAAGTTGTCGGCAGCTACTTCTTTACTTCAGAAAATGGTCAATTCACTCAGGCTCAGACTCAGTTAATAAAAGACATCGCTAAAAAACAGCTAGTCAGTATTTCGGGAGTGGAAAAGGCAGAACTGTTTCCTAACCTCGAGCAGCGAGTTGTTATCCGGCTTAAACCTGAGCAGCTAACGGCATTTGGGTTAACTCTTGGAGATGTACAGTCACGTGTTCGAACACTCTTGCAGGATTCAACGGGCACATTCGAACAAGATGCGTATTTATACACAGCAAGCTATCAAAGTGTTGACTCAATCAGTGCATTACAAAATGCAACTCTGGCAACCAAACTGGGGACTGTTATTCGTCTCAATCAAATCGCCAATGTCTCAGTTGAAGCTACACCTTCAAAATGGATGACTCGATTTAACGGGCAATCGGGGATCCTGGTACGTGTTTTACGTCAGAAGCAGGCTGATCTGTTGACCATTCAAAACGCAGTTGACGAACAGCTTGCGCTTAATACCACTGCACTCGATGTGGTTGCGTTAAATTATGAAATCACCTTTGATACTGGCCTGTTTATCAAGCGAGCAGTGTGGATGATGGTAGAAGCCATTTCACTGGGATTTGCTTTGTCTTTGCTGGTGTCGTTTATCTTTTTTCGCAGGGTAATACCAACTCTGTTGAGCAGCCTTATCACCCTGTTATCGATTATGGGGGTCCTTGGTGTCCTTTATCTGTTCGATGTTTCAATCAATGTTATCTCTTTGGCCGGGATCACTTTCGCGATAGGTATGTTTGTAGATGGTGTCCTGATTTTAATTGAGTATCTCGACAGACAGCCACACGCACTCAAACAGTCTCCGCAAGCAATTTTTAATGCGATATCGACCATGATCCCTGCTTTATTAGCGTCTACGGTGACGTCTGTCGTGGTGTTTTTACCCATTATCTTTAGTGAAGGAGCAGAAGGGCAGTTATTTTCTGGTTTGTCACTGGCGTTTGTATCTGGGCTACTTATTTCTCTGGCATTGACCATTCTGATTGTGCCTGTGTTTGTGCACGCTTTTATGTCCGACGAAGCAGGCCAAAAGGGTCGTTCTTTTGTTGCTGGTAAGTTGACGCATTTGGTTTTAAATAACATACCCGCCAGATTGGCGGTGATAGTTGTATCTACAGTGGTTTTTCTTTCATCGGCAATAATGTTGCTGCCCTCTTTGGGCTATTTACCTGATATTAAGCGTGATGCAATTGATGTTTATATTCCGCTTAAAAATACGGAGTCTAAGGAAAAAGTCAAAGAAGAGCTTGTTGAGCCATTAAATCGCCTTATTCCTCAATTAGTTGATGGGGATATTAAAAACTATTATGTGATTAGTCTGGGTCGGCTTGTTACCGTAGGTTTGCGCCTTGAGGACAATGAACAATTGCCTCAGACATTGGCGAAATTGAAGGCTGAGTTACCAGATGCATTTGCAAACTATAATGTCATCACAATCCATGGCAATTTATTCGGTGGAATTGAAGCAAAAAACAATCTAAAGATATATCTGCATGCGCATGATAAACAGTGGCTGGCGGCCAATCAGGACAATATTAAAGCACTATTTAATAAACACTTATCTGGCGTATCACTGCGTTTCAAACCCGATTTAACGGCACAAAAGAGTGTTTATAAAATTATCCCTAAATTCGACAACGCCAGTTTCATTGGTGTCAGCGAAGTCGAGCTTAAACAGTTATTTAAATCATTAACTCAGTCAAATTATCTTGAAACCTGGTCAATGAATGGCGAGGCCATCAACGTTTATATGACCCTCGGTGAGGGACAGTCTTTAAGTGAATATGCCAATGTGCCTTATGTCACACAGGCCGGGCGGCAGACCTATATAGGTGAACTTTTGGCGTTCGAGCAGACACAAGTCATTCCGTCACAAGTTCGCTTTAATAGCAGCTATGCCATTGAACTCAATATTGGGATCACCGATAAAGCCCTGTCTGTCAGTGACGTAATGAGCCAAATTGAACAACATATTGCGCCTGAGTTAACGGCGTTATTTGGTGACAAGGGACGGTTTGAATTAGAAGGCAGTGCTGCGAGCATCACGAAAGCTAAGCAGGCACTCAGCGGTATGTTTTTGTTTGTGGCTTTATCCCTGTTTGCAATCGTCACGTTCACCCTAAAAAACTATAAAGCCGGCTTGTATGTGCTTGCGAGTCTTATTACGCCGTTACTCGGAGGGGTGATAGCCATCATTTTACTTGAAGTGATGACTGGGATCCGACTCGATGTACTGAGTGTGATCGGGTTTATCATTATGCTTGGCACGGTTGCAAATAACTCAATTTTGCTGGTCGACACGGCTGCTCGTCTGGCAGAGTCTGGGTTGGCGCAATCACAGGCTATATTGCAGGCCATTGCGCAAAGGAAACGAGCAGTATTGATAAGCTCTTTGACAACCATTGCCGGGATGGTGCCGTTATTACTATTCCCGTCGGAAGCGGGACAGCTTTACAAGGGAATCGCCGCAATTATTATTGGCGGAATGGCGTTTAATTTACTCAGTATTTTTACAGTCGTTCCTGCTTTTATGGCCCAATTTGGCTGTAGCTCAAATAAATCCCCTGAAATCGAACAACAAGAAAAACATCAAAACGAGTATCAAGGAGCTGCTTAGATGAAATATTTGGTGGTCATGGCACTGCTTTGCCATGCAGTCGGTGCTGCGTGCGCGTCAGAACTAAAACAGAGTCGTTTCCCTGCACAGGTCTACTCTAAACATAATTATGTTTTGTCTGTGGAGCTTTTCGGAACATTGGAGATGGTGTTAGATGAGGGCGCTAAGTTTAAAAAAGGTGATACGGTGTTCCGCCTTGATACGTCCCTGGAGCAGGCTCAGTTAAAAGCATATCAGCAATTGGAAGTGCTTACACAAGATCAGCTGGCGATCAATCGTACGATCTTTGCTAATTATAAGCAGATGCATGAAAGAAAGGCACTGAGTGAAGATCTGTTATCTGAAAAAGAACTTTCAGTCATTAACAGCGAAATTCAGCGCACGCGCAACTCTGTAGACATCGCACAAATGCGCAGTGCTATCAAAAGAAAGCAATTTATAGCGCCGTTCGACGGTGTCGTACTTGAACGCTTGTCCAGCCCTAGAGAAGTTGTACAGCAGGGTAAAAAAGTGGTCAGAATACTCAAAGACAATGATCTTTACCTCAAGGTAAAATTGCCTGTCTCCAGCCTGTCTAACTATGCACTTGGTAAAGCGTCTGTGATCAACGGGCACTTGTCTTTGCCAATAGAGTTGGACTATGTATCTCAACAAGTTGATAAGCAGACGAATACTGTAGAGGTCAGCTACGCGTTACCTGATGCGCCGTTTAGGGTGAATGAGACCGTGATGATCACCATGCCATTGAACAAGGAGGTGTGATCATGACAACACAACTTAATGAAGCTCAGGCGCATTTTTTGTCTTTTTTTGTGCAGGTGCTTGGGCAGCCTCTGGGCTGGCAAGAGAACTTTTTTGAAGCCGGTGCCGACTCTGTTGATGTGATCACGCTAGTCGAACGACTCGAAGATGAGTGTGCTTTGTATGTTCCAGATAATCTGGTGTTTGAATATGAGACGCCAATGGCCATTTGGCAAGCGCTCGAAGAGAATGCACCGTTGGCACCTTTTCAGTCACCTGAGCATGCACAGGGAGATGTCCCAATTTCTGCCAGTCAGTATTCTTTCTGGCCCATTTATCAGGACCCGGATAAAACGCCCGCATACAATGTACCTTTGGTGCTAGAGTTGTCAGGAAGGGTGGATCTGGACAAACTCAAAGCGGTATTTCGTGATATTTATCTGGCACATGATGTGCTGCACAGCGTATTTCGCTATCAGCACAATGACGTGGTTATGTCTGCGGCCGTTGACCCGAACTGGTGTGTGACTGAGGTTGAAGCATCTGAGGATGATTTTGCTGAGTACATTTCAACTGAGATGGCCCATATTTTTGATCTGTTTTCAGGCCCTTTGTTTCGTGTCCAGATTGTCCGCTCTGGATCCGAGAAAATGCTGGTTCAGCTCAATGCACCCCATATCATAATGGATGGTGTTGCTATGAACCTGCTTTGGCGTGAGTTCATCCAAAGGTATGAAAATAATTATAGGCCTGGCCCTGATCAATCAGATTACTTTGCTTATCTGGCAACTCAAAAAGTCGAAGACAACGCATTCTGGCAGCAGTATCTGAGTGGGTATCAGCCTTTTGCATTGCACTCCTTTGCGGAGCCTGCCAGGGACAACGCGTTTAACTGTCAACTGGCCTTAGATAACAAACTGAGCTCTCAGCTGGAGACGATGGCCAGTGAGCACAAAGTGTCAGTATTCACTGCTGCAATTCATGTTTTTGCTCACACTCTGGCACAGTATGTTGGTGAGCAAGAGGTGGTAATAAGTACCCCTTACGCTAACCGAACACAGCGCCAGACAAGAGCAACGATTGGTCAATTTGTGGCAATGTTGCCATTGCGTTTTCGCACCGCGTCTCAATCGATATGGCAGCATGTTGACGAACAGGATAAAGCCATAAAGCAGGCAATGGCCTGCGCAGAGTTTGATTTGGCTGCACTCAGTGAGCAACTAGGACTAGCCAGTCAGGGAGGTATTCATCCTCTTCAGCAAGCCGTTTTTTCCTGGAAGTCTGGTTTACTGGAAGCTGACGATTTCGCTGCCGTTAACGTATCTCGGCGCAATGACAGTAGGGCTGCGAGCAAGTTCCCGATTGCCCTAACCATGTACAAAGTGGGTGAGCAGTATCAGATGGACTGGGAGTTTGATACCCAGTTATTATCAAAATCAACCATTCAGGTGCTGCAATCTCGTTTTGAGCAGCTGATAGCGCAAAACGGTGCACTGAGTTTTCTAGATCAGACAGCCATTCCAGCAGACCCTGGGGTGACCGTCACACTGCCAGAACAGTTCAGTCAGGTTGTCGCACAATATGGTGATAAAACAGCTGTGCGACATGAATTACACTCACTCAGTTATATTGAGTTAGATAAACACAGTAGTGCCATTGCTGCTTACCTTCAAGTACAGGGATACGGTCTTGGGGCGCCGATAGCTGTGGCCTTACCTCACGACTTGGAACTGATCATTGCCGTACTCGGTATCATCAAAGCGGGATGTGTATACGTCCCCTTATCGCTGAGGAACACGCCTGAGCAAAACTTAAAGATGATGCGCCTGGCACACTGTGATATGTGCTTCAGTGCACAGCAGGATTATACCGACATTACGCTCGCGTCGGTGTCGGAGATAATCGCAGCCGGTGCCGTCGATTACACTGATCCTCTCATTGCGCCTACCGCTGCGGCCTACATCAATTTTTCATCGGGAACCACTGGGGAGCCAAAAGGCATTGTATGCCCGCATCAGGGCATTACCCGGATGGTGCTGAACCCCAATTATATGTCATTGAGCAGCGACACTATCATGCTCTGTACTTCCAGTATTGCTTTCGATGCATTTACGTTTGAGCTGTGGGGTGGGCTGCTCAATGGGGGCACTCTGGTTCTGAAAGAAAACGGCACCTTAGACACGCAGGGTTTACGCCAACTGGCAGCCGAGACCCAGGTCAATACTGCCTTACTGACCTCAGCATTGTTTAATACATTAGTCGATATTAATGTTGGGGCATTTGAGGGGATAACTCAACTCCTGGTGGGAGGGGATGTCGTCAGTGCCGGACACGTAGCCTCTTTGTATGCCAGCAATGAAAATATTCAGGTTATCAATGCCTATGGGCCGACCGAAAATACCACGATGACCAGTTGCTTTTTGATCCCCAGAAGTGTTGCGGCAGGGAGTAAATTGCCGATTGGCAGGCCGCTAAATGGTACTCAGGTTGTGATTTGTGATCCGCAAGGTCAGATCCTGCCGCCAGGTTTTACGGGTGAAATAGTGACAACTGGTGCTGGGTTGGCACTTGGCTATCTGGACAACGCGTTAAACGCAGGCAAGTTTATCGAGTTAAACATTGCCGGAGACACAGTACGGGCTTATCGTACCGGTGACTTGGGCTACTTTGATGCGCAACATACTCTGCAATTTCTGGGGCGACGCGATCAACAGGTTAAAGTGAACGGCCAACGAGTTGAATTGGAGGCTGTCAATCACTGTGTCGCCCAACTGACCGGAACGCACACTGTTGAAACCTTGGTTATTAAAGCAAATGGCACGGGATTTTTAGTCAGTTTTGTCTCTGGTCAGACTGTTGATATGGATGAAGATGCGCTATTGTCGGCTGTTTCTGCACAGCTTCCTCCTCACCTGACACCGAACAGTATTCTGGGCATGGATACCTTGCCTGTCACCTCAAATGGTAAGGTCGATAAACGTGCCCTGGAGCAGCATTATTATGCCCATACCGAGCGCCAAAATGCCGAGCTTGTCAGCCTTACGCCGGCGCAATCTGAACTGGCCGATATGTGGCGTGTAGAGCTGGGAGACGTTGCCCTACATCCTAGAGCGCACTTTTTTAAACTCGGTGGTAATTCTATTTTGGCACTGAAAGTAAAAAATCGGATCGAGCAGAAGCTGGGGCACAGTATTGCGTTTTCTCGGTTGCTGGCAGCACCGTTATTAATGGATATGGCGAAGCTGTTGCAAGCGAGTCAGCCGGAGCAACCTAGGTTCAATGAGTCCATGGATGAGGTTAACCGTGGCGTTGCCTTGTCAGCGCAACAGCAGGGGCTTTGGCCAATCTACCAGGATCCGACACTGAGTCCGGATTACAACATTGTATTTGCCATCGCCGTAGATGGTCCGTTGGACACGGCCAGGCTGGAGCAGGTACTAAAAGATGTTTATGAGCAGCACGATGCGCTCCACGGCAGGTTTGTGCAAGATGGCGAGCAAGTATGGTTTGCCAGCCACTCCACTTCTCAGTGGTGTGCCCAGACCATCAGGGTGACACCCGAGACACAACAGGAGCACATTACGCTGGAGTGTCAGCGAGTGTTTGGGTTATGCACTGATCCCTTGTTTGTCGCAAAAATTCTAAAGCAAGACACAAATACGCATACCGTGTTACTTAATATGCCGCACATTGTGAGTGATGGCTGGTCGATGAACAAATTATGGGCGGATATTGTGGCTCGTTACGAAGGGCTGGATAAGCCGGCACCTCAGTCTGGCTTCAAAGCGTATCTTGCCCAACAGGTCACTCGTGCAGACAATGCTGTGTGGCGCGATGTATTACAGGGTTATGAACCGTTTAGCCTGCATAGTGTCTCAGTGCCACAACAGACTGGGCAATACGTTGTTCACTCGACTTTATCCGCACAACAGACTGAGGCATTGCGGAAACTTGCAGAGCAGTACGAATGCTCTGTATTTTGTGCTGCCCTGAGCGTGTTTGGTCAGAGTATTGCTCAGTATACGGGCAAAGACGATGTTGTTATTAGTACGCCTTTTGCCAATCGCCTGGACGCCCAGTTTGCTGAAGTCGTCGGTTTTATGGTCACTATGTTGCCGATCCGGATGCGGTGTGGCAATTTAACTCGGGATCAGCGTTTTACTCAGCTAAAACAAGACTTAACAAGTTTGTTTGATCACACTGATGTGGATATTAATCAGCTGGTGTCTGACCTGGCTTTAGCGGTTACAGAGGGGCACAATCCGCTTCAGGAGGTCGTGTTTTCGTGGCAGGAGAGCTTGTTATCGCTGGACGCATTCACTGATACGACAGTGTCCAAACAGGAGGTGATGCTATCTCGTGCTAAGTTCCCGGTATCACTCACGGCGTGCCAAAATGGTGATGAGACTGCGCTGAGGTGGGAGTTTGATACGACACGTATTTCCGCGCAGACTATCGAGCTATTGGATGAGTTGTTTAAGGCCAAGCTGCTGGAGACATCTCATGTTAAAGCACTGGATGTATCGTTTGATGAACCACTGAAAGCAGACCTGAATCGCCGTTTTGCAACGGTCGCTGCTGAAAACGCCAATGCCATTGCCCTCAGGCAGGGCACACAAACACTGACTTACACACAGCTGGATGAGCTGTCGAATAACGTATGTGCTCATTTGCAGGCCGCGGGCGTTACTGCTGGCACCCGGGTAGGGATCACCCTTGCCCACGGACTTGAGCAGGCGATTGCCTTGCTGGGGATTGTGAAAGCGGGTGCTGTTTACGTGCCATTGGATATGTCAGATCCTGATGAACGGTTAGTGAGCCTAATTGAGCTGTGTGAGATAACACATCATGTTCACGCCGAACAACCAATTGTGCATATCATTCACAATCACCCTATCTCAGCCTTACTTGAGCCGTCGGCTCAGCCTGTGTTAGTTGCTCAACTTGATGGTCCTGCGCCGTTATACATAAACTTTTCATCTGGCACTACGGGCGAACCCAAAGGCATTGAATGCTGTCATCAGGGAGTATTACGCCTGGTGGATCAGCCGAACTTTATGCGTTTAGATGCCGCTACTACCATGCTGTGTTCAGCACCACTGGCCTTTGATGCTTTTACTTTGGAATTCTGGGGGCCGCTACTCAACGGTGGTCAGGTCAGTTTTCGTCAGGCTGGACAGATCGACAATGCTGAGTTGAGCTACCAAATCCAGACACTGGGTGTTAATACAGCCTGGCTGACTTCGGCCTTATTTAACACCTTGGTAGACATTGACGTGAGTGCATTTAAAGGCCTTAAGACGCTCCTGGTTGGTGGGGATGTTGTGTCTCCTGCGCATGTTCAGCGTGCTTACCGTGAACATAGTGAGCTGAGCATTATCAATGGTTATGGCCCAACGGAAAATACTACTTTCACTTGTTGCTTTCACATTCCCAGAGACTGGCCACAACAAGCAAGCTTGCCTGTCGGGCAGCCTATTCAGGGGGGGGCAGTGTATGTACTCAATAATCGGGGAATGCGTTTGCCGGACGGTTGTGTGGGGGAAATTGCCGCTGCGGGACTAGGGCTGGCAACGGGCTATCTGGATAGCGCCCAAAATACCGGGCGATTCGCTTACCTTGAAGAGCAGGGTATACGCACTCGTATCTACAAAACCGGCGATCTGGGCTTTATCGATGTTCAGGGAGACGTGCACTTTATGGGACGCCGCGATGGCCAGCTTAAAGTGAATGGATTCCGGGTGGAGCTGGATGCCATTGATCGAGTGCTGGCTGAGCAACGAGGAGTCCAGCAGGCACAGACAATCGCATATAAGCAGCAAACTCAACAGCAGTTGATTAGTTTCCTGGTTCTGGACGCAGAGACTATGTGCTTCGATGCAGATGAGGTCGCGCGGCTTGTCAATGAGTATAAACCAGACATCAGTACTGCTTTGCCATCCTACATGCTGCCAAATGCCATATTGGCTATACCGGCCTTGCCTGTGACGGCCAATGGTAAAGCGGACCGTCGTGCGCTGAAGCGTATTTATCAGCAATGGCTGACAACACGAACTCAGACAAGTCATACCGGGTTTTCTGCACTGCAAGCCACTGTTGCCCAGGTTTGGTGTGATATTCTGGGTTGCGTCGATGTCACGCTTTACGATCACTTTATGCAGCTGGGAGGGACGTCTCTTCTGGCGCTGAAAGTATCTCACCAGTTATCACAACAACTTGGTTTTGAGGTCAGCTTTATTGATGTGATGCAGAACCCCGTTTTGCAGCAGTTATGTGATGAGCTAGCTGCTCGCAAGTTGACGTTTAACCACACCAAAGAAGCCATTTTTAAACGCAATATCACAGCTGCACAGCTGGATGCACGGCAGATGCAGTTGTGGCCTTTGTACGTGCAAAAACAGGCCGCACATTACAATATACCCTTGTGTTATGACCTCAAAGGGTCACTGAATACCCGCAGATTGTGCAGTGCATTTAAATATGAATATCTGCACAGGCAGGCGCTGCACAGTGTGTTTGAACAACGTGGCGATGCTATTTGTATGGTGCCCAGACCACAGCTTGACTGGCAGGTTGAGCTTCATCAAGGGACAGAATCAGACTGTGTTGCCTTGCTACACCGCGAGCAGCATAGAGTGTTTGATCTCAGTTCGGACCCTTTATTAACCGTGCACCTTATAAAGCTGACGGACGAGCACCATGTACTACTGATGAATACGCCACATATTGTCACCGATGGCGTGTCGCTTGATGTGCTTTGGCAAAGCGTCGCTGAGTCATATAACTCGGGAATAGGCCGCAGTCAGAGTATTGATTTTTATGACTATGTGGATGCCAGTACACAAGGTGATTTGGATCAACATTACTGGCAAAGTCGGTTAGCAGGTTACGACCCTGTGACGTTACACAGCTTTGGCCGGACAAATACATCGGGACCTCGTCGCCATCGGGTGACTGTCTCGGCTGAGCATACCCGGTTGCTGAAAGAGGCTGCTCAATCCCATGATGTGAGCCTATTCAGCTATACATTACAACAATGGGGTCAGACGGTTGCAAGGTACCTGGGTGAGCAGGATTTAGTGATCAGTGTTCCCCTGGCCAATCGTCAGGACGCTCAATGGCAGTCAGTGGTCGGCTATCTGGCTTCTGTCGTGCCAGTCAGGTTAGATACCAGCCTGGCAGCACAGCCCTTTTATCAGTCTCTGCTGCGCGATTTAGATGCCCCGGCATGTGACTATCGGGCAATCTTACCCGAACTTGGGCTGCAGATGGCCGGAACAAGCCACCCTCTGCAACAGCTGGTGTTTTCCTGGCAAACTGGTTTACAGCTATCAGCTGAATTAGACCAGCTAACCACATCGCGAAGGGATACATCGGGTGTCAGTGCCAAGTTCCCATTGAGTGTGTCCGTTACGGAGCAGGATGACACGCTCGTGATGCACTGGGAGTTTGATAATCACACTCTGAGCTTGTCAACTATCGAACAGTTACAGCACATGTTCGTTGCGCAACTCGAAAATGCGTATTGCCGGGAGCTGCCAAAGTCTGTACCTCAGGCAAACTACCCTGACGTGATCACGGTCTTTGCAAAGCAGGTTGCACAGCACCCGGAGGCTATCGCCCTCAGAGCCGGTACCATGTCAATGACCTATCAAGCACTGTGGCAGCAAAGCAGTCAGGTGGCACATTATTTAGTTGCTCAGCAGGTTAAACCCGGTGAGCGCGTGGGTATCTGTATGGCACGTGAGCACAGTCTGGTACCTGCTATTATCGGTATTGTGATGGCCGGAGGCGTGTATGTACCTATGTCGGCAGAAGACCCCTCAGAGCGCTTGTCCGAACTAGCGGCGCTGGCAAAAATAAGCCATTGTCTGGTTGATTTACCTCGGGAAGGGGCCTTTACGGCACATCAAATATCTGAGGTGCTTGCACAGACCACCGCGGTGCAGCCTCTGCCAGAGCGTTCCGGAAATGACCCAATTTATATTAACTTCTCGTCCGGGACTACAGGCAAGCCCAAGGGAATTGAATGTGTGCATCAAGGGGTGACACGACTGGTGTGCGCGCCGGACTTCATGCAGCTGAATACACACACCCAGATGTTGTGTGCAGCGGCTCAGACGTTTGATGCTTTCACCCTTGAGTTCTGGGGGCCTTTACTGAATGGCGGTTGCTTGCATTTGCTGACAGAGCCGCAGCTCAATGACGCATTATTAAACACCTACAGTGAAACCAATGGCGTGTGTACCGCATGGCTAACAGCTGCGCTATTTCATACCCTGGTAGACATCGACCCCAGTGTGTTTAAACACCTTAAACAATTGCTGGTCGGTGGCGACGTCGTTTCGCCTGCTCATGTTCAGAAAGTTTATGCAGTCAACCCGCAGATTGACATTATCAATGGTTATGGACCAACTGAAAATACGACCTTCACGACCTGTTATCGGATCCCAAGAGATTGGCCAGCAGATGAAGCATTACCCGTAGGTAAGGCCATTCAGGGGACTGCTGTTTATGTTATGGATGCACACAGGCAGATACTCCCCCATGGCTGTGTAGGTGAGATAGTGACGTCAGGTTACGGTCTGGCTAAAGGCTATCTGGAAATGGCATTGAATCAGGATAAGTTTATTACCCTGTCGCTACCCACAGGAGACGGTCGGGCCTACAGAACCGGTGATTTCGGTTACTTTGACAGCGAAGGGTTGCTGCGTTTTGTCGGGCGTAAGGATCATCAGGTCAAAGTGAACGGCTACCGTATTGAGCTAGATGCCATTGATAGAGCGTTACAAACGCTGGAGCCGGTGGAGTCAGCACTGACACTGGCAATAACTCAGGGGAATAGCCAGATCCTGGTAAGCTTCGTGGTTGCCCCCAATTTGCCTGTACAGCCGGACGGGGCGGCACAATTGCTGCACCCGTTGGCTAATCTGCTACCTGGTTATATGCAACCAGGCACGCTAATCCAGTTACCCGCACTTCCTTTAACTGCGTCCGGTAAAGCGGATCGCAAACGACTCACTGACATTTACGCTCAGTGGCAGGCTAACACCCAGCAAAGCGATCGTCAGATGACACCGACAGAGTGCTGTGTGGTATCCATCTGGAAGGAGGTACTGGGTGTTGAACAGGTTTTTGCACAGTCACACTTTTATCAATTAGGCGGTAACTCGTTGCTAATGTTGAAGGTTCATGCGGCGCTCAGCGAGCAGTTGGAGCAAGATGTTCCTCTGACTACGCTGATGCAAAATCTCACCGTAGCCACCTTGGCCTGTGCGCTAGAGGCGTTAACGAGTCAGGCTGTGGCAGTGTACCCGGTGGGCATCGATGACTTTGAAGAGGGTGCCGCTTTACGATTGACTGCCCAGCAGGAGAGTCTGTATCTGGCAATGGCCAAACATCCTGACAGTGCCTATAACGTCCCTTTATTTGTTCCAGTGGATACAACATACAGCACGGCACATATTTTGGCGTGTGTCACAGCGTTGCTAGACGCATACCCTTCACTGCGTTTGTGCCTTTCGGAATCTGCAAATGGTGTTACGCAAACGGCACTACCAAGTCATGAGGTTGCACTGAATCATACTCGTATGAGCCAGCAACAGTGGCAGGAGTTTAGGCATACAGCTAACAGTGCACGTATTGACCTGAGCCAGTGTGTTTCCGATATACAGCTGGTTGATGTGGATAATGGTACGCGCTGGTTGTGTTTGAATGTGCACCATATTGCGATTGACGGACAGTCCGCTGCGCCACTGATTAATGCGCTTTCCCGCGTGCTACAGGGTGAGTCTTTACATCGGGATACGGGCTTTATACGGCAAGCGAAATGGCAACAAAGTGACGACTACCAGGCATTGCTAGCTACTCAGTTGCATTACTGGTCAGACAGACTTGCAGGATTACCAGAGTTTACCGGGGTAAGCTACCTGAGCACGCCGGATAACGCCCGCCCCGCGGCATATCTGGATACTACATTCTCCCCTGAACTCAGCACAGCAGTGACGCGTCTGGCTCAACAGCTGGAGATCAGTGAATTTACCTTTTGGTCCGCTATTGTGACTTATGTGTTGGGACGTCTAAATCAGACGACTTACGCCAGTGTGCTAACGCCGGCTGCAAATCGTCAGTTTGCTGAAGACCGCAACAGTGTTGGGTATTTTGCTAACACCGTTTTACTTTATGCTCATTGGGATGAACAGAGTAGCATCTCCAGTTATTTACAAAACTGGCAATCCCGGATCACTGACGATCTGTGTCATCAGGCTGCTCCCATTGATCGTGTTCTGGCGCAAAGAGCACTGCAACAGGCTGCACCAGAGGGGGCGCCGGGTGTCATGTTTAGTTTCCTGGCAGGCGGAGAACCTCCGTTTGAAACAGGGCGTAATAGTGAAGTGAAGGTTGATCTGGGGATTAGCATTCGTAAAGGTACCGACAGCACCCACTTAACGCTCGAATACAGAGCTAATGCATACAGTGCACAGATGCAACGTGCATTGGCTGATACAATTAGCCTGGTTGCTGAGCAGTTTGTCTCTGCAGATACTTTGACGTTAGGTGAAGTAGCTTTATATCAGGGGATGATGGCAGGTGATACGCTGGCACCTGACTATGTGCATAACATTGCTGATGTGATTCTGACCAGGGCGCTGATGCAGCCTCGTAGTTTTGCATTGTCATGTCAGGCTGAGCGCTATACCTATCAGGAAGTCGCTGAGCAGGCGCAGAGCATAGCAGCCAGCCTGCAGCACCGGGGAATTGTAAAAGGCGACCGTGTTGCGGTGCTGATGGGACGCCATGCTGGACTGCCTATTACGCTGCTGGGGATCTGGCTTGCGGGAGGAGTTTATGTGCCACTGGATCCGGACTACCCTGAGTCACGAACAGAATACATTTTGCAAGATACTCAGCCCAAGTTGGTGATTTGTGACAGTAAGACACAGTATCAGTCTGAGCAATTTACCCTGGTTGAGCAGTCCATGCTTACCTCATCGACTGGACAGGCCCTGCGCACGTTAGTGCGTGTTACTGAGTCCGATCTCTCCCATCTGATCTATACATCAGGATCAACCGGAAAGCCCAAAGGCGTTATGGTTCGTCATGGCGGCGTACTGGCGTTGCATCAGTGGGCCAAAGCTTACTACACACCGGCGGAGCTGGCTCTGGTTTACGGTGGTACATCTGTTTGCTTTGACTTATCCGTGTTTGAGATTTTTATTACCTGGAGTCTTGGCGGGCAGTTGCACTTTGCGAACAACGCACTGCAATTGCTGGATGATGCATCTGAATTGCCGATTACTCTGCTTAATACCGTGCCTTCAGTACTCAAAGAAGTGCTGAAACACCAGCCTCTGAGTGACACTGTGAAAGTGGTCAACCTGGCTGGAGAGCCTTTGCCCCCTGAACTGGCAACCACACTCTATGAGCAGCAGCCAAAGTGTCGGGTGGTCAACTTGTATGGTCCGAGTGAGGACACCACCTATTCTACCTATTATCAGGTACCGAAAGAACAGTCTGAACCTATGCTAATTGGAGCGCCACTGACAGGCACGCAGGCTTTTGTGGCCGATCAGTCAGGCCGGTTGATGCCGCCTTTATTCAGTGGCGAATTGTATTTAAGCGGTGCCGGATTGGCACGAGGTTATTGGGACCGGGAGGACCTGACAGCCGAAAAATTCGTCACTTTACACGGTAGCCTGAGCTATAAAACGGGCGATCTGGTGCGTGATATGGGCCAGGGGCAATATGCCTACCTTGGCCGTATTGATAACCAGGTTAAGCTCAATGGATTTCGCATAGAACTAGATGAAATTGATAATGTGTTGCTCCGTTGTGACGGTATTGTCGAATCCTGTTCGATTGTGGTTGAGCTGCCCGCTGGCAAGCAGATAGTGTCTTTCGTTGTGACAAATGGGATGTTCATGGACCTCAATCTTGCTTATCAGAGGGCAGGTGAGTACTTACCACCATACATGGTGCCGGCGCATATTCAGCTGATAGATACTATGCCTAAGACGCTGTCTGGCAAACAGGATCGTAACGCATTGCAGCAACAGGCTCAGTCGCTTGAAAGTCCGGTCTGTGAGATAGACTGGTCTAAGTATTCAGCAACGGTCAAGTGGTGCTGCGAGCTATACCGTGAGCTGCTCGGCTCAGACGTGATCACGCCACAAAGTGGGTTTCTTGCTTGCGGAGGTAACTCATTGTTGGTGGTGTCGGTGATTAAGCGTATCAACTCGGAATTTGAAGTTGAAATATCGTTTGCGGATGTCTTTGCTGCCTCAACACCTGAGCAGCTTGGAGCCGTTATTGATGGCCTTGGCGTGGAAGATAACGCCGACGACGAGTTAATTTTGATTTAAGTGTGCACCGGGGTATCCGGTAAATACATCCGATTGACAGGATATAGAGTGGCGCTCAGGTAGCCACAAAAGCAAAAATAGTGAAACAAAAACAACCCAATAAGGAACGTCAATGTTAGACAAGTACCAACAAAATGGAAGCAAAGTACTCTTATACTTAGATACCCGGGAGCTCCCTCTGGAGAGAAAACAGGAGATAGCTGCGGCAAAACAACAGGGTTACAAGATACTCATGGCGACCCCTACCCCGCGCGCTTACGATGCGTATTGTCTTGACTACGTGCTGGACGTAAATGTCGGTAATTTTGCTGAAGCTGAGCCGGTGATTCTCGACTATATCGCGACACATAAACTCAATGTGACCGGTATTTTGGTCTGGAAAGATCGCGAAGTCGTACTGGCATCCAAACTAGGACAGGCACTGGGATTACCCCATACCACACCTGAGCATGCTGAAAATGTTCGTGATAAAAGTAAAACACGTGCCTTACTGGAGAAGTTTCCGGGTCTGAATCCTCGCTTTTCAGTGGTAAGAGATGAAGCTTCTTTCATGAGCGGATTAGCTGAAGTAGGCGTTCCCGCAGTATTAAAACAAGCTGGTAATTCAGGTAGTCGTGGTATGTGTGTGATCACTGACCTGGAAACGGCTCTGGATAAGTACCGCGAAGTGGTTGCTGTTAACAAACAGCAGGCCGGTGATATGTATCATTACTACGAAGATATCATGCTACTGGAGCAACGCCTGACAGGCAGTGAACACTCTCTAGCTGGGGTTGTGGCCGATGGCGAGGTGATCACATTTACCATTGCTGATAAGAAGTTTGATACAAGTCTGCCTTTGCAGTATGAAAATGTAGTACCCTCTAAGTTAGCAGTTGATCTACAAACAGAAATTGTAGCACAACTGAAACAAGCTGTAGCTGAAACAGGTATAAATTGGTGCGGCTTCCATGTCGATTTTATGATCACCGAAGCAGGCCTGAAGATCCTGGAAATTGGCGGTCGTCTGGGTGGTGAGATGATTAACTCTCATCTTATCCCACTGACCCTGCCTGGTGTCAGCAGTTACGCTGCACTGATTGAGGTTGTGCAGGGTAATAACCCGCTTGCACATACGGATTACACCCAGCTTGCTCACTCCCGTGCTGCATCTCGTGTTGTGATGCCAACAGCGAAAGGCGTGATAAGTAAGATCGAAGGGGTACAAAATGTGATCAAAGATCCCCGTTGCCGCGAGTTTATGCAAACCTGGGGTGTGGGAGATGAAATGGTCTATCCGGACGTCAAATTCAAAGGGTATGAAATCGGCTACTTTATCGCTCAGGTTGGCCTGGATGACGATATTGAACAGGCTATCGAAGCACTGAATAACAAAATAACAATCACAATTGAATAGAATTTTCTCACAGGATAGTTCTACACAGAGGCAAGCGAAATGAAAAAAACAACTCTTTTAAGACAAATGCTAAATGACCAAAACATCCACATTGCACCGGGTGTCTTTGATGGAATGAGTGCACGACTGGCAGAGCAGACAGGCTTTGATGTCATTTATGCCAGTGGTGGTGCGATTGCCCGAAGCTGTGGTTTCCCGGACATTGGTATCATCAGCTTTACTGAAGTCATGAATCGCGTTGGTCAGATGGCGGAAGTTACGAAAGTCCCTGTGATTGCGGATGCGGACACAGGGTTTGGTAATGCAATTAATGTTAGCCGAACAATCAAAGCGTTCGAGCGTGCTGGCATTGCTGGTGTGCACCTGGAAGATCAGACGTTCCCGAAACGTTGTGGTCACCTTGATGATAAATCACTGATCAGTGCAAAAGAAATGGCACACAAAATTCGTGTAGCTAAAGACAGCCAAACTGATGAAGACTTTGTGTTGATCGCGCGCACCGATGCCATCGCTGTTGAAGGGTTTGATGCGGCTATTGAGCGCTCACAAATGTATATGGAAGCGGGTGCTGATGTGATCTTCGTCGAAGCGCCTGAAACTATCGAGCAGATTGAGCTGATCGCTAAACATATTCCACAACCTAAACTTATCAACATGTTCCACAGTGGTAAAACCCCTCTGGTACCAAAAGAGCGCTTACAAGAGCTAGGCTACAAGTTTGTTATCATTCCATCCGACTTGCAGCGTGCCACGATTCAGGCTTGTCAGAATACTCTGAGCACCATTTTAAAATATGGCGACAGTGGCAGTATTGCTGACAGCATGGCGTCATTTTCTGACCGAGAGCAAATCATCCGTACTAAGGATTACCTGGCCATCGACGACGGTTATGAAAAATAACCGTTAGCTCGGGATAAACGAGCCAGGGGGGCTCAGCTAAGTTAGCTGAGCACTTCTCCCAATACGTTAATGAAAAAAATCATGGGCCTGTTTGGCTTCGGCCTCATGCGGCCAAAATTTAATGATTTATCAGCTCTGTGGGAAAGTGGAGTTAAATGTGAAAAAAAGAACAATAAAGGAATTGTTGCAGCGAGTATGGCAGGCAGGTTGTCAGCTGACGCTCAAATCGCAACAGCTAGCTCTAAGTGGAAATACCAAGAATATCGACCGTGCACTGCTACAGGAAATCAAAGATCACAAAAGCGATATTATCAGTTACCTGAGTAACACGAGTGACAACCTGGTACTGACGGATCAACGACCAGCTCAGTTACCACCGACTGCTAGTCAGTCTTCACTGTGGATGGCGCACAAGCTGGCTGAACTGGGTAACGCCTATTCAATGCCGTTGGTTAAAACATTTGATAGCTTGCTGGATATTCAGCGGGTTGAGCAGGCTTTTCATGCCTTGCAGATTCGTCATGAAGCGTTACGTACGAATCTTGAAGACACAGACGGCGATGTATACCAGGTGATCCATCAGACGGCGAGAGCCTCTGTAGTGCATCTGACGCAGGAAGCAGATTTATCTGCACAGGTACAAAGATTATTGGCGGTGCCTTTTTCGTTGCAACAGGAACCGTTGATCCGGCTGCATTGCATACGGGGTGAAGCGCAGACGACCCTAGTGTTTAATATGCACCATGTCATCAGTGATGGTGTGTCTTTGGGTATTCTTAGCCAGGAATTCGCAAAATTATATCATGGCGAGACCTTGTTACCGCTGATCTACCATTATGCGGATTATGCTGTTGCACAGGCAGCCTGGTTGGACTCGCCTAAGTTGCATGCAGCGGTCAGTGCCCTATGCGGGTCTCTACAAGATCTGCCTGATTACACTAACCTACCGATAAAAACGGCGCGCACCGCTGAGCGTTCAACACTCGGGGAAACCTATTCGTTTGCCATTGAGGCGGCGCATACCAAGCTGGCTGGTGAGGTGGCTAACCGCGCGCAAGTAACCCGGTTTACAGTCATGATGGCAGCCTTTTTCGTGATGCTGAATAAGGTCAGTAGCCAGGACTCTCTGTGTATCGGTGTGCCATTTTCAAATCGTCAGGCAAACCACACCGACGACATGCTGGGGTTATTTGCCAACACGCTGCCAATTGCCGCTCATATTTCTGGCCAGCTGGGCTTTAGTGAGTTTGTTGAGCAGTTGCAGACGCAAATTCTGGATACCTATGAATGGCAGGGTGTACCACTTGACCTCATGCTTAATGAGCTGAAACTCAAACGCAGTGCGACTTATGCACCGCTGTTTCAGGTGATGTTTGCTTACCAGAATATCGCGGCGGATCCTTTAGTGCTGGACGGTGTTAGCAGCAAAGACATTGAGTTTGATGTTAGCCATATCAAGTACGATTTGAAGTTGACAATAATTGAAGAGGGCGACGAGTTGCGCGCTGTGTTTGAATACAGTAGTGCATTGTTTGAACGCGACACCATAGTGCAGCTAGGTCATAACTACCTACAAGTGTTGTCTAACCTTGCATCGGCCGCTCCGTTGTCTCAATGGTCGCTGTTAAGCGAAGCTGATCAGAGTCAACTATTGGAACACACGAGCAATCGCTCGAATGACACGCCTGTTAGCCCCTTGTGCTTACATCAGCTTTATGAGCAGCAGGTCAAGGCACAACCAGACTTTGCAGTATTGAAGTGTGGTAGTGAGACTTTGAGTTACGCGGCGCTTGATAGCAGAGTAAACCAGCTTGCTAATGGACTGATCGCACTGCCCGGTTACCAGGCTGGCAAGCTCATCGGTGTGTGCACCGATCGCAGCTTTGACATGGTTGCGGCCATCCTGGCTGTACTCAAAGCCGGCTGTGCTTACGTGCCTTTAGACCCGGAATATCCGTCTGACCGCATCGCTTATATTTGTCAAGACGCAGCGTTGGAGTTGGTGCTGACTCAGCCAGAATTGAGTGCACAGTTTGAGGCCATGGGAGTTACGCCGCTGAATGTCAGTGATACTCATGGCGAACTCTGGTATCAGGCTTATAGCAGTACAGAGCCTGATACAGCGGCTCAGGTAACAGCAGATCAACTTGCCTATATCATCTATACCTCTGGTTCAACGGGTAATCCGAAAGGGGTGATGGTTGAGCATGGTAATGCCGTGGCAATGCTTGAATGGGCAAAGCGTACGTACTCAGAGCAGGAGCTGGCTAAGGTATTGGCTAGCACGTCGTTATGTTTTGACTTGTCTATTTATGAGTTGTTCTTACCGCTGTGTTTCGGTTCTCAATGTGTGATCGTCGATAACCTAATTGCGTTGTTGGCGGAGCCGGTCGAAGTAACGCTGATTAACTCAGTACCTACCGCCATTGAGCTGATCCTGGAACAGGACGGATTACCGTCCGAAACATTGGTAGTGAACTCCGCTGGTGAACCTTTGTCAGCCACGTTGGTGAATAAATTACTATCGGCTGGGGTGACTAAAGTGTGTAACCTCTATGGGCCCTCTGAAGACACCACTTACTCAACGTATGCAGAGTTTACATCACCGCTGAGCGCTGCGCCCAGTATTGGCCGGGTCATAGACAATACTCAGGGTTACGTATTGTCAGAACACAACCAGCTGCTGCCTTTTGGGGCGGTAGGAGAGTTGCATTTGACTGGTAAAGGGCTGGCCCGTGGCTACCTGAATCAGCCACAGCTAACAGACGACAAGTTTATTACGAACCCTTTCTATCACCCTGAATGTGCCTCGACCAGTGATCGTATGTACAAGACCGGTGACTTAGTACGCTATTTGCCCAGTGGTGAGCTGGAGTATATTGGCCGTGCTGATGAGCAGGTAAAACTGCGCGGCTACCGGATAGAACTCAATGAGATTAAAGCGCAGGTTGAATCTCAGCTGGCGGTTGAGTCAGCACTGGTGGTGGTACGTCAAAGTGGCACTCAAAAACAGCTGGTGGCATATCTAAAACCAGCTTGTGAGGATTTTACCCCTTACTTGGCACCGCTTAAGGCAGCACTCGAATCCCAGTTACCTGGTTATATGGTGCCGGATGCTTTTGTGGTACTCGAGAACTGGCCGCTATTACCAAATGGTAAAATTAATAAACGCGCCTTACCCGAGCCGGAGCTTACTAACCTGACTGACAATTATGTGGCGCCACAGACGCAACTGCAGACTGAATTGGTGGCCTTGTGGTCAGCGCTACTGAGTCTGCCTGAGAGTGAAATTGGTATCCGTCACAACTTTTTTGAGCTCGGAGGTAACTCTATTTTGGTGGCCAAAATGTTGTCTTCTATCGCCAAGCAATATCAGGTTTCTATATCGTTTACCGATGTGTTTAATAACGCAGCGATTGTTGAGCTGGCTCGCTATATTGAACAGGGTGAATTGTCTGATCTGCCGCAGCTATGCAATACAGATCCTGTTGATTCATTACCTGCATCACCGCAACAGATCCGTTATTTCGAAACCTATAACATAGATGCCCCAACGTCTAAGCGGATGACGAATACCTTTGACTACTGGGAAGACATTGAGATTTTGCAGCAGGCGGTTCAGGTTCTGGTTGAGCAAAACGATATTTTCCACACGGGTTACGACTTTGATGAGCAAGGCAAGTTGCGCATTTCATTCAATCCTAACCCGGTGGTAGAGCCCATTTTCTTTACACAAGAAGTGGAAAGCGACCATGAATTGCAAAAAGCCATGTATGGACGCATTGCTCAGGAAACATTTGAGCTGGCTCACCCACCGCTACTCAAACTATTGATCTGCAAGTCGCCTAACGGGGGTGGTCATGCGGTGATAGGGATCTTTAATGGGATCCTGGATGCCTATTCGGGCGGTCTGGTGACGACTGAAGTTCGACGACTTTATAACCTGATTGCTGAAGGGAAAACCTGTGCAGCGCCGGATGTTGCCTATCGGGACTTTGTGCAGTGGCAATATGCCCTGACGGACAGTGAAAAATACACTGAAGCCCGCACATTCTGGCGCACTCAATATCCTGACGGGTTCACGCCTTTTTATCTGACCGATCACCCTCAGGGTAGTCAGGGCGGCACCATGTTCGCGTTTTTACTGGGCGAAACTTTGTCAGAGCAGGCTGCAGCAAAAGCAAAGCAAACGGAATCAAGCTTGTTTAACTTTTTGCTTGCTAACTTCGTGGAAGTGGCAAGCGGCTGGTATAAGCGCGATGACGTGTCGGTAGGTCTGTTATATCACGGCCGCGATCAGGCCGAACTTGAAGATAAAATTGGTTACTTTGTTGACTTGTTATGTCTCAAAGCAGAGTACCAGGCAGGCCAGCCATTTGCGCAGTTGGTAGAGCAGGTTAATAAAAACCTCTTTGAAAGCATAGATAATCGCATTTATCAGTACCAGGATTTGGCTGCTGATTTTGGTCAGTCACTGACGGAGCCACGTTTTCCATTGACGGGATTTCACGTCAACAATGTCATCGTACCTGGCGAGGAGAAGCAAGTCCCGGCGCACTTCGAACAGCAAACAGCGCCGCTGCCCTATGAACCTAAGTTTGACTTCAACATTTATGTTCATGAATCAAACCGCGGCATTTTAATCCGCATGGCGTACGCAAACCGCATCTTAACCGCAGAAGAGGCAGAGCAGTTTGTTACCACCTTCAAAAATACCGTTAATAAAAATAGTCAATAAGGAAGTCTTACGTGGATAATAATAAGGTATATGATCTCATCGGGATTGGCGGCGGCGTGTTTAACCTGTCGCTTGCAGTTATGTTAGAAGAGCAGGGCTTTGAAAACGCCATTTTCTTCGAGCGCAATGAAACCATCCATTGGCATCCTGGGTTACTGCTGGATACCTCAGAGCTTCAGGTTAACTTTATGAAGGACCTGATCCTGCCGGTGTCGCCCACCAGCAAATACACTTTCATTAACTATCTGCACCACAGGAACTTGTTGTATCAATTCTTGAACCGTAAAACGGATACGATCTCCAGAAACCAGTTCCAGGCGTATTTTCGTTGGGTGGCTGACATGTTGCCGTCACTGAGAATGAATAGCACCGTTGAGCAGATCCGTCATGACGGTGAGCTATTCATTGTGACGGTGAATGGAGAGGATTACTTCGCCAAGGATATTTCGATTGCGGCGGGGATTAAGTCAAATGTCCCTGAATGTGCCAAAGATGTTATCTCTGATGATGTTTTTCATGTCACAGAGTTTGCCAGACGTCGAGATGCACTGGCGGGACAAAGAGTATCCGTGATCGGTAGTGGCCAGAGTAGTGCTGAAGTCTTTGCAGATGTTTTCTCGCAGAATCATTGTAAATCCATTCACTGGCTGGGAAGACGTTATTCCTTTGCTCAGCTTGAAGATAACTGCTTTGTGAACGAGTTTTATTCGCCAAGTTTTATCAAGGTGTTTAAGGGACTGACTACAGATAAGAAGAAAGACTTCATTCAACGTATGGAAATGTCCAGTGATGGTATCAATCAAGGCCTGCTGGACAACATCTATCGCAGTATCTTTGACAGAAAGTTCTTTACGGAGCACGACTGTGATTATGCGATCCGTCCTTATCATGAGCTTCAGGCCATTGAAAAGTCAGGTAGTGCTTATGTATTGACCTTCAAGAACCTACTTCAGGGTGACACCTATACGCTCGAATCTGACAAAGTGATATTGGCAACCGGATTTAAGTCTGCGTCCTGGGATCTGTTGCAGTCTTTGGTGAGTGATGAATATCAAAGCGTGGACGAACTAAAAATTTCCGACGACTATGAGTTGCACTGGCAGCACATGGGGAAAAATCGAATTTACGTGCAAAACACCAGTAAAATGCAACTTGGACTGGGTGATCCGAACCTTAGTATCTCAGCTTATAGAGCTGCGATGATAGCGAATTCTATCTTGAAAAAACCGGTATTCCAGACCCAACCTGATACGCCGTTGTTAGGCTACATGTAGGAGCTGAGCGATGAAAAAGAAACAGTACTTACTGATTTCAGCTAAGCCTGCGCCAAATGGTCAGCTGCATTTGGGGCATTTGTCAGGTCCTTATTTGTCACAGGACATGTACTACCGCAAGTTGTGTGCAGACGGACACGATGTGAAGGTGATTTCAGGAACCGATGCAATTGACTCGTTTATTCAGTTGAAAGCTGTCCAGCAAGGTGTGCAGCCCGCACACCTGGCTGCGCAGCACTTTGCAACGATTGTTGACAGCTTCGCAGGCTTTTCAATCCATTATGATAACTTCATTAATCCTTTCTCCGAACAGTGGCAACCTCGTTATGTCGCCACGATGCAGGAGGTGGTGACGGTTGCCGAACGTGAAGGCAAAGTCATCACAAAGGAAGCTCCGTTTCCTGAGAATGAGGCGGGCGAGCCTGCATCGGGTGCCTGGATTGAGGGAATTTGCTGTGATTGTGATTCCCCCATGAGTGGCTACTTCTGTGAGCAATGCGGCGCGCATCTGGAACCTGGTGAAATCCTCGATGCTCGGCACAGAAACACTGCACATACCTTGTGTTTTGAGCCGCAGAGTGACGTGTTTTTCCAGATAGCGAACAGTGATGGCTTATTGCAATCGCTACAACAGGCTCAGGTTCGTGAACAGGAATATGCCATTGTCGAAAAACAGTTCCAGAATAACCGTACTCAGGTGCGGTTGACGGAACGTGCTGCTTGGGGTGTCTCGTGTGGCGATAATCAACAGGTATATTTCGGGCACGGTATGCTGTATGCCTACTGCCGTATGATAGGTGAATCTTATCAGGCGCTGACCGGGTGTCAGACCCATCCATTTGATGCCGAGTCTGAAGTGACCACCATCAACTTCTTCGGCATGGATAACACGGTATCACACATGGTTAATATTAATGCCATTGGTGCAGAGATCCCTCAGTGGAAAGGATTTGACCACTTTGTGGTGAACCAGTTTTATCTGCTCAACGGCCGTAAGTTTTCCACCAGTGCTGGCCATGTTGTGAACGGTAATGAAGTCATCAGTAATCCGATGATACAGGCCGAAGGCGTGCGTTTTGTACTGGCAGCTACCTCACCGGCAAAACACACGATGGACTTTACTCAGGCGTCTTTGCTGCATTGGTATAACAATGTATTGATCAACGAGCTGATGCAGCCACTGGTGATGGCTGCGGAGCAATTGAGCGGTAAAACCTGGCCAGTATTACCAGCTGGACAAGACTTCGCGCCGGTGTGGGAAAAACTCACACATATCTATGAATATCGCAACTTTGACCCGCAAGAGGTTGTAGCCATTGCGCGGGATTATATTGCTACTGGTGCGGGGATTAAGCGTGAGGATGCACTGGCACAGTATCTTGCTCAGTCGGCGTTACTGCTGTATCCGCTGATCCCCGAAACGGCACGCACCCTATGGCAGGCCTGCAGCTTGTCGGGCGACCCAAGCCTTGCCGGGTTGGCCTGTGACAGTGCGGCTTTTAACGCATTTCCTTGTCCGTTCGAACGGATCTCTATGCATATGATTGATGGATTATTTAGGTAACAGCACTATGTTGAACAAATTTACATTACTTCCGCCCACCTCAAGCCGTCCGGGCGTTGAACTTAAGATGGTGGATTTTGACCAGTTTGGTGAGCAGCGTATTCCGTTTGAAGGCGGGCAGTTTTTTGTTGAGCCTGGTAAAACCTCTAAGCCGGATACGCATGATGTTTCTGAATGTTGGTTTATTGCACAGGGTCAGGGGATCATCAATTACGATGGTCAGGAGTATCACATTACGCAGGGAGATTACTTGTATTTTGAGCCGCGCAAAACCCATTTTGTCCATAATGATGGTGAGCAGCAGCTGGTGATTTTCACTGTGTGGTGGATGGCACAGTCATGATGCAAGCATATGATATTGCTGTGATAGGCGCGGGTGTCATGGGCACCAATGTCGCCTATCAGGCAGCACGAGAACATCCTGATAAACGCATTGCCCTAATTGACAGAGATAAAATTGGAGCTGGCTGTAGTGGTTATGCGGGGGCGATTATTTCACCGATTTCATTGACTGCAGCTCATCAACAGCAAACCGCTTTGTCGAGGGATTGGTATGAAGATCCGGCATTGGGTTGTCAGCACTTGTTACGTCAGCTAGATACACTGATTGTATATAGTGATGCATCGCAAGAGACACTGAATCAAAAAACCGATCTGCTGACGCCGGTGCAGTGTGAGGTACCAGGGTGGTTGTCGCCCCCGTCTGATCTGCAGTTGTCGCAAAGTCGTGCCACGTTATGGGGCAATGTGTTTGAGATCTGTCAACATCTGGCGTACGCAAACGACAGTGTCGATGTCTATGAGTGTCTGGCTGTTCGAGATTTTAAGCGCTCTGACGACGCTTGGCAGTTATCTATGAGTGACGGCAGGACGTTGCATGCAGGCCAGGTCGTGGTTGCCAAAGGTGCCTGGCTTAGCGCAGAGGAACAGTCTTGCGACTTGATTATAAACCGCAAGAAAGTCGTTGCCTATGAAATTGATGCACCTGTTGATGAAACCAGTCCACTGGTCTACCTCTATGATCAGGGGGCGTTTTTATTGCCCTTACTGCATAAACAACGCTGGATCATGAGTATTACCTCTCAGCAGTGGGGTTGCATGCCTGAGCGTCATGAATGCGAAATCTCACAGGAAGACCGTCAGATTGCAGAAACCATTTTGCAGCAGCATGCTCCCAGCCTGATTGGCGCTTTACGTGGCGGACGGTGCCACAGCGACGGTTATGTTCGTGAGCGTCGTCCTCAGGTAGTGGCCAGTCAACCGGGTCAGCTGGTTATCGGAGGTGGCTCGGGGAGTGGCTTTCGTTTTGCCCCAGCGGTAGGGCGGCAGGCTTGTGAACTGCTATTTTCGAATCCAACAGTTTAAAGAAGAATAATAATGATAAATCAAACTCAAGAAAAACCGCTTAGTGGGATCACGGTGATCGATCTTACCCGGGTGTTGGCCGGTCCTTTTTGTACCATGATGCTGGCCGATCAGGGTGCACGTGTTATCAAAGTTGAGCTCAGCGGCAGTGGTGATGATGCTCGCATGTATGGTCCCAATGTGAACGAGATGTCTGGCTATTTTGCCTCCATTAACAGGGGCAAGGAAAGCATAGCGTTGAACCTAAAAGATGAAGAAGATCGGAAGGTCTTTGAAGCCTTACTGGCCAAAGCGGATGTACTGACCGAAAACTTCAGGCCGGGCGTAATGGAGCGGCTTGGTTATGACTGGCCGACTTTACACAGTAAATTCCCTCGCCTTATTTACGGTGCGATATCAGGGTTTGGTCAGCATGGCAGCCCTCACCGTGATAAGCCAGCGTATGATATGGTGGTTCAGGGCATGGGTGGCATTATGACGGTGACGGGACACAAAAATACCCCTCCGACCCGTGTGGGTGTCAGTATTGGGGATCTCAGCTCGGGCTTGTATCTGACCATTGGTGTTCTGATGTCACTGAACATGCGTCATCGCACTCAGGTTGGCAACCAAATTGATATCGCGATGCTGGATTGTCAGCTGGCATTACTTGAATACTCTATTATGCGCCATCACGCAACGGGAGAAATTCCCAGTCCTGTAGGTACTTATCGTCCAGCAATTGCCCCACCATTTGGCATGTTTGCTGCGCGCGGTGGTTACATGGTCATTGCTACGGGTAACGAAACCTTGTTTGGTAAATTATGTGATGTGCTGGGTCACAGTGAACTGAAAACAGATCCGCGCTTTAATGGCCCTGAGGCACGTAAAGATAATGAAGAGGAATTACAGCAGCTATTGGAAGACATCTTGTCTCAGGCAACACCCCAAGTTTGGGTCGAGCGGCTGAGTGCACATGGGGTACCGTGTGGACCAGTTAATAATGTTGCACAAATGCTGAGTGATCCACATGTGCAGTTGCGCAATATGCTGGTGACTACAGAGGGCGGATTTGGGCCTGAGCAGATAGTGGGTACGCCGCTGAAGTTTTCCAATGTAGCAGACATGACCAGCGTACGTTGTGCTCCGACACTGGATCAGGACAGAGACACTATCCTCCGAGACTTTGGTATTGTTGAGGAGGCACTAGGGTGAAACCCGTGAACACTCAACCTCTATGGCTTGAGGAAGCGGTTACGCTCGAGACGCAAGCGCCATTGGCTAAGGCCGATGCCGTTTTCGTCGGTGGCGGTATCACGGCATTGAGTGCCGCGATACCTTTGCTCAAAGCGGGATTTACGGTACAAGTTCTGGAGGCAAATGCACCACTCTCAGGGGCCAGTAGCCGGGCCTTTGGTAACCTTGATGTGGGTGTATCTGTGTCTAACAGTGCTTTACGCGCGCAGTATGGTACTCAGTTGGGTGACGAATTGTGGCTCGAAGCGGCAAATGCAGCAATAGAATTGCAGGCATATATCGCTCGGTGCCAGATCGCGTGTGATCTGGATACCAGCGGTCATTTGAAAGTTGCCTTCAATTCGCGCCAGGAAGCGGGGCTGGTGAACGAGTACCATGAGCTTAACGCAGTTTTTCCTCACTCGCAGGCAAAGTTAGTGCGTGGTCAGGAAGTGAGCCACTATTGGCCGGGCCGTAAAGCAACTTTGGGGTTTTTTAATCCGCTGAGTGCGACCGTCAATCCCTACAAGTTTGCCAGCGCGCTGTATGCACAGTTTTTAGCGCTCGGTGGTCATTATAGCGCCTATTGTGCTGTCAAACAGGTGAGACCAGACAAAGGTGAAGGCTATACTGTGGTGCATCAAGCAGGACATACACAAGCGGAGCATGTCGTGCATACCACCAATGGTTATACTTCTAAAGTTTCGGGTGCGCTAAGGCAACACATATTGCCCATTGGTAGCTACATTATGGCCACCAACCCTTTAAGCGAGCAGGAGTATAAAGCGTTTACCCATCCCCACCAGGTCGTAACCACAGCCTATCATTTCAAACAATATATGCGACTGGATCAGCAGCGCCGTTTGATTTTTGGCGGGCGCCTGGGGCTGTCCACTGGATTACAGGAACACAAAGTTGAACGGGAATTACGCAATCTCGCGACTCATTTGTTACCGTTTGTGGACATCCAAAGTAGCCATGTGTGGGGCGGGAAGTTAGCTATGACCCGAACTATGTTACCTTCTATGGGAGCGCTGGCACACAAGCAATACTATGCCATGGGATACTGTGGTCGCGGGATACCTATGGCCTGGTGGTGCGGTATTAAGCTTGCCGAAATGATCGTTCAAGGGTCCACGCGCAACATTACCAGCTTTACACGTGCACCCAATCAGTCTTTTCGGTTACTTAATCTTGTCCCGTTAAGAAATGAGCTATTGTCTGGCTATTTTTACCTAAAAGACCGTGCATACCGGGAGTTTCAGTAAGCACTTCGGGGCCAGTCAATATGCGCTTCCTGGGCTGGCCTGCATCATCAATTACAATAAAAAAATAAAGGCATACATATATGTCACAAGAAAAAAGTTGGCTCTCTAACGGCCTTGTTGTGTTTATTTCCTCTGGCGTTATTGCTGTCAAAGCATTGCTGGACAGCTTTTTGCTGGAATCTGTTGATCAGGTTTTCCTGCAGGCGTTTGCATTGGTGTTTCCGGTGATTATCTTGTCCAATATCGCATCTGTGTCTATTTCAAACGCGGTAATAGGTACAGCGTCTAGCTGGATAGACAAAGAGCGCGTCTCAGGGTCTGTGATAGTGCTGAGCATATCAGCCGCCGCTTTGTTGGGGCTAAGCGTTTCCGCAGGGCTCTATGTGTTGCAAAGTAGTTTGATTGAATGGTTTGGCGCACAACAATTAGGTACTGCAATCGGTAGTTTTCTTGACCACCTGGCACTGTGGTTGCCTCTTCAGTTTTGCTCCGCCGTATTGCTACAGATTGCCCGATACCTTGGCCTGTTCAAATCATCAGGTTTATTGCAGGTTAGTTCAGGTGCCGTGGGTATGCTGACGAGTGTGGTGTTGCTTATGTGGTTGCCGCTGTTGCCCCCTTTGGTGAGTGTGGTGGTTTCCAATGCCATTATCGCTTTTTGTTCTGTATGTACGTTGCTGTACATGATGAAGTCGCGAATCCACTGGCAAGCCTGTGAGCGAGAGCCTGTCCAACGTGGGGTGGTTGGCAAAGCACTGAGTATCTGTAGTACGACTTTCCTGGGACAGAGCGCTGCGGTGGTGTTTATTTTCTTTATTACCAAATCAGTATCAGAGCAGGGAGAGGCTATGGTTGCTGTGTTTGCCTATCTGACCAGATTAGAGCAACTTATTTTGATGCTCGCGGTGGCATTTATGAATGTCATGCTGCCAGAAGTGGCCAAGTTGATTAAAGATGAACAGGCTGATTTACAAAACTACCTGAAAAAAGCACAGCGATTTTTATTGATAAATGGCGTTATTGTTGCGTGTCTTCTGACCGGGTTGTTAGTGATGAAAATTAACCTGGAATATTCAATGTCAGAGCAAGCCTGGACACTGAGCTTGGTGTCAGTTATCTGGCTGAGCGGCACAGTGCTGCAGGGCATCACGGTATTCTACTCTCAGTTACTGAATGTTTTACTGTCGCCTAAAGTTGCCGTTGTGCTTAACTTGTTCCGCTTTACTTTGCTTGGTATGCCTTTGGTGTATGCTGGTAGTGTGTGGGCGGATGCAATTGGTATAGCAACGGGCTTGCTGATGATGCACACCATATCTCTGCTTATTTATCAGCACAAAGTCAATCAGCATATCGTGGCGAATAATGGCATTTCAAGAGCAGGCTTGAACACCTAATATGTGAGGGCGTATAACAGTAGTTTATAAATGGGCTGGCGGATGCAGCCCTTTTTTTATTAAGCAAATTGATATTAGTGTGCATTTATTCTCATTGGCGTGTCCATCCGTTGCACTGTCTTGATGTCGGGCTCTGAGTATGACAATCGAGCGGCTTTCCACGGTGATGAATGCTCGCACTTGAAAGATTGGCATGTGCTAGTTACTCTTGCTAAAACAAGGAACTAACGTCGAGCCACTGCGTGCCGGAATTTCTCCCTCTTAAGAACTATCGTAAGGCGATCAGTATTGCCTTGCTGGTGCCCATGTTGCTGGCCGTGGTGCTGTGTTTTCACCTGTACCAGATTAAGCTTGAGCGTCAGTATCAAGTGTATCAGGCCCAATTTTTTGTGCTTGCCGGGCAAGTTGAGCAAGAAACGCTGGCTGCGCAAACGGTCATCACCAGTATCCGCAATAGTCTCGCTGAACCTATCCGCTATCAGCTCGATGCACAGTGGCAGCAGAATATTCGTCAGCAGGCAGGTTATTTTTATCGCCAGCTGCCAGATAATGGAGGTGAGGTGGTGGGACTAGGCCGTTTTGTGCCAACGCCACAACTGATAGACCAATGGCAGCAAATTATGGCATTGGGCCCCAGTTTTAATACCGCGCTTGCCCTAATCGATGAGCTTGAAGCGGTGGTCTTTATTCAGGAAAACGGCTTTGCGTTTGTCAAACGGCGTGATACCAGCCAGAGCAATCTGCTAACAGCCATTGTTGAATCGCGTTTCACGCCACAATTTAGTCAGGGGATCACGGCCACCAGCATGCCTACCCGGGTATTTGGTAAGCACTATTTTGCACTGGGACAGCGCCTTGCCAGTGGCTCGCAGTCGCAGATCCTGCTGATTTATGATGTTGATAAGCTTGCCAGCAGGCTACAACAGATGACATTTGGTGGAGGAACTTTGGCACTTAGAGGCACTCAGCCGGGTGTCATATTGGCTTCCAGCAAAGGCTATCAGGATCTGGACGATGACCTGACACGAAACGCTAAGCTACCCTGGGAGGGGGGCGTTCTCTTTAACTATCGTCCGACCGGGCAGCCTTTTACCTTAAGGTTTGTCCAGGAAGAAGCCCGTTTTTCTGCACCGGCGCGATATGAAGTGTTACTGGAGCTCGGGTTTTTGATCATATTTATTGTGTTTACCTTTGCCGCTTACGTTTGGCTTAACGCACAAGTATTTATCCGGCCACTCAAGCATTTTGTCAGATACCTGACTTATCAGGAACATACCCCGGAAGCGACGATGAATTATGCTGTTCCGAGAGACTGGCAGCCATGGTTCAGAGAAATCAAACAGGTTGTGACACAAAAGCGGCATGCGCTACAACAGTTGCAGGAAAACAATACCAAACTGGATGAGCAAGTACAGCGGCAAAAGAAAGCCCTGTCGCGCAGTTTAGAAGCCAAAGAACGCCAGGCGGCCTTACTAAAAACGGTCTTGAACTCAGTGCCTGATCTGGTTTACTACAAGAATATTGACGGCTCATTTATTGGCTGTAATGAAGCGTTTGAACGGTTTATGGGAATACCTCAGGTTGACCTGGTTGCGCGAGAACATCAGGAAGTGACAGAGCGTCACCTGGCTTTGCTGGATCTCGAGCACACGATGAATTTCCAGGGACAAAGCCTCACCGATACTTTGGTTCTGGAGGGGAGTAGTTATCTGATCACCGTTTCACCTTTGTATGACGACCAGCGTAAACGCATTGGGACTTTGGGGGTGGCACGGGATATCAGTGAGCAACAGCAAGCGTTGACGGCTTTGCGGGCGTCGGAGCAGAATTTTAAAGCTGCTATTGAGTACGCCCCTAATGGGGTCATTTTACTGTCTATTGACCGGCTTGTGCTGGAACTCAACCGAACAGCACGTAAGTTATTTGTGCGCGTTGATATTGGCAGTAGTTTGTACAGCGTGTTTGAAGATGCCGATGTTGAGGCGCTGAACGATGTGCTGGATCATTGCTTACAGGAACGACAGGGGGCCAGTGAACTGAGTCTGGCGCAGCAAGATCCCAAACGCTGGTTGCACCTGAGTGTCTCTCTGGTTTGGGACAAACAAAAGAACCCTAAATACTTTGTTATTCACGTGCAGAATGTGACTGCACTGGTGCGCGCCCGGTTGGATGCCGAGCGGGCCAATCATGCCAAAAGCCGCTTTATTGCTAATATCAGCCATGAGATCCGTACGCCCATTAATGCCATTTTGGGTATGGTAAGTATTCTCAAGCCCGAGCTGGATAGCCAAAAAGAGCAACGGAAGCTCGGACAAATTGAAAGCGCCGCACAACAGTTGTTGACCATGCTGAATGACATTCTTAATTTTGCCCGGCTGGAAAGCGGGCAGGGTAAACCCAATAACCAACCGTTTTGTCTGGTCGATCTAATCGCTAGTTTGAGTGGTCTGATTGCACCATTGAGCAGTGCCAAACAACTTGAATTCGAGATAGAAGTTGACCCTTTTATCTGGCCTAGATTGATCGGTGATGAAGCACGTATCAAGCTGGTATTAATGAACCTGTTGGGCAATGCGGTTAAGTTCACAGAGCATGGCAGGGTGGGA
Source organism: Pseudoalteromonas sp. PPB1 (assembly GCF_015356275.1). Classification (NCBI taxonomy): domain Bacteria; kingdom Pseudomonadati; phylum Pseudomonadota; class Gammaproteobacteria; order Alteromonadales; family Pseudoalteromonadaceae; genus Pseudoalteromonas; species Pseudoalteromonas sp. PPB1. The sequence continues at coordinate 23,693 of NZ_JACEQV010000024.1, read as the reverse complement.
CTGAGCCTGTCTTTACAACCTGGCATACAGGCACCTGAACAGACTATCCGGTTTTGTGTCTGGGATACTGGCCCCGGGATCAGTGAGCATGATCAGGCGCGTTTGTTCGATGCCTTTACTCAGGGCAATGAAACGAGCTCACGTCCCCATGAAGGCATTGGGCTGGGTCTGGCGATTGTGAAGCAGGTGCTCCAGTTATTAGGGGGTGAAGTGACGCTATCGAGTAAGCCTGAAGTCGGCAGTCGATTTGAGTTTACCCTGCGATTGGAGCGTGCGGCGTTATCTGATGAGCAAAACCGAAAGTCGCTCTTTTTGATTTTGGACGGGCAGGCACCTTTGCCTTATCTGACCCATCAGGGTATCCACCAGGGCAGTTTGGCTGATTTGAAGTCGCTCACTCAGTCGACCCCGGTTCATTACCTGGCGTCTAACGAACCTGCCCATGTTCGTGCTCTGAGTCAGTCGGAACCTGCGTTGGATGCACAGTGGTTGGTGCCTGACACAGCCGCATTTTCACAGCTGTTACCCGCTGATTCTGAGGCGATCAGGTTAGCTCAGCCGGTGTTTTACCAGAGCCTGAGTACCTGCACTTTAGAAGTCCCAAAAGCGGCGTTACCGAATACCTGCATCTTATCGCCTTTGCTGTGTATTGTGGTGGACGATAACCCGGTTAATCTGGATATCAGCAGGACGGTACTAGAGCAGCGCGGTGCCACGGTGGTTGCACTAAGTAGTGCTGAAAATATCGTTGCTATTTGTCAGAAGCTGCGCCCGGATGTGGTGCTGATGGATTTGTACATGCCTAACATTGATGGCTATGAAGCTAGCCGACAATTACGTAGTCAGTTTGATCGACAAAGCTTGCCCATTATTGCATTAACCGCCAATGCTCATGAGCAGGAAAAGCAGCAGGCTATGGCGACTGGGTTAAACGGTTTTTTAGTTAAGCCTGTGGCCCCGGTTGATCTGTGTGCTGCGCTTCAGGAGTATGTGCCTAGCAACGACTTGATATTAGATAGTTCGTTTGCGCTGACACAAATGATGGGCAATGAAGCGCTGGTGCGCGCCATGTTGGAAAAGTTTGCTAAGCTTGGTGAAGAGTACATCGTATCTTTACAACAAACGCTGAGTGCATCCGAGTTATTTAGCCTGGCTCACACCATAAAAGGGTCAGCAGCAGGATTAGGATTACATCGATTAGCGGCTCAGGCACGAATATGTGAGGCCGCCGCGAAGCAAGTAGGTGAAGATGTATCAGATCAATTACCGTGTGATCAAGCACAGTTACTGGCAGCTGTAGAACAAACTTTGTGTTTTATTTCGTTTTGGCTAAAAGGATAAGAAAATGCACAAATCGGCTCATATTTTGGTCTTAGACCCGGACCCGCTCAACCGGGTGGTGTTACAGAACACCCTGGAAGAAACCTATCTGGTGACGTTGAGTTCGTCACCTGAACAGGCGTTGACACAGCTGCAAGGCACCCGTATTGACCTCATCATCATGGACAATCAGCAGCTTGGTGAAGAGGCTGAGGCGTTTTTGCAAACGCTAAAGGCAAACCCCGAAACAGTGCAATTGCCTGTGATAGTGATCTCCGCAAGCGCCAGCTTTTTGGATGAAGCACAGAGCTTGCAACAGGGCGCAGTCGACTACATTACCAAGCCGTTTAACCCCAATATTGTTAAGGCGCGGGTAAAAATTCACCTGGGCATAAAGCAGCGCAGTGACCAGCTCAGTCAACAAGCTTTGATAGATGGTATGACATCATTACCCAACCGACGGGCACTGGATAAAACTTTGGCAATGTTCTGGCGGCAATGCGCTTCGGGGGTTCGGCCACTGGCCGTGTTTGTATTGGGTGTTGATCATTTTGAGCGTTATAACAAGTTATTCGGCCATGCCCGAGGCGATGAGTGTCTATATAAAATTGCCCAGGTAGTGGCGGGTATTATCAATAATATGGATGGCTTTACGGCGCGCTATGATGGCGGACGTTTTGTGGCGTTGCTGCGTGATATCAGTGAAGTTGAAGCTCATGAAGTGGCCGAGGCTATTCATATGGCGGTTGCAGCCTTAGCTATTCGGCACCCTGAATCTCCGACTTGTGCCCATGTGACAGTGAGTGCGGGCATTTGCTATACCAAAGCCGATTTTGCCCGAGCTCACCGGGATCCGCTGGACTTGGCTGCTACAGCCCTGAATGATGCACGCGAACGGCAACAAAAAGCGGTGTTGAGTGTGGTGTGAAGGTTCAGTGTTGAGTTGCACTGAACCGGGTCAGTTGTGCTGGCTACAGCAGTTGCGCCAGGGCCGTGTCACCAAATCCAACGAGTTTGCTGTCTTTAAACAGTAGAGGGGTGCACTCATCTTTGGTGACAACGCCATCTGAATGTTTACTGTTGGTTGCGAAATACAGTACCTGATAGACAGTATCTCCCTTGGACAGCATATCTGTGAAGTCAGGTGTACCAAGCTTGTTCAGTACACTTTGATATTCAGTGCCCATTTTAAGTTGGCTGATTTTCTCGCGATTTTGTTTTTGCTCTTTTTTCCAGCCATAGTGGCTGCCGTTAACTTCACCATCCGTGACCGCGACTACACAGCCTGTCAGTACGGTTGAACTTAATAGCGCAGTTGCAAGTAGTAGTTTTTTCATCTTTTATATCCCAGGCTTAGCCGTCTTTGTTTTCTTTGAAGTGTAGTTTGCAAAGAGTTTGCCAGTTTTTAATTTATTAAAAATCAAACGGTTACTATTTTAAGTGAAATGGCTGTTATTTAAAAGGACTAAATTTTGAATAAAAAAACTAATAGTTAGTTAAAATAACAACTTACGATTTCGCGCCAGATGTCATTACTACTCGTTACCGGATATCGCTTCGGATGATTTGTTGCTGGGCGGGCACTCACCCGTTGTACGTGAATAGTTCCCGGCTCGGAAGCCGGGGATGATGGTGCTGAGCTGGATGGATCAAGCGCTCAATGGCGTTGAGCTGACTCGTTGTTGAGCGTAAACACCAGAAGTGACCTGTTTACACCAGGCGATTGCGCTCACTTCCTTGTAAAAAGCTGGTGATATTCGCGGCAATACCGTCAATCAGACGGGTGATAGACTCCTGACTGGCCCAGGCGGTGTGAGGGGTCAGTAATAAGTTATCGCCTTTGTACTGCACCAGCGGGTTTGTCGCTGTTGCAGGCTCGACACTGAGTACATCAACGCCTGCACCGCCAAGCTGCTTCTGGGCTAATGCATCTGCCAGTGCCTGCTCATTGACAATGCCGCCTCGCGCGGTATTCAATAAAATGGCGTGAGTCGGGAGTAAGGCCAGCGTACTGGCGTCAAATAAATCTCGGGTGGTGTCTGTCAAAGGGCAGTGGATTGAGACAATATCTGCGTTTCGCAGTGCTTCTTCAAATGCAACGCGTGAGTCACGTATCACCTCTTGTCCGGGGCGCTCTGCGATAATAACCTCGGCACCAAAGGCGGCGGCAACCTTTGCCACGGCCTGGCCAAGATTACCATACCCGACGATCACAAAACGTTTGCCCGACAAGTCGTGTATGGGGTAGTCCAGACGACAAAATATGTCACTCTGTTGCCAGGCGTCATTCGCACAATCTTGTGCATACCGGTGAATATTGCTCATTAAGTTGCCGAGCAGCGTAAAGGTGTGAAGGACCACAGAGGGAGTGGAGTAACCAGCGACATTAGTTACGGCGATATTGTGACTACGCGCGGCTTCCAGATCGATATTGTTGGTGCCGGTTGCGGCCACACAGATCAATTTGAGATCAGGCAGCTTACTCAGTGTGTCGGCATTGAGCACGACTTTGTTCGTCACTACCACATCTGCACCGTTAAGGCGGGATAGTAGCTGGCTGGGTGACGTGGTTTGGTACTCGGTGACGGTACCGTGTTTTCTCAGAGGATCCAGGCTGACGCCCGCTAATGTGGCGGCATCTAAAACTACAATATTCATGGGGCAAATATTCCTTACTAACAGATGGCGTGAGTGTATCATTTTTATGGTTAGTTTATCTTTGCACTTGACCTTGAACTCAACTCCAAGGTTTATACTCTAAGTAGATTCATAAGGACGGCAAAACTGACGATGTATAAGATTGGCCATATTGCAAAACAATTGAATGTGTCTACCGACACACTGCGTTATTATGAACGCCAGGGTCTGTTGCAAGCGCGTGCACGCAGCTCGGCGGGCTATCGATTGTATGATGACAGCGCGGTTGAACAGATGCGCTTTATCGTACGAGCCAAAACTGTGGGCTTCAGTCTCAAAGATATTCAGGAGTTGCTGGCCATTAAAATTGATAAACATAATCACAGTTGTGAAGAGGTTAAGTCTCTCACTGTACAAAAATTGGCACAAACCCGGCAAAGGATTGAAGAACTGGTGAAGTTTGAGCGTTCTTTGAGTGTGCTCGCTGAGCGGTGTTGTGGTGGTGAGGAAAGCGCTGATGATTGTTCTATTTTGACTGCGTTGGAGGATATAGATGGCTCTGCTTAGTAATTTTTGGCAACTCTTTTTGGTTTCTGCACCCTGGCTGATGCTGGGCCTGTTACTTGCCGGGTTGCTTAATGTATTTATTCCCAAAGACTTTTTACAAAAGCACCTGGGCAAAGAAGGGCTCTGGACCACCATAAAAGCCGCCTTGATTGGGGCACCCATGCCGCTGTGTTCTTGTGGTGTTATTCCGGCTGCGATTGGGCTCAGACGTGCAGGCGGGTCAAAAAGTGCTACCACGGCCTTTTTAGTGTCGACACCCGAAACCGGGGTGGATTCTATCTCTGTGTCCTATGCACTGTTGGGTCCATTCATGGCTGTGATACGGCCCATTGCGGCCGTCGCCAGTGCCATTACGGCCGGTGTACTGGTTGGCAAAGATGAAGGCAAAACGCCGCAAAATGCGGCGAGCAACTCAGCGGGGGGCTGTTGTGGCAGCTCGGTAATAAAAGTCCAGCCTGAAAAAAGTAGTTGCTGCGCCAGTGAGCACACTCCGGTTGCAACGCAATCTGCAAGTTGTTGCGCTGGTCAAAATAAGACTGAACCAGAGTCTGAAAAAGGCTGTTGTGATAGTGAGCCTTCACACAACAAGGCAGAGCCTGTGGCTTCCTGTTGTACGGCAGCTGAGTCTAAGCCGGGGCTGTGGCAAAAACTGGTGTCTGCTGTGCAATTTAGTTGTAACAAATTACTCGCAGATACTATGCAATGGCTACTGATTGGTCTATTCTTTGCAGCTTTAGTGCAAACCTATGTTCCCGAAGCCTTTTTGGCTCAGTGGGGCAATGGGATCCTGGCCATGATAGTGGTTATTCTGGTCAGTATTCCAATGTACATATGCGCCACAGCGTCTACGCCGATTGCTGCCGGGTTGCTACTGGCGGGCGTATCTCCGGGTGCTGTGCTGGTATTTATGCTGGCCGGACCGGCCACCAATGTTGCCACCATAGGGGTGGTCGCTAAAGAGTTGGGACGTCGTGCTGTATTTGCTTATCTGGGGGCTGTCATCGGGGTGGCGATTGTATTCGGGTTCTTGACCGACTGGTTGGTTGCTCAGTTTGGCTTTACCGTTGCTCCAATGATGGGGCACGACCATGAAGTCTTACCTGGTTGGCTGACGTTGGCCAGTGGTGTGGTATTGGCTTTGCTAATGATCAGGTTGATGCTGATGGGAATTAAGCAACGCTTTGCACCAACACAGGTTTCGGCATAGTAAACGTGTGCCGACATCAGGCAGCGAGTTGTGCTGGGACTTCTGGTCAGACTTGATATTCTTAGCTTCCGATCCGGGCACACGATAGAATAAGACGTTTTGATGACAACCACCAATAATAAAAGAGTAGTTTAGTGGATAAATACGCAGATATCAGACCTTACAATGACGATGAAGTCCCCGCAGCTTTGCAGCGTTTGTTGGACGATGATCAGTTTATTGATGTGATTGCGGAGCATAACCTGCCCAAATGGCTGGCAGGATGGGCGCTGATATCCCGGCCACTAGTGCGCAGCCGGTTGAAGAAAAAGTGGCAGTCTGTGAACAATGTCGATGCGGTTCAGGATGAGGTAGCCGGGTATCTGGCGATGCTGATTGAGCGCACCACCAGCAAGGTGACCTATTCAGGGCTAGATCAGCTTGATGGCCAGGGGGCTTATCTGTTTATCTCTAATCACAGAGACATTGTCCTGGACCCGGCCCTGGTTAACTGGGGTTTGCATCAGCAAAAAATGAAAACAGTGCGTATCGCCATTGGTGATAACCTGCTTCAGGTCCCTTACATCACTGAGTTAATGCGCTTAAATAAGAGTTTTATTGTTAAGCGCTCTGCCAAAGCGCCAAAAGAAATGTTACGCGCTTTGTCTCAGCTGTCGGCTTATATTTATGATTCACTGACTGAGGGTAATTCAATCTGGATTGCACAAAAAGAGGGCCGCGCTAAAGATGGTGTCGACTTTACCGATCCGGCGTTGCTGAAGATGCTGCAACTACAAGGGCGCAAGCTAAAACTGCCGTTTGCTGAATATGTGCGCCAGCTTAAGATTGTACCGGTATCGATTTCTTATCAGTACGAGCCATGCGCCGTGTCAAAAGCGCGTGAGCTGTATCATAAACAGCAGTTTGGGGAATATGTTAAAGCTGAAGGTGAAGACATCAACAGCATCATCGAAGGATTTAGCAGTGATAAAGGCCATGTACACGTGGCATTTGGTGCGCCCATTGATGATGACTTTGAAACACCGGAGCAGCTTGCTGAAATTATCGATCAGCAGATTGTCAGCAACTACTATCTGCATTCCAGTAACTATCTGGCTGCAGGCGACGAAAGCCAAAGCAGTGAGCAGGATAAAAACCATTTTACGAATGCGCTGGAGCAGGTGCCGGAAGAGTTACGTCAACTGGTGCTGTCTATTTACGCGCAGCCTGCCAAACGCAAATTGTCGCAGTAACGTGACGGTTTAGCGATTCAGTTAAAAACGCCTCTTGAGGCGTTTTTTTGAGTCTAGCAAAAAGCACTTACCAAAATTAATACCAATTTGCTTAATTAAGTGATCTATTTTGAGGCGAGAAAATAGGGTCGATAACACCGCTCTCGCGTCCTGCTATCGCTGAGGCACCTACATCCATGTAGGCGAGGCAAAAATTTTGCTATTTAGTTGTTCTAAATGAGAAATTTTTAACGCTGTTAGCGTCCTATTTGCTCCTTCAAATAGACCAAGTATTAAGTGAAATTGGTATAATACCTCAGCTGAATATGGAAACCAAGTCGTCATCATGCTGGGTGGTTAGCACTGAGTAAGCTAGAGCTGAATTATTCGGAGTTTTTGTATCTGATTAGACAATGAAAGTGGGAAAGGTGTCCCCGGCAACGCGGATGCAGATGTCAGTCCTTGAACCCTAAGGTTCAAGGCGGAAAGCAACAGCCTACCGTAGGCTTCTCGGTACCTGCCGAGCCTGCGCAATAGTAAGCAAACTGCGTTCCTAAGAAAAAGTTATCGGCTCAGGGACATCATCCACTGTCCGACGTGCTAGGGAACGGTTTCAGTATATAAGACCCAGCCGCATCTAGAAACCTTTATCCGTAAATATCTGCAAAAAGTCGTTCGACTGGCTGTGATTTATGCACTTTTTGATTGCCATCTGAGCAGGGCAAAAAAGTGCGCAGATTATTTGTACACAAACAGACAAGTCGTTGCTGTTGCTATACTTCGGGTGGTAGCATTAACTAAGCAGACGAAAGCAAACGAGAACAATATCCATGAGTGAATTTAGAGATTATCAGCAAGCGCAGCTACTGCTGGAACAACACGATATCTACATTGCCCCGGCTGAAGTGCACGGTACCATCAGCGGACTACTAGCATGTGGCCTGAATATCGAAGAGCAGGAATACCTTGGGCTGCTGAGCGATGTCTTTAACGATGGTCAGAAGTTTGCCGCGCCATTAAAAGAATTTTTTGCCGAGTTGTATAAGCTGGTGGTTGCGCATTTTAATGATCCAGAGCACCACTTTGAACTGTATTTACCACTAGAAGAAAGCCTGAGCGATCAGGCCAATGCACTGGTAGCCTGGGTGTCCGGGTTCTTGCTCGGCTTTGGCCTTAAGCAAAAAGACTATGGTAAGTTTTCGGCTGACGTAAAGGAAGTGATTGGTGACTTTAGCGAGATCACTAAGTTAGATACTCATTTCGATGAAAGTGAAGAAGACAAACAGGCGCTGCATGAAGTGATTGAATACATCCGTGTATCGGCACTGCTGTGTTTTGCTGAGCTTGGTAAAGACACCGCTTCATCGACCTCTAAAACAGTGCATTAATTATGATGATAGCCAATTTGGAATTTGTAACGCGCCGTACTCAGTTGCTGGCGCAGATGGATAACAACGCCGTGGCGGTGATCCCCGCCGCCGTTGAGCTGACCCGCAGCCGCGATACTGAATATCCGTTTCGTCAGGACAGCGACTTTTTCTACCTGACCGGGTTTAAAGAACCGGACGCGGTACTGGTGCTGAGCAAAGACAAAGACGGCGCAACACAACAGACACTGTTTTGTCGTAACAAAGATAAGCTGGCGGAGATTTGGCATGGTCGACGTATGGGCCATGAAAAAGCCAAAGCAGCGCTTGAGCTGGACCAGACTTTTCCATTGAGCGAGCTGGACGACGAGCTGCTGGGGTTGGTGAATGGTCGTAAGGCACTGTATTACGGTCAGGGCACATACACAGCGTTTGACGATAAGATCTGGGCCTTGCTTGGCACATTGCGCAGCGCACCGAAAAAAGGCTATCGGGCACCTGAGATCATCAAAGATGTACGCCCACTGCTGCATGAAATGCGACTGTTTAAGTCAGACGCTGAAATAGCAGTGATGCGCAAAGCGGGCGAGATCAGTGCGCATGCACACAAGCGTGCCATGCAATTTGCTAAACCCGGTGCCACCGAGTTCCAGCTGGAAGCTGAAATCCACCATCATTATGCCATGAATGGGGCCCGGCACCCGGCCTATGGCACCATCGTGGGCTCGGGTAACAACGCTAATATTTTGCACTATACCGACAACTGCGATGAATTAACCGACGGAGATTTGATCCTGATCGACTCCGGCTGTGAGCTTGAAGGGTATGCTGCCGACATTACCCGTACCTTCCCGGTAAGTGGCCGCTTTAGTGCGCCACAAAAAGCGGTGTACGAATTAGTCCTGGCCTCACAACTGGCGGCTTTTGAGCAGGTTAAGCCGGGTGGCACTTTGGTCAAAGCCAATGAAGCGGCCATGCGAGTGATGACCGAAGGGTTGATTGATTTGGGCATTCTCGCCGGTGAAGTGGACGAGTTACTCGATAAACAAGCTTGTAAAGCGTTCTACATGCATGGTCTTGGCCACTGGCTGGGACTGGATGTGCACGATGTTGGCGAATACAAACTGGATGAAGCCGACAGACCATTTGAACCTGGCATGGTACTGACCATAGAGCCAGGCCTGTACTTTGATGAAGATGCCGAAGTGCCGGAGCAATTTAAAGGGATTGGAGTGCGAATTGAAGATGATTTACTGGTCACCCCGGATGGCTTTGAAAACCTCACCGCAGCGGTGCCTAAAACCATTGCTGAGATAGAAGCTTTAATGCGTTCAGGCGAATAACGATAAGCAGGAGCAAGACTTGCAACACTTTGATGTGTTAATCGTGGGGGGCGGCATGGCAGGTGCTACGGCCGCCGTCACGATAAAAAAACAGCAACCCGATAGCCGGATAGCGGTTATTGAAGCCTTTGAACCTAAAACTGCACATCATCCCAGCTTTGACGACCGTAGCCTGGCATTGGCCGAGCAATCGGTATCTTATTTGCGTGCTTTAGGCTTGTTTGATCCAAACTGGGATTTTGCTGAGCCTATCACTCAGGTACATGTGTCAGATCGGGGTCATTTTGGCAAAGCCACAATTACCCATGATGAGTTTGCCGTCAACGCGTTGGGCTATGTGGTTGAGGTCAATCCTTATGGCGCTTATCTGCATCAGCAGCTCAGCAAGCTGGATATAGCACTGTATTGCCCTGCTAAGATAGCCAAGCTGACGCAGCAACGGGCGCAGGTCGAGGTGTTGCTAGACAATGGCGAGAGCCTGTCGGGTAAGTTACTGGTTGTGGCCGATGGGGCGCAATCGCCGACTCGCAGCAAGCTGAATATTGGCTTTGACAGTGTCGCATACACACAAGGTGCCCTGATTGCTAACGTACAGATCAGCGACAAGCATCAAGGTCAGGCGTTTGAGCGTTTCACAGAGCATGGCCCGATGGCGCTGTTGCCCATGAGCAGCAACCGCTACTCTCTGGTGTGGTGTATGCCTGAGCAGGCACTGGCGTCTTTAAGCGAGTGCGAAGAGTCTGAATTTTTGACTCGTTTGCAAGCGGCCTTTGGCTATCGTGCCGGGATGTTTGAACGGGTTGGCAGACGAACCAGTTATCCGCTGGTACTGGGACGGGTAGAGCAGCTGGTGCATCATCGCTGCGTACTTATAGGGAACGCCGCACATGCCATTCACCCGATTGCCGGACAAGGCTTTAATTTGGGGCTGCGTGACATTCAGGCGCTGGCTGAGCAACTGCAAAAGACTGACCGACAGCAGTGGGGCAGTCATGGCTTTACGCACGGCTATAAAATCGCGCGCGAGTCAGATATCCACCGTGTTATGACGCTAACCGATGCACTGGTCAGGCTGTTCTCTAATGATTCTCGTATATTGGCATTGGGACGCAGTTGCGGCCTGTTGTCGATGAGCCTGTTCTCACAACTGAAAGCGCCACTGGCGCGACAACTCATGGGACGAACCCTGTAAGGAATAATCATGCAACAAGTACAAGTGTGCATAGTCGGTGGTGGGTGTGTTGGTCTGGCGCTGGCGCTGGGCCTGGCAAAGCACAATGTCTCGGTGATGGTGCTGGATGCCGGTCCTGAGCCGCAGCCACTCAATGAGGCGTATGCCGCGCGGGTCAGTGCCATTAGTTTAGCCAGTCAGAGTCTGTTTGAATCGTTGGGTGTATGGGACGCCATCAAAGCGCAGCGTGCTACGGCTTATCGTAAAATGTCGGTGTGCGATGCGGATAGCTTTGGCCGTATTCAGTTTAATGCACAGCAACTGGCTTTACCTGAACTGGGTCATATCATTGAGAACGATGCGATTCGCTATGCTCTATACCAGGCTTTGCAGCAGCACAGTCAGGCAAGTCTGATGTTTGGTAGTCGTTACCAGTCTATCCACCAAACTGACAGCGACGTGCTGATCACGCTGGAGCAGGGGATGCCGGTAATGGCCAAATTGCTGGTTGCAGCAGATGGGGCAAACTCAGGTGTACGTAGCCAGTTTAAGTTGCCGATCAGCTTTTGGGATTACGACCATCATGCCATTGTCGCGACCATCAAAACCGAGCAGCCTCACGATGCCACAGCGCGGCAAGTGTTCCTGCCAGAAGGCCCGCTGGCACTGTTGCCTTTATCTGATCCGCATACCCAGTCAATCGTCTGGTCAACTGCACCTGACCATGCCCGCGAATTAATGGAGATGGACGAGCAAAGCTTTAACAAAGCATTGAGTGCGGCCAGTGACCTCCAGTGTGGCTTGTGCAGCGTTCAGGGCGAGCGCGCAGTATTTCCACTAACGATGCGCTACGCACAACAGTGGTTAACCGGAAAAGTGGTGTTAATGGGCGATGCGGCACATACCATCCACCCGCTTGCCGGATTGGGCATGAATCTGGGCCTTAAAGATGCTGCGCATCTGATCAAAGCACTCAGCGAAGACAGTGAGGAGTTTGCCTCTCACCGAACACTGCGAGAGTATGAGCGCAGCCGCAAACTCGATGCACAAAAGCACATTGCGATGATGCAGGGGCTAAAGGAGCTGTTCAGCGGCAGTCACCCGCTGAAAAAGTTAGTCCGCGGTGTGGGTTTGAATGTGGTAGATAACCTCGGCCCCATTAAAGACTTATTTGTACAACAGGCCATCGGCGAATAGCTGGTGCCTAAGGGCTACTGTGTGCAAAGCAGTGGCCCTTTCAAATCGGCTGATTAATCACCCGGTTATCGAGCTCAAAGCGCGTTAGCTCGTGTTCATTCTCAGCCATCCCGCACTTGGTGCGGAAACTACCAACAGGCGACTGGGCGAGCATTAAGCATAACTCATCAAACCCAAACCCAGTCATCCCGCACTTGATGCGGAAACTACCAACAGGCGACTGGGGCGAGCATTAAGCATAACTCATCAAACCCAACACCCGTCATTCCGCACTTTATACGGGAACCACAGACAGGCAACTCGCAGGCACCATAACCCACCAATCTCCGAACTTACCACCCGTCATTTTTTACTGTGATATGCAAAAGAGGCATGTAAGCAAGTGAAATATCTTTTTGGTGTGGGTTAGTTAATAATATCAACAAGTTAATTCATTGCCTATCTTGATGTGTATTGCAATACGTCAGAGTAGCTAGGATCGAAGTAAACAGTATCGCGGAACTAAGTAGTCCAGGAGTAGATATGTCAGAAACAAAAACCAAAGTACAAGAAAACCAGCAAAAACTGGTGGATGGTCTGGTTAGAGCCGCAGTGGGTACCTATACCGGAGTGCGTTCAAAGAACACCATGCTTCCCATATTGGAAGGAGCGGAGGCTTATAGCAAAGCTTTGCCTAAAAATCGTTTGAGATATGGTTTTGGTATGGGGGGAGCCGTGTTATTTAGCTTTTTGTTTTCGAGTATCTTTGACAACGAAGTAACGGAAAGCGAAAAGCTGAGTGAGGCGCTGAATAAGCTGGATGATCTCCACTTTGCTATGCTCAAAAATCAGCAAAAACTGGTACAGTTAATTGCCAACTATCATACTTATCAGGAAGTTCTGCGGTTTAATGACCTGATGCGGGGGATCCACAGCATCAGCAGAGATCTATACAAGTTTAATAATTTGGAAGACAAAAGTCAGACAGCCTGTCAGGATTTACTAAACAAAATAGAAATCGCAAGAAACCTGGGGGTAGTCTCTAATTTACTTTACCCGCTCGTTGAGAAAAAGAACTATACCAAAGACCTCATGCATGAAGTCATTGAGCCTCTGATTGAGTGCCATGGCACCATTACCAGGCATGAAGAATTTGCAATGAATCTGTTCTTCCTGCAGTTTTTTACCAATCTCGGCGCTTTTATCAGAATCGGCCGGGTACTGTATGAAAACATGCAGAGTGTGATCCACTCAGACATGAAGTGTCGTGAGCGGAACCTGCTTATAAGGCAATACCTTGACGACACACTGGACTACATGGGCAGTACAAACACCATATATGACCTGAAATATCGTGATTCACTGATACTGCCATCTGTGGTTTATGATGAATTGTGTTATGCAAACAAAGGCATACAGGCTCTGAGTGAAAAGACCAGCTTGCGGATCCAACAAATCTGTGAAGCGAATATCAATCAAAATATCCGGGATTACGTTGCGACACACATTAATTTTGGCAAAATGAAATCGAACGGGAAGCATCTCTATGAGTTTCAGGCACAGCTTGAGAAAAATTATCCGTCTTACGCTTTCTTTTCTGTGATCTCGCCCTCAACGAAAGGCACACGCAGCTTTGATATTGGAAGCGATAAATTTGACAGTATTTTGTTTTTCAAGAAAAAGCTATCCGGCGACGAGCGCAATATCCAAGTCTTTTTTATTCACAGGCGTCATCTGAACAGTGCCACACAGGAATTCGTTAAACAGAGACTGGAATACAAAGAGCCAGAAAAGCATAAGCATGTCGTGCCAAAAGATAAGTATACGCGTAAGGGAGATAAAAAGCTTGATGCAGCGGTAAAAAAGAGCCGAAATTACAGCGAAGCGTTGTCTTTATACTGGCACTACGATACTTCCAATCTGTTGCTGAAGACCTATGATCCCAAAACATGCGCCAGTGTAGTGACTTGCGCTCGAGGTGAAGGGGTGAGAGGAGCTAATTGGGGCAAGAGCATTTACTATTATATGGGCAGCGATTTTATGTATGAGTCTATCTCTACGACAGAGACTGGTATGTATGGTAACGTTGGTCTGGCATTGCACTTCTTCCCCAAATATAAATAAGTGACTGCCAGGGGAGAGGACCCTTCAGTCAGCTTCGAGTAGTTCCCGGCTCTCTGTCCGGGATACCGAGTTGCATTAATACAAAGCCAGATCTGCTTAAAGCCACACAATGGGGTTGTTAAACGCCACCCCTGCATTCACTGCTGATCACCTCGCACCACTTTCTGTCATCCCGCACTTGATGCGGGAACTACGAACAGGCAGCGCCTCGATACACTATGAGCGGATCTCAAAAGCAGTGCTTACCCCAAGCGCAGTGCAATAAACTCGGCCAGCTTATTCACCGCGTGCGCAGACTCCTGGGTGTTTTTAACCAGGCTGATACCAATCTGACCCAGCTCTGGCAAAAAGGACGTTTGCGCCTGGTAACTGAGCGTAGCCGGCACGGTGCTTTTGGCCAGTACCGTAATGCCCAGGCCTTCTTTGAGGGCTGCCGTCAGGCCGGTTAAATCCGCATTACTATATACAATGCGGTATTGCAGCCCGGCCTGTTGTAATGCTTCGATGGCACGGCGACGATAAATGCAGCCTTCCGGCGCTGTCACCAAAGTGACAGTTTGTTGTTGTGCCAAAGACAGGTCGCCCACCCACACCAGCTGGTCCTGCATAAACACCGGGTAGTTAGACGAATTAAGGTCTTCGTTTAGCGCCAGGACCAAATCGAACTGATCCTGGCGTGATACGGATAGTAAGTGTTTACTGAGTCGGGATTTCACTTCCAGCGCGACATCCGGATATAAAGACACAAAATCGCCGATAATGGCGGGCAGAATACGCGCGGCAAACTCACTGGGGATCCCCAGACGCACCCGGCCGGTGACGCTCTCTGAGGTAAATTGCTGAATGATCCCATCGTTGAATTGCAGCATTTGCTTGGCCTGAGGCAGCAGTAGCTCACCATACTGATTGAGTACCTGGCGCTGACCCTGTTTTTTAAATAGTTTACAGCCCAGTTGTTCTTCAAGACGCTTGATCTGCAAACTCACAGCGGGCTGAGAGAGGCCTAGCAGCTCACCTGCTTTGGCAAAACCGCCCACTTCAACCACAGTCACCAGGGTGCGCAGGCCATCAATCGATAAGTTTTTCATATTAATAAAATCAATTTATAAAACCCAAATACATTAATATTATTTATCAAACGATAAATAAATACAATTTGTTGTTGCGCAGGCGGATCCCTATACTTTTCTCCATCTTAATTTCATCAGGATAGTCGCATGATGAGCACGCCAATCATCTTCGCTAAACACCGTCAGGGTACGGTGGCGGCGGAAAATCGCCTTTTTTCGCCACAGGATCTGGTTGTACTGGATTTCAGCGGATTTGAAACCACGCCTTTTCTTAATCAGGAATTGGGGCTGAACCTCAATAAACTGATGGCACCCGGGCTGGGTGTACAAGGTCTGTTGGTTGGCGGTCAGTCTTTTGCCGTGTACTACTTCAGCGAAACAGCCTACCGTTTTGTGCTGAGTGAAAGCGCTGCTCAGGCCCTTTCTGCGCTGGTAAGTAAACATGACAGTGACTACGATATTGAACTGGTACGTCGCAGCGACCTGGCGATTGCTCAACTGAGTGGTCAGGCAGCGCTTGAGACGGTGCTGAACAGTTTTTCTCTGACGCCGGGTCTGCAAATTTCAGATGAACTGGCCTGCTATGGTAAACAAAGTGGCGATGTGTTTGTGACCACTTTAGTACAGCAGGGTCAGCAGCACTATCAGCTGATTGCAAATCAGGAATCTTTGAGCCTGTGGCAGGCTCGACTGGTTGAGCAAGGTTTTGCTCATTCAGACGAACACGCCCCAAATTAACCCCAATCGCCAGTGTTGCGCTGGTGAACACAATCTGGACCTTGCCGGATGTGTGATGACAATAAGTGAAGAAAGAGTATGACTTCTAAAACAGTACTGCATGCCAAGCATCTAGAAGCTGGCGCGAAAATGGTCGATTTCCACGGCTGGGAAATGCCAATCAACTATGGCTCACAAATCGAAGAGCACAACGCTGTGCGTGAAGACGCAGGCATGTTTGACGTATCTCACATGACAATCGTTGATGTGAAAGGCGCAGATGCACAGGCGTTCCTGCGTAAGCTGGTTGCTAACGATGTGGCAAAGCTCAAAGTAGCGGGTAAAGCACTTTACACTGGCATGCTGAACGAGCAGGGCGGCGTGATTGATGATTTGATCATCTACTTCTTCACTGAAACTGAATACCGCCTGGTTGTAAACTCTGCCACACGCGAAAAAGACTTAGCGCACATGAACGGTGTTGCTGCTGACTTTGATGTGGCGATCACTGAGCGTCCAGAGTACGCGATGATTGCGGTACAGGGTCCAAATGCCAAAGCAAAAACAGCGACCATTCTGAGCGATGCGCAAAATGCAGCAGTAGAAGGCATGAAGCCTTTCTTTGGTGTACAAGCCGAAGAGCTGTTCATTGCGACCACGGGCTACACAGGTGAAGACGGCTACGAAATCGTTGTACACAACGATGATGCTGCGCAACTGTGGCAAAAATTATTAGATGCGGGCGTCCGTCCGGCTGGCCTAGGTGCACGTGATACGCTACGTTTAGAAGCAGGCATGAACCTTTATGGCTCAGATATGGATGAAAGCGTTTCTCCACTGGCTGCTAACATGGCATGGACCATTGCCTGGGAGCCGGCAGAGCGTGACTTTATCGGTCGTAAGGTGATCGAGCAGCAACGTGCAGACAAGAGCACTGATAAGCTGGTTGGCCTGGTACTTGAGAGCAAAGGCGTTCTGCGCGGCGGCTCTAAAGTTATCGTAGAAGGTGGCGAAGGTGTTATCACTTCTGGTACATTCTCGCCGACGTTAGGCTTTAGCGTAGCTTTGGCCCGTGTACCTCGCTCTACGGGTGACACAGCTCAGGTTGAAATGCGCAAAAAGCTGGTAGACGTTAAAGTGGTTAAACCTTGCTTTGTACGCAATGGTAAGTCGGTTCTGTAACGAACAGAGCATTAAAGAATAACGGGCGATGGCCCACATAAATCGACCAAAGGAACAAAAAAATGAGCAACATTCCTAGCGAGTTAAAGTACGCAACGTCACACGAGTGGGTTCGCGCTGAAGGCGACGGCACTTACACAGTAGGTATCACTGAGCATGCACAGGAACTTCTGGGTGACATGGTATTCGTAGACCTACCTGACGTGGGTGACGAAGTTGACGCTGGTGAAGACTGCGCGGTTGCTGAGTCTGTAAAGGCAGCTTCTGACATCTACGCGCCAATCGGCGGTGAGATTGTTGCTGTTAACGAAGAGCTGGAAGACTCTCCTGAATCAGTAAACAACGACCCTTACGGTGACGGCTGGTTGTTCCGTGTTAAAGCGTCTGACGAAAGCGAGCTTGAAAACCTGCTTGACGCAGAAGGCTACGAAGCCAACATCGACGAAGACTAATTCGTTGTAGATACCATAAAAGCCCCCTGTGTGGGGCTTTTATAGTTGCGCCCAGTATAATACCAATTTCACTTAATACTTGTTCAATTTGACGGAGCAAATATGACGCTAACTGTGTTAAAAATTTCTCATTTAGAACCTTTACCTAAGGTATGAGTTCGCAAATTTTTGCCTGGTTATCGAACATATTTTCTCGCCTCAAAATAGAACACTTAATTAAGCAAATTGGTATAAGGCGTGGCAACACTGTTAAACTCTGTGACTGTTACCAAGGTATTTTCGTCGTTCCGGAAGGCTAAGCCAATCTCCGGCCGGTCGAACAACAGTGACACCCCCATTTTTACTTGGATCATAGGAATCTGGACACATGTCAAACGCCAAATCTCTTGAACAACTAGAGCAAAAGCAAGACTTTATTCGTCGCCACATTGGCCCGAGCCCGGCTCAGGTGAGTGACATGCTTGCTGCGCTTGGAGTATCGAGTGTTGAAGAGCTGATCGGTCAGACAGTACCTAGCTCAATTTTGTTAGAGCAAGGCCTGCAAATTGGTGAAAGCCGTACCGAAGTAGAAACGCTGAGCTACCTGAAATCTGTAGCAAGCAAAAACAAGGTCTTCAAATCATACATCGGTCAGGGTTACCACCCGACACACGTGCCAAACGTTATCTTGCGTAACGTACTGGAAAACCCAGGTTGGTATACTGCGTATACGCCATATCAGCCAGAGATTGCACAAGGCCGCCTTGAGTCTTTGCTTAACTTCCAGACTATGACCATGGACATCACCGGCCTTGACCTGGCCAGTGCGTCATTGCTTGACGAATCAACCGCAGCAGCCGAAGCCATGGCGCTGGCTAAGCGTGTTTCTAAAGCGAAAAAAGCGAACCTGTTCTTCATTGCTGAAGACGTACACACACAAACCATCGACGTAGTCACAACCCGTGCCGAGCAGTTTGGTTTTGAAGTGATCGTTGGCCCTGCAAGCGATGCGGCAAATCACGAGATCTTCGGTGCCCTGTTCCAGTATCCAACTACGTCAGGTGAAGTGGTTGACATCACGGACATCATCGCACAAGTACAAAGCAAAAAAGCGATTGCCTGTGTGGCGGCTGACATCATGAGCTTAATGCTACTGAAAGCACCAGGTAAACTGGGCGCAGACGTGGTACTGGGTTCTGCACAGCGTTTTGGTGTTCCTATGGGCTACGGTGGTCCACACGCTGCGTTCTTCGCAACACGCGATGCATACAAGCGTTCGCTGCCAGGTCGTATTATTGGTGTATCAAAAGACCGTTTAGGTAACGATGCACTGCGTATGGCAATGCAAACACGTGAGCAGCACATCCGCCGCGAAAAAGCCAACTCAAACATTTGTACAGCGCAGGTACTGCTGGCCAACATGGCTGCATTCTATGCGGTGTACCACGGTCCTCAGGGCCTGAAAACCATTGCTGAGCGCATTAACCGTTTCGCCAGCATTCTGGCAACTGGCCTGAAAGCCAAAGGCGTAGCACTGAAGCACGACACCTGGTTTGACACCATCACAGTGGTTGCTAACGACGCAGACAAAGACGCGGTAGTCGCGCGCGCCGTTGCAAACGAAGTGAACTTTGCCATCAACCACGCTGGCGAGTACTCAATTGCACTGAACGAAACCACCACTCGTGCTGACATCGCTGAACTGTTCGACATCATCCTGGGCGAAGGCCATGGCTTAGATGTAGCTGCACTGGACAGTGAAGTTGCTGCAAATGGCATTACTGGTATTCCGGCGAGCCTGGTACGTGATGACGAAGTACTGACACACGACAACTTCAACAGCTACCACAGCGAAACTGAGATGCTGCGTTACATCAAGCGTCTTGAGAACAAAGATTTGGCACTGAACCACTCTATGATCTCTCTGGGCTCTTGTACCATGAAGCTGAATGCGACCGCTGAGATGATCCCGGTCACCTGGCCTGAGTTCGCTGAACTACACCCATTCTGCCCGTTAGAGCAGGCACAGGGTTATCAGGTGATGATGACTGAGCTGCACGACTGGCTGGTTAACATCACGGGCTACGATGCAGTATCACTGCAACCTAACTCAGGTGCTCAGGGTGAATACGCGGGTCTGATCGCTATTCGTAAATATCACGAGTCACGTGGCGAAGGTCACCGTAACGTCTGTCTGATCCCAAGCTCTGCGCACGGTACTAACCCGGCGTCGGCGCAAATGGCCAGCATGAAAGTGGTTGTGGTTGGTTGTGACAGCGACGGTAACATTGATCTGGACGACCTGCGTGCGAAGGCAGAAGACGTATCTGAGAACCTGTCTTGTATCATGGTTACTTACCCGTCTACCCACGGTGTATACGAAGAAGCTATCCGCGAAGTGTGTGAAATCGTTCACCAGCACGGCGGCCAGGTTTATATGGACGGCGCGAACATGAATGCACAGGTTGGCGTAACCAGCCCGGGTTCAATCGGTTCTGACGTATCGCACTTGAACCTGCACAAAACATTCTGTATCCCGCACGGTGGTGGTGGCCCGGGTGTTGGTCCTATCGGTGTTAAATCACACCTGGCACCATTCATGCCTAACCACAGCGTGATCAAAGTAGCTGGCACCAACGAAGGTAACGGCGCAGTTTCTGCGGCACCTTACGGCTCAGCAGCTATCCTGCCAATCTCTTGGGCGTACATTGCCATGATGGGCAGCGAAGGTCTGAAGCAGGCCACTGAAATGGCCATCGTGAACGCGAACTACCTGACAGAGAAGCTAAGCAAGCACTACCCGGTACTCTACCGTGGCCGCAACGACCGTGTTGCCCACGAATGTATTATCGACCTGCGTCCGCTTAAAGAAAGCTCAGGCATCACTGAAATGGACGTGGCTAAGCGTCTTATGGACTATGGTTTCCACGCACCGACTATGTCATTCCCGGTTGCTGGCACGCTGATGATCGAGCCAACGGAGTCTGAGTCTAAGGTAGAAATCGACCGCTTCATCGAAGCCATGATCTCTATCCGCGCTGAAATCGCTAAAGTAGAAAATGGCGAATGGTCAGTAGAAAACAACCCACTGGTGTTTGCACCACACACCCAGGCAGACGTACTGGGCAACGAGTGGGATCGTGCCTACGACCGCTTCTACGCAGCCTTCCCGGTCGCATCAGTAGCAAAAGACAAGTTCTGGCCAACGGTAACCCGTATCGACGACGTATACGGCGACCGTAACCTTATTTGTTCTTGCCCAGCTGTAGAGACTTATGCTGAGTAATGAATTGTAGGTCGGGCTAATCCCCGACTTAGATTTGTGAAAACCGCCTTAAGAGATTAAAGCGGTTTTTTATTGTCTGTTATTTGATTCGCTGTGGGAGGTGAGAAATTGGACTTACCACTCCTTGGCCTCCTTGCTGGATAATATGCGTGTAAATCTGAGTTGTCCGGACGTCACTATGGCCAAGTTGAGTTTGTATTGTTCTTTTACCAGCGCCATTTTGCAGCAGATGTGTCGCAAAAGAGGGCCGTAATGTATGCGGTGTTACCTGCTTAGTGATCCCAGCTAAATACGCTGCTTTTTAACTGCTCTTTGAACTTGCTTCTCATCAATGTGGTGCCGTCTGAGTTGTTTTGTTTCTGGGTCAACACTTAGCTTGTGAGAAGGAAATATATACTGCCACATCAACTGCTTTTCGTGACCATTGTATTTGTGCCTTAGTCTGTGGGGTAACCATACGCCACAGTACTGAGGATTTTGTAGGTCAAGTTACAGATAATTTTCTACTTGGAGGATTTGGCTTCTTAGTAGGGGAATTAACTCTTTAGCGAGCGTCACAACTCTGTTTTTACCGCCTTTACCGTCCCATACTCGAAGACAGAGATAATCAAAATCGATACCTTTAACCCGAAGCCTCATTGCTTCCATCAACCTTAGGCCACTGCCATAAAGTAAGGCGCAAGACAGGTAATGACGAGTGCTACACATTGTGAGTAATGAACTAACCTCTTCTTTTGTCAATACAACAGGTAACTTACGAGGACGTTGGCTTTTGATAAAGTTTAGTCGTAAAGACAATGGCATTTTGAGTATTTCTTTATACAAAAAACATAAGGCGTTTAATGCCTGCGCTTGTGTGCCTTGAGCAACATTTTGTTCATTTACCAGGTGGTTAAGAAATAGTTCAACTTCTTTATCCCCCATAGTTGTAGGGTGTCGCATATTGTTAAAGCTAATAAATGCAGCAGTCCATTTCAGGTACGCTTCAATGGTGCGTTTGGCATAACGTCGTAGGTACATCTGCTCTTGCAGCATGAGTAGAAAAGGTGATTCCATGAACGTTCCATTTGGTAAGGTTGGTACTGGATGTATAGACAGTGTTTTGGTTATTGTCCAATAACATTATTACGTGCTGTTTTATCTGGTTTTTACACAAGTGTGTTTTTGCGGGCTGCAACCGATTGTTTACTTGGAGTTTGTTCCGTGGGACTATGCGGGTATGTAATACAGCCCGTTTTGTCGGTTTATGTTCCGACATTTTGGGGTAGAATAAATTGTTAGGTGCTATGAATAATACTTTAATTGCAGTGCTATTTGGGACATTGGCATTTCCAATATTGGCTGAAGACGTGCTGTGGCGTGTTGACAAAGGTGCTCAAGCATATTGTACAAAAGATAAAGAAACGGTTTGTTTTGTCGTGGTTAATGAAACTGTCACCAACGTGAGTGCAATTGAAAGTAAAAATATTGGCAAGCTAGGCATTACACTAAAAGAAAATTACGAGAAAGTAGTTACTTTTCCATCAAAATGGTTAAGTTCTACCAACCAAGGTGATCTAGTTGAGTTTACAACACAAGCTTGGTTAAAGAGTAAAAGGTATACAGCTAGAGGCATGGTATTTGTTGATAATAATGGTAAATATATACATCAATAATATCGCACCTAACAAGCCACTAAGGCGTGACTCGTAACAGTTGGCTCGGTTTCGCTTCGCTACACATTTTAGCCAACTATTACTCGCACCTTAGTGGGGCGTTATGCGACTGTAAGAAAAATTATCTCATCTCTCGTTTTCGTTCTCTTTGGCCATCCATTTTCGGTGTCGGCAACTTAGCATTATCGACTCAATTTCATGAATCTCTTAGGCCGTAAAACATGCCAACATTCGCGGGTTGCCTCATTGGTTTTCAGTGCTGGTTTGTGGCGAGTTCCACTGGCTCCAAGTGTGGAAAGAGCAAGGCTATCGATGGTCAGTATTTGTTGAATGTTCGTCGCTGCGAAGTTAGGTGGTTTAAAAGCAACATTGTTGCTGAAAGGCCGTATTTCGTGGTTGTCGGGACTTTGGCTGTAACATAGTGACTCTGCTGTTTCTTGAATCACAAAAAGTGTTTGGTTTGTTTGTGGTTTTTCGTGCTTAAGGTAGTCTGCATTGGGCCAAGTAGGCTTATGCGTGCAAATTCGCATAACAAGGCGTTTAAGGCAGATTCCCAACGCTTGGCGTTTTGCATTCAAAGTTGGGCTAAGTGTATACGGTGTAAAGGTTTAGGTTAGGTGGTTCGCGTTGCTCACTACTTAACGCGGCGTTAGGTTTTTGAGTTTAGTAGGAGTTAGGTAGCATAAATGAAATCAATTTATTTAGACTGGAATGTCTTTCAAGACTTGTTTCAAACACGAAGAGGTCAAGAGTTTAATAGCGCTATACAGTCTGTAAAAAGAAAGTATAAAACTCCATTCTCATGCGCTCATATGCGTGACTTGTCACGTTGTCGCAACGAAGAATATGTACAAAAGGATCTTGCCAAGACACAGAGGGTTTCTGATGGTTATTGTGTAGGTTTGTCTCATAACAATGAAAATGTTTTAATTGAAAGGGTTCCAATTGAGTTAGTTTTTGATGCAGTAAAAAAAGATTCTACTATTGCAGATCAAAGTGTCGCTAGCTTTTTACTTTTCGATGAGTATGAAGTTGATATAGATAAACTGTCACCTGATAATATTGTTGTTCTGTAGTGGTCAACTAATCCCGGACAGTAAATTGAATTAGTTCCGACCAGACCTGACATTTCGATTTGAAAAATTGAGAGTTACCCGTTTTGATAAAGGTGTCGAATCTTTGTTCAAAACAACTAAGGAGTAACTCTCATGTTACATACTAACAATCCA
>NZ_JACEQV010000023.1:0-80130 GCF_015356275.1 Pseudoalteromonas sp. PPB1 | reverse complement strand
GTAAACTGGACAAAAAAGCACTGCCAGACCCGCAGGAAAAAGCCGCGGCCCAACACGTTGCGCCACGCACAGCAACAGAGCAGCAGCTGGTTGAGCTGTGGTCTTCATTATTAAAGTTAACGCCGGACCAGATAAGCGTAGACAGCAGCTTCTTTAAGCTGGGCGGACATTCTTTGTTGTCGGTGCGTTTAGTGGCGGCAATCAAACAGGCCTTCGGGGTTGAATTCAGTATCAGCGAGTTGTTCGAACATGCGAGCATCGCCAGCCAGGCACAACAGGTCGAGCATAAACAGGCACAGGGAGGCAGCACAGCACAACGCATAGAAGTGCAGACCCGTCCGCAAGATGGTCGCATGGCCGCATCCTTTGCGCAGCAACGACTGTGGTTCATCGACCGCTTACAGGGGGGCTCGGCGCAATACAATATGCCAGCCGCATTTGAAGTGAGCGGTGAGCTGGACCTGGACGCTGTTGAAGCAGCACTGAACACCATAGTTGCACGTCACGAAGTACTGCGTAGTGTCTATCGGGACGGCGACTCGGGAACAGAGCAGGTGATCCAGACTGACGTACACTTCACACTGGATTATGAAGATCTCAGGCTGTTGAGTCCGGCAACACAGCAGCAGACAATTGCGTCACTGATCCCACGCTTACAATCACAGCCGTTTGACCTGAGCAAGGACCTGATGATCCGGGCAGCGTATATAGATACGGGTGCCGATTCTGAGCATGCGTCTGTGCTACTGTTTAATATCCACCATATCGCCTCTGACGGATGGTCATTGCAGTTGCTGGTGAAAGAGTTTGTGCAGCTGTATCGGGCTTACACGCAAAATCAGGACAATCCGCTGACCCCGTTACCAATTCAGTATGCTGATTATGCCCATTGGCAACATAGCTATCTGAGCGGCCCGGTTCTGGAGCGCCAGTTAACCTACTGGAGTGAGCAATTATCTGATCTGCCTCCGGTACACAGCCTGCCGCTGGACCACCCGCGTCCGCAGGTCAAACAGCATGTCGGGGAGCTGGTGCAGGGTAACCTGGATAGTGATGTCGCAGCTGGGCTGGCCGAGCTGGCTCAATCGCAGGGACTAACCTCCTTTATGCTATTACACAGCGCGCTTTCATTACTGCTGAGCAGACACAGTAACAGTAAAGACGTGGTGATAGGCACACCGGTTGCGAATCGTACACAGACTGAACTTGAGTCCTTAATCGGCTTTTTTGTCAATACACTTGTACTGAGAGTGAACACGGCTCAGCCCGACATAACGCGTTACTTAGAGCATGTTAAAGCGGTGCACCTTGGTGCACAGTCGCATCAGGACGTGCCATTTGAACAGCTGGTTGAGCGCTTAAACGTGCCAAGAAGTACAGCACATTCGCCACTATTTCAAATTATGCTCACCACGCAGACCGATTATGGCCTTGATGAGCAGGCCACTGAGCAGGGGGAGCTGGACCTGAACGGGGCGGCACTGACCATGCGTGGTGCAGCACAGACCGTGGCCAAATTCGACATTGAAGTCAACATAAGTACGTCAGCGCAGGGGGTTGCGATTAACTGGGTGTATGACAAAGCCTTGTTTACGCATGCGCACATCAGTACGCTCAATCGCCATCTGATGCAGATATTAACTCAGCTATCACAGCTGCAATCCACGTCGGTGCCGTTAAGCAGCATCGCGTTGTTATCCGCACAGGAGCGAACGCATTTACTTGAGACACTCAATCCGGCACCGGTTGATTATGATACGACGCTGACGATGGCGCAGTGGATTGAACGTCAGGTCGCTAAAACCCCGACGCAAACCGCGCTATGTTACGAAGGACAGACACTGAGTTATCAGTCTCTCAATGATAAAGCGAACCAACTGGCCAGACACCTGCGTGCAGAACATCAGGTTGTTCCCGGCACTCTGGTGGGCGTGTGCATGACCCGCTCCCTGGAAATGGTGATCGGCATACTGGCCATACTGAAAGCCGGTGGTGCCTATGTGCCGCTTGACCCAACACTGCCAGAAACACGTCTGGACTATATGCTGGCACACGCAGGTATTACGACCATCTTGACGCAAAGTGACCATCAGTCTAAGTGTCAGGCGGAAAATACGCCTGCACTGATCCTGATGGATGGGTACGCGCAGGACGCGACACGTTTTGAAGATTATGCAGCCCAGGATCTGAGTCCGCAGGAAACCGGGCTGAGTGCTCAGGATATGGCCTATATGATTTATACCTCAGGGTCGACAGGAAAACCCAAGGGAGTATTGGTCAGCCATCAGGCTTTGGTTAACCGGGTTGACTGGATGGATAAGCAGTACGGTTGCGATCATCACGATGTTATATTGCAAAAAACGCCGTTTGGCTTTGATGTCTCGGTCTGGGAATTTATGTGGCCGTTATGTCGCGGTGCCCAGATGGTGCTGGCACGGCCTGAGGGACATAAAGATCCTCAATACCTTTGTCAGTTAATTCGCCAAAGTGGTGTGACTAAGTTGCACTTTGTCCCCTCCATGCTGGGCATTATGCTGGATTATGGCGCGCTGGCACAGTGCACCAGTATTCGTCAGGTATTTTGTAGTGGAGAGGCGTTACAGGTTAAACAAGTGCAGGGCTTCAGAGCCAGTTTGCCTGATGCACAACTACACAACCTCTATGGGCCAACCGAAGCGGCAATTGATGTCAGTTATTGGGATTGCTCGCAGCCAATCAGCACCACAGTGCCCATAGGTAAACCCATTCAGAATATCCAGCTGTTGATCCTCGATGACGACTTGCAGCTGGTGCCCTTTGGCAGTGCCGGCGAGTTGTTTATCGGCGGAGATGGTCTGGCCTGGGGATACCATAATCAGCCAGAGCTGACTGCTGAGCGGTTCATTACCAATCCATACCAGAGCGAAATGGGCGCGCGGGCAAGTACCCGACTGTACCGAACCGGTGATTTAGTGCGTTATCTGGATAACGGCGATATTGAGTATCTCGGGCGCAGCGATGATCAGATAAAAATCAATGGACTACGCATCGAGTTGGGAGAAATAGAAAGTGCCTTACTGCGGCAACCTGAAGTGGATTCCGCCCTGGTTACCACCATTGAGCTGGACCAGGCAACCCCGACTCTGGTGGCCTATTTTAAAAGCACACTAAGTGCCACTGAGCTGGATGAAGCACAGCTGACAGAGCAGTTACAGGCGCGACTGAGTCAGAGTTTACCGGCCTATATGGTGCCAACTCTGTTGTGCCATGTTTCACCCTGGCCGGTGACTGCAAATGGCAAAGTCGACCGCCGCGCTCTGCCAACGCCAGCATGTAAAAATGTGGCGGCACACGCGCCACAAACGGATATGGAAAAGCAGCTGGCGACCTTGTGGCAGCAGGTTCTGCAATGCCCGAGCCAGACGATTTATAAAGAAAGTGACTTTTTTGCCCTCGGAGGCAGCTCACTGAAGCTGATCACGCTGGCGATGCTGATTGAAAAGTCTTTCGCCTGTGCAGTTTCACTGGAGCAGTTGTTTAAAACGACGCTGCTGGCAGCTCAGGCAGACTTGATTGCAGCGGGTGGCACCGAACAGGCGGCGCCACAGCTGAAACCATTAAACAGCAGCACCGATGCGGCATTCACTGTGTTGTGTTTGCCGGGCGCAGCCGACCTGGCGCGCAGCTTTATGCCGCTAGCTCAAGCCCTGGAGGGAGAAATGACGGTTTATGGCTATGAACACTTGCCTGAACACGCAGCTACCTCAAGCATTCAGGCCTATGCAAATGAATATTGCGCGCATATTCGTAGTCATTTTATGCAGCCACTTAAAGCGGGTCGCCTGGTGCTATTAGGCCACTCTATGGGCGGACTATTAGCGGCTGAGATTAGCAAGCAGCTGGCACCGACCCCGCCTGCGCTGACCATATTGCTGGACAGCTATATAGCCTGTTCGGATGTCAGCGAGACAAACACGGAGCAGGCTTTACAGGCATTGATTAAACAGCTGGCGATCCCTGCTGGTTTTGCCGAGCAGTTTGAGCGTCTGATGTTACGTCACACCAGTCTGGCCGAAGGCTATCAGCTGACGAGCGAAGTAGCACAGCGCTGCTTCCTGATTGGTGCCCGGGCAAACCCCAGCTGGACCGAACCTTATCAGATATTTTTGAGAGATAAATTACAGCTACCTCACAGCAGTGTGGCCGGCGATCACTATTCAATATTGTGGCAGGAAAATATCAAAGAACTCACTGCCCAGATAAAACAGCATATTGATCAGCGTATTGGCAAACAACAGTTACAACAAGAGAGATTTGAAGATGACAGTGTTAGAGAAGTATAGCGTGGAGGATTTACAGTCAGTTAAGGGCATGCCTCTGCTACTGGAAGTCGCCTTAGAAGGACAAAGAGCCACTCATTGGGCTGCTGAGCATGCCGGGCAAATAGATGCCCTGCTTGATGCCAATGGCGCAGTCATGTTACGTGGCCTCAATATTATGAGCAGTAAACAGTTTGGTCAGGTGCTGAGCACGCTATTTGATGCTGAATTGTTGAATTACTCTTATCGCTCAACACCGCGCACTGAGCTGAAAGGCAATGTGTACACCGCGACGGAATATCACCCAGATGAAGTGATCCCGCAACATAATGAGCATGCTTATTCAAACAAGTGGGCGATGCGACTGGGGCTATGTTGTTTGCTTCCCCCGCAGGCCGGAGGTGAAACCCCAATCGCTGACAGCAGGGAGGTATTTAAACGTATTCCGCAGGAGGTCCGTGAAAAGTTTGCTGCGAAAAAAGTGAAATATGTACGTAACTACGGTGATATCGATTTGCCCTGGAGCGAGGTGTTTCAGACTACGGACAAGCGTGAAGTTGAGCAGTATTGTTTCAACAATCAGCTCGATTTTGAGTGGATTGGCGAGCATCGTTTGCGTACCTCGCAGATTAACCCCGCCATTGCCAGACACCCTAAAACCGACGAACAGGTGTGGTTCAACCAGGCGCATTTATTCCATGTGTCCTCGCTGGGTGAGGAAACCTGTGCCCAGTTGCTCAGTGCCTGTGGGGAAGACGGTTTGCCGCGTAACGCATTCTATGGTGACGGCGAGCCTCTGGAACCTGAAGTACTGGACATCATTCGTGCCGCTTATGACGAAACAACGCTTTACACCCCCTGGCAAAAAGGCGATTTGATGCTGGTTGACAATATGCTGTTTACCCACGGCCGAAGACCCTTTAGTGGCGACCGTAAGGTTCTGGTTGGCATGGCCAGAGAATATGGCTGGTAAGTACTCACTGTATGCTTTTGTTATTCAAAAGCAGGCATAACCAAGAAAACACATAAATTGAATTGGACAGCGGGTCCAGTCCGCAGTGGAGAACATAGATGGACATTACCATTGAAGAGCAAAAGAAGTTTAACTGGCGGTACGTCAAAATTGCGCTAGCCGCAGTGGTGATTATTTCCGGCGCCTGGTGGCTGAAGAGCTACTTTGGACAGGCAACCGCCCTGGTTGACAGCACGGATGTGCGTACTGCCAAAGTGCAAAACGGGCAGTTTCAGGTCAGCGTGAGAGGTATGGGCGTACTGAAACCCAAAGAAGTCATCTGGGTGGCGTCTGAAGTGGCCGGGCGAGTAGAGAAGGTCTTTGTTAAGGCGGGGGCGGTAGTTGAAAAAGGGCAGCCCATTGTCAAACTCAACAACCCCAAACTGTCGTTGGTACTGGCCAATGCACAGGCCAAACTGGAAAAAACGATTGCTGAAAATACCGCACAGTATGCTCAGTTTGAGTCTGACTTGCTGGATGCGGAAGCCGCGGTAAAGCGTGCAAAAATGACCCACCAGGGCAATGAGCTGGAACTTAACGCACAGCGCAAACTGCGCGAGATGGGCAACAGCAGCGTATCGCAAATTAAGTTTAAGCGCACAGAGTTTACAGTGCAAAGCAGCAAGCTGGACCATGAGTTACAAAAGCAACGACTGGAAAAGCTGAAGCTCAATATTGAGGCACAAAAGCTGGCTCATAAAGCACAGCAGCAGACCCTGCAACAGGAGCTGGCCCGGGCACAAGAGCAACTCGACAACCTTTATGTCCGTGCGGCAATGGATGGGGTATTGCAAAGCATGGATCTGGAGTTAGGTCAGGATGTGGCAGAAGGTGGCAGTGTGGGCAAAATTGCCAATCCGCGCAGTCTGATCGCAGAAATAGACGTACAGGAACTGCAAATTAAGGATGTGACACCGGGTTTGGGAGTCACCATAGATACCCGTAAATCACAGATCCAGGGCGTTGTGTCTCGGGTCAGTCCTCAGGTGGAAAAGGGCCTGGTTGCGGTAGAAGTGGATCTGATCGAGGCACTGCCCAGTGAAGCCCGTCCGGAACTGTCAATTGAAGGGGTGATCAACATCACCGACAAGCCCAACACTTTGTTCGTTGCGAAACCTGCGTTTGCTGAGGAGTACCAAAGTGCCAAGATTTTCAGAGTCGATAGCAAAGGCAATATTGCACAGGCCGTACAGGTCAGGTTTGGACAAAGTTCAGTGAATTTTATCGAGATTACAGAGGGGCTGAATAACGGCGATACCGTGATTATTTCCGCCACCGACAATTTTGCTAATAACGAAAAAATATTTTTACATAATTAGGACAGCACAATGAGCAATATACTAGAACTTAAGAATATCAGTAAGTATTTTCAGTTCGACGAGATGAAGACGATGGCCCTGTCAGACATCAGCTTTTCGGTGAAAGGGGGAGAATACGTCTCTATTAATGGGCCTTCGGGGTGCGGTAAGTCAACCCTGTTGTCCATTTTGGGCATGCTGGACACGCCTTCTGGTGGCCAGTACTTTCTGTCGGGCAATGATGTGTCAAATCTGAGCCGGGATCAGCGCGCCACGGTGCGCTGTAACCACATCGGTTTTGTATTTCAGTCTTTTAACCTGATCAGTGATCTGACGATAGAAGAAAACGTTATTTTACCGCTGACTTACCAGGATAAATACAACGCTAAAGAGGCCAAAGAAAAAGCCTTGTCAGTGCTGGAGCAGGTTGACATGTTGCATCGGGTGAAACATTTTCCGTCGGCCCTGTCCGGTGGTCAGCAACAGCGTATTGCGATAGCCAGAGCACTGGTCAACGACCCCAAATTGATTCTGGCGGATGAGCCAACCGGTAACCTGGATTCAAAAAATGCCGACATCGTATTGCAGCTGTTTGATGATCTGCACCAGCAAGGGCGCACCATCTGTATGGTGACGCACGATCCTCGTTCATCAGCCTGCGCCAGTCGCAGAATTGATATTTTTGATGGCAAGCTGGTCAGTGATAAACCGCTGCCTGAGCTGGCAAAAAGCGCCTGAGGTAACGAGTTATGGGTTTCTTAATTGATATTCGCTACGCCCTCAGGCTGTTAGCGAAAGCGCCGAAGTTCACCATGCTGGTGACTTTTATACTGACCGCAGGTTTGACAATCAGTTTGCTGACTTTCAACATGGTTTACACCATTTCATTTAAGCCGTTACAGGGTAAAGATGCCAGCAGCATTGTTACGCCGCATCTGACCGGCAGTACCCGGGTGCTGACGTTTGAAGATGTCACGCAACTGGGCCAGTCGCAATTCAGCGCCGTGTATGATGAATATACTTTACACTATCGTGAAGAAGTGCGCATGGAGAACCAGGGCCAGGGCGTGAGCCTGCTGGGTGAGAAGGTGATGCCAAACTTTTTCTCCTTCACCCGCACCGAACCGCTGCTGGGCAGAGCCTTTAATAATAACGATGGTGCGGCGGGGCAGGCACCGGTCGTTGCGCTGAGCTATCACGTGTGGCAAACCTTATTTGCAGGTCGCGAGTCTGTGTTGGGCGAGCATGTCCGACTTGGCGGCAAAAGCTACGAAGTGGTTGCGGTTATGCCTGAGGGTTACAAGTTCCCTGTGACTTCTGATCTATGGTTGCCGCTGGATACCAAGCAATTCGCTCAGTTTGACTTAAAAGACACGCAGGTGAGTGTGCTGGGTCGATTGCATGCCAGTGTCTCTGAGGCGCAGGCCAACTCCGAGCTGGCCAGCGCTCTGACCGCCGTGCGCGAAAGACGTTTATCGCAAAGTGACAGAGTGCAGTTTATCGCACCGACTGTCACACACATGAGTCTGCAACAGCAAAACATTGAAGGCATGGGGGCATTTATTTTTGTCGGGCTGCAAAGTTTCGCGCTGGCGATCCTGTTTATGGCCTGTATCAACACAGGTAACCTGCTGTTTTCCCGTTCTATTGAACGTCAAAAAGAAACCGCCATCCGGGGTGCCCTGGGCGCTAAAACCAAGCGTCTGGTACGTCAGCTAGTGTGTGAAGGTGGACTGATCACTTTGCTGGGTGGGGCACTGGCCATTGTACTGACGGCTGTTCTCTTGTCTGTGATTAATGGCACGCTGCAGGCGAGTCTGGGCAGTGGCATGCCGTTTTGGTGGAACTGGCACCTTGACTGGCAGACCTTAACAATGGCGGTATTATTTATTCTGTTTACCTTTTTCTTTGCCAGTGTTTTACCGGCAGTAAAAGCCGCTAAGATGGACATTAATACGGTATTGCGTGACGGCACCCGTGGGTCGCTGGGCAGAGGCGCAGGTCGTTTATCCCGGATCATTGTGACCATTCAGGTTGCGATTATTGCGGTCTTAATGTTGTCAGGCAGCCTGGGCAGTTCGGTTATCTTCAATATCACTGATATGGTGACGGCAGAAAAAACCCAGGGGCGTTATTCTGCTTATTTCAATCTGGTGGGGGCTGAGTTTGAAAGCCCGGAACAAAAGGTCAATTTCGTCGAAACTGCGGTACAGGACCTGTCGAAATTAAGCAGTGTCTCAGAGGCTGACATGATGCAAAACATGGGACTGAAAAATGTCCGTATGGATGCTGAATCGCGCGTGCGTGTCGATGTAATGGGCACACTTGGTAAGCTGGCGTTTTTTGATCAGACTCTGGTTGCCGGACGCGGTATCGATGCCCGTGATAACAGTGAAAACCTGCGTGTTGTGCTCGTCAGTGAATCATTTGCCAAGCGCCACTTTAATGGCCAGTCGGCACTGGGCAAGCAACTGGATATTGAGTTGTCCGATAAATATGTCACCCATACTGTGGTGGGCATAGTCAGTGATCGCAGTGGTAACACTCAGGGCATGTATGCGCCATTAGCTGAATATGATGAACTCTATGTCTCTTATCTGCAATCGCCTTACGAGTGGGTACAGCTGATCTTTGAGCAGCAGGCCGGCATGCAGTCAGCACAACAAGACTTTTACACCTGGCTTGGACGCAGTGATTATCAGGCATACTTCTCGTTTATTGTTGACCTGGAGAAAAATGCCAACCTCTATGCAGATATGCTGGGGATTATGTCCAACGGGGTGATTTACTCCGGCGTGTTCTCTTTGTTCCTGGCATTGATGGGCGTGTATGGCGTGTCTGCGGCATCGGTGAGTATGCGTAGCCACGAGATAGGTATTCGCCGTGCATTGGGTGCCAAAGACACGGCAATCACCATTTTATTCCTGAAACGTAATATGGGTCCCTTGCTGATTGGCCTGGGCGTCGGTCTGGTCGTGTATGTACTGAGCTGTATGGTATTTGCGTCTATGATAGGCTCTAAGATTGGTCTGAGCACCTATATCGCGATAGCCCTGATCACCAGCACTTTGCTGACCAGCATGTTGTTGTTATCGGGTTATGTGCCAACGCGCCGTGCCGTTCAAGACGAGCCGGTTGCAGCACTCAGAGCTGAGTAAGTAACCGGGCGGGCCAGACAGAGGAATGAGGTGTCTGGCCCACCTGCATAATGTTTTTATCAGTTAAACAGCCAGCAGTTTTTGCATTACTTTAGACTGCGGGGCACGAAAAATCGCTTCGCTTTGCCCGTATTCGACGCTTTTTCCCCGGCTTAACACCAGCAATTTATCACTCATGTGGCGCACCAGACTGAGATGATGGGTGATCAGAATATAACTCAACCCGGAATCGCGTTGCAGTGCCAGAAGCAAGTTTACGGTTTGTGCCCGAACCGATGGATCGAGGGAGGACAGCGCTTCGTCCAGTACCACAACTTTGGGATCGAGGATCAGCGCACGTGCCAGCGCAACCCGTTGTAACTGACCACCACTGAACATATGGGGGTAATAGTCATAATGTTCAGACAGCAAACCCACGCGAGATAAAGTCGCATTGATTTTCTTGTCGCGCTGACGCTGGGTAAGCTGGGTATTTAAGCGCAGACAATCATCCAGCATATCACCTATGGTCAGGCCTGGGTTAAGCGAGCGAGTGGGGTCCTGAAAGATAAGTCGGATATGACGGCAGTCATGGTTCTGGTGGCCATTGTCTTCAATCATTTCACCATTAAGCAATATCTGTCCCGAATCAGCGTGCTCAGCCCCCGCCAGTACGCGGGCTAAGGTACTTTTCCCTGAGCCGGTTTCGCCAATCACAGCCAGCGTTTCGCCCGGTGCAACGGCAAAAGATACATCCTTCAGCACTTTAACACGCTTGCGTTTGAACAGGCCTGCCCGGGTATTAAAGGTTTTATTCAGTGATTGTACCTTCAGCACGGGTTGCATTTTTTCTTCTCCTGCAGCAAGGGAAAGTGGCAGGCATAGGCATGCCCGTGCGATTTCACCTGAGCCGGTGTAACAACACACTCACGCTGTGCCTGTGGGCACCTTGGGCCCAGTCGGCACCCAATAGGTAAGTGTTGTAAGGGAGGGATGGTGCCTTTGAGCGCAAAGAAAGACGCCTTGTGACCGATCCCATGCGCGTAGTCTGGCAGAGATTTTACCAGCGCCTGTGTGTAAGGGTGGTAGGGGTGGCAAAATACTTTCGTCGTGGGTCCCGCTTCGACCATCTGGCCACAATAGAGTACATGCATGGCATGGGACCAGTCGGCGATTTCTTCCAGCTCGTGGGTGATCATCAAGATTGACATGTTTTTAAGCTGGTTGAGGCTTTTCAATAAGCGGAAAACCTGTGCCCGGGTGGTGGTTTCGAGTGCGGTGGTTGGCTCATCTGCAATCAGTAGTTTAGGGCTTCTGGCAATGGCCATCGCTATCATTACTTTCTGGCAGACGCCTTCCGACAGCTCATGAGGGTAGCTGCTCGACACCCGGCGGTGATCCCGGATCCCGACTTTGTGCAGCAGCGCCTTCACCTTTTCTTTGCGCTCATTACGGCGACTAAAAAATCCGCCTTTAAAACAATTGTCAGGCAGCGATTCAGCAACCTGATCAAATATTTTGGCGGTGGGATCCAAGCTTCGACTTGCTCTTGGTAGATCATCGCAATATCCCGGCTCACCAGTTTACGGCGCTTTTCCGGGCTCAGGCGCATCAGGTCCACACCCTGCCAGTGCATCCGGTCGGCAGTGACGCGCCAGCGGTGGTTTAATACCCCGACAATGGCTTTGGCTATTAGGCTTTTACCAGACCCGGATTCACCAACCAGGGCGTGTACTTCACCTTCTTTGAGACTTAAACTGACCCTATCAACGGCGCGGATCACGCCATTGTCTGTGGGTAGTTCGATGGTGAGGTTTTTGATATCAAGTAATTGCATTAATCCGCCTTTCTTGCCTGCAAAGCGTCACGTAACCCATCACCGACAAGGTTAGTCGCAAGCACCGATAAAAACAACAGTGCTCCGGGTAAGCCGACGGTCCAGGGGGCAAGGTAAATTAGTCCCAGGTTTTCTGCCAGCATAGCGCCCCATTCAGTCGTGGGAGGCTGCGCCCCGAGTTTCAAGAAGCCCAGTGCCGCGATGTCCAGAATTGCGGTGGACAAGGCCAGCGTGAATATCACCACAATGTGCTCATAAATGTTAGGCAGTACGCCTCGTATGATCAGTTGTCAGCGAGTGGCTCCATCCAGTCGGAATGCACTGATATAGTCTTTGTTCAGTTCTTCAACCACCAGGTTGCGGATTGAGTGAATATATTGCGGAAGCAGCGCGAAAATAATCGCCCACACAGTATTGAATAAGCCAGGGCCCAGAATCGCAATAATGATGATGGCCAGTAACAATGACGGGATCGCCAAGGTGATATCCAGCAGGTGATTGAGCAAACTGGATTTAAAGCCCTGGCTACATCCGGCCAGGGTGCCCAGTACCACACCCATCAGGGTGGTTAACAATGCTGCGACAATCGATAAGCCAAAGGTGTAGGTGGCTCCGCGCATCAGGCGGGATAACACGTCACGACCTAAATCATCGGTGCCCAGAATGAAATTCACATTGCCCTCATCGTGCCAGGAAGGAGGCAGTAACAAGGCATCGGCATGCTGCTGGTCAATGCCATAGGGGGCCAGCAAGGGGGCCAGCAACGCGAGCAAGGTGAGCGCAATAAACAACCACAAACCGACCAGAGCCGGGTGATTGGCTTTAAATTTTCGCCACAGCCGCGATAACGGAGAGCGGTTTGACTCTTCTGTAAAGAGGTTAAACTTTGCCATGGGCCTGGTTCCTGGCTAGCGGGTCAAGGAGCGTGTGGATCACATCAGCCAGCATGTTGGCGAAAATGACAAAAAAGGAGACCGCAAGCAGGCCGCCCTGAATGGCCGGATAATCACGCTGATAGATACTTTCGATCATCCAGCGGCCGATCCCCGGCCAGGAAAAGATCACTTCCGTCACCATCGCGAGCGTGATGAGCGTACTAAACTGCAGACCTATCTGTTTAATCACCGGCAACAGCGCATTGCGCAGTGCGTGGTCGAGGATTAACTGTCGACGGTTGAGACCCTTAGCGCGTGCTGTTTTGATGTAGTTTTGTTCCAGCACAGTTAACATTGAATCGCGGGTAAAGCGCACTAACACTGTGGTGGGATACATGG
Source organism: Pseudoalteromonas sp. PPB1 (assembly GCF_015356275.1). Classification (NCBI taxonomy): domain Bacteria; kingdom Pseudomonadati; phylum Pseudomonadota; class Gammaproteobacteria; order Alteromonadales; family Pseudoalteromonadaceae; genus Pseudoalteromonas; species Pseudoalteromonas sp. PPB1. The sequence goes on along the minus strand of NZ_JACEQV010000023.1, from coordinate 67,274 downwards.
CCAGCACTACGGTGGGCAGCGTCAGATGGTGCAGAGCATCAGCAAAAGCCTGGCCGCCATACGGGAAGTCATGTAGCCAGATATCCAGCAGGATAAAGTTGGTGACGGGTGGGATCTCATATAGCAGGCCAATGCGGCCAGACATGGGAAACCAGCCAAAGCTGAGGCAAAAAATCATGATCAATAACAGCGCCAGCCAGAATACCGGAATAGAAAAGCCCAATAAGGTTAGCGAGCTGATCACTTTGTCTGGCCACTTATTATGATAGGCACTGCAAATCACACCGGCTGGGATACCCAGGCACAGCGCCACGATGAGCGCATAAACACACAGCTCAATGGTGGCGGGGAACAGCTGCTTTACGTGGCCGAATACGGCCTGACCGGAAGACAGTGACAGTCCCCAGTCGCCCTGAAATAGGCGTATCAGGAAGGCCTGATACTGGATCAGCAGGTTGTCATCGATATGGTACTTTTGTTCCAGAATTTGTGTCTGGCTGTAATTGGCGTTCAGTTCACCACTGAAGTTGGTGAGCAGATCCCCGGGAAACAAATAATTCAGTGCAAAGGTAAATGCTGTGAGCGCAAACAACATAAACAACAGCAGGCTGAGGCGGCGAAACAGAAAGTCAGCAAACATAGTTAGTTTTTCCTCGCGTTCGCCAAAGAGATCCCGCCAAAGGGACGTAATTCTATGCCCATGACGCTGGTATTACTGGCCTGAAAGCGCATGCCATGGGCGATCGGCACCACAGGTAGTTCAGCAATCAGCATTTGCTGGGCCTGCTGGTAAAACTGTTTACGCTGTTGCAGATCTGTGGTGTCGAGTGCCTGAGTCAGTAACAAGTCAAACTCAGGGTTACACCAGTTCGCAGGGTTTTTACCGCTAAATGTGGCCGTGCAGCTCAACAAAGGGCTAAAAAAATTGTCCGGGTCGGGTGTATCCGCAGCCCAACCAAGCAGTACGCTGTCATGTTCATGTTTGCCAACTCGCTCCAGGAAGGTATTCCATTCGTACTCAACGATGGTGGCCCGGATGCCGATTTCGCGCAGATCGCTTTGGATCAACTCGGCCATTTTACGCGCGTTGGGATTATAAATACGTGACACCGGCATGGCCCATAAGTCCATTTCAAAGCCGTCAGGGTAACCTGCTTGTATCAAAAATTCCCGAGCCCGCTCGGGGTCATAGCTGGGCATTGCCTGAGTCTGAAATGCCCAGGAAGAAGGTGGCAATATGGAACGGGCCTGGATCCCGTTCCCGTAAAACACCGCTTTCATGATTTTTTGAAAGTCGATACTGTGCGCCAGTGCTTTACGCACCAGGACATTATCAAAAGGCGGCTTTTCAGTGTTAAACGCCCAGTAGCCGACATTCAGGTTGACGGCCTTATCGACCCGAATATCGCTGCGCGCCGCCAGGGTTTCCAGCTGCGTGGCGCTCGGGTGAGCGGTTATGTCGCATTCTTTGGTCAGCATTTTGGCAATACGGCTGGTATTATTGGTGGTGATGTCATACACCAGCTGGTCCATGGCCAGGTCATGTTTCCAGTAACCTGGGTGCTTGTGATATCGGATCAGGTTATCACGCAGGAAGCCTTTGTATTTATAAGGGCCTGTACCTACCGGCAGCATATCGAAATCCTGTTTGTTTTCCTGCTCTACCAGTTGCATGGCGTATTCCTGTGACAAGATCACAGCAAAGTCAGTGGCGATATTAGATAAAAAACTACTTTCACTACTGAATAGCTCAAACCGTACCGTGTAATCGTCTACTTTGACTATCCGGCGGATCAACTGGTCCATGCCGACACTTTGAAAATAGGGATAATTGGCATCACCGACAAAGTGAAAAGGATTGTAGACGTCGAACAGGCGATTGAACGAAAACACCACATCATCCGCGTTCATCGTGCGCGTTGGCGTAAAATAGTCTGTGCTATGAAAGGTAACGTCTTTGCGCAGTGTAAAGGTGATTTGTTTCCCATCTTCACTGATCTCCCACGCCGTTGCCAGCTCCGGACGAAATTCAGCGGTAAGGGGATCTATACTGATCAAGGTATTGTAGAGCTGGTTGGCTATGATATCTATGGTTGAGCCTGTGGTCGTTACCTGTGGATTAAACGAGACCGGGTTGGCTTCGGCGCAATAGACGATGCCCTGGATTTTACGCTGGGCTTGCGCGGTTCTGTCACCACAGCCACTTAGCAGGGTACTGAGTAAAGCGGTAATGGGCAGCAGCCAGCGTATGCCCAGGTGCGCTGGGAGGGGCATCTGGGTTGATGTTTTATCAGTTGCTCTGTTAGCCACGGCTAAGCCTCTTGTTGCGAGTCCAGTAGGTTGTACTTTTTCAGGTAGCCTCGTAACTGGTGATAGGTTAGCCCGAGGTTCTGAGCGGTTTTTTTCTGGTTAAACTGGCTGTGCTCTAAAGCAGTACGCAGCAGGTCGATTTCAAATTCATTAGATAGCGTTTTTAAATCGCAAGGAAACGCGGCCGGTGCGGGCTTGGTTTGCGTTGCTTCTGCCATGACGACAGGGGCAACCGCTGCCGGAGCTGGTGTTTCTGCGGCCTTTTTAATTCTCTGTGTGGGTCGATAAGGGCTGGCGAACGGGTCGAATACAATCTGGTGAACGGCCAGCTGTTCGCTGCCATGGCGATATAAACTTCGTTCTACTACATTCTTGAGTTCACGAATATTGCCCGGCCAGGGGTAATCGAGCAGCAACTCTGTAGCGCTGCGGGTAAAGCCACTGAACAACGACCAGCCCAGATCGCGGGCCATATTAATGGCGAAATGTTCGGCCAGCAGCAGGATATCTTCTTTACGTTCGCGCAGCGGCGGTAAGGTGATGACGTCAAACGCCAGCCGATCCAGCAAATCATGACGAAACTCACCATTGTCGGCAAGAGTTGGCAGGTCTTCGTTGGTCGCGCAAACAAGGCGGGTGTCCACTTTGACCGTTTGTTTACCGCCCACCCGTTCGAATTCGCCATATTCTATTACCCGCAGCAGTTTTTCCTGCACCATGGCGGATGTATTCGCAAGTTCATCGAGGAACAGTGTGCCGCTGTTGGCGCGTTCAAAGCGGCCTTCGTGGCGTTTGCTGGCCCCGGTAAATGCGCCACTTTCATGACCAAACAGTTCACTCTCCAGCAGGTTTTCATTCAGTGCGGCACAGTTGAGTTTGACATAGTTCTGGTCCCACCGCTCTGACAGGTAATGCAAACGGGCTGCAATCAGTTCTTTACCGGTACCACGTTCTCCGATGATCAGCACTGGCTTTTCCAGAGGTGCTAGTTGCGACACCTGATCTAATACAGCTAAAAAGCTATCCGACTGGCCGAGTAAATTATCCTGTTGGCGAAACTGGCTCATATTGCCTAACTCTTAGTATTTTTGACTAACATCTAGTGTATTTTAAAAAATGGTGAAGCGAAAGTCTTTTTCTATAATTATAACTTGTTGATTTTAATAAAGTAATTTTATTGAAAAGTTGGCAAGCTAATTGATACATCTAATCAGCAAACTAAATTACTAACCAAAGAGGTAATAGATTATGGGAATCTTTTCACGTTTTGCTGATATTGTTAATTCTAATATCAATGCGATTCTGGATAAAGCGGAAGATCCAGAAAAAATGGTCCGTTTGATCATTCAGGAAATGGAAGACACCTTAGTTGAAGTACGTTCGACGTCGGCAAAGACGCTGGCAGAGAAGAAAGAGCTGGAGCGTCGTGTTGAACAGCTTCGTACGCAGGCCGATGACTGGCAGCAAAAGGCAGAATTGGCACTGACTAAAGACCGCGAGGATCTGGCACGTGCGGCGCTGCTAGAAAAGCAAAAAGCCACGGATGCAGCAGACAGCGTGTCTCAGGAATTGTCACATGTTGAGTCACACATTGAGAAGCTGCAACAGGAAGTGACGACGCTGCAGGAAAAGCTGGCCGATGCAAAAGCGCGTCAAAAAGCCATTGTACTGCGTCAGCGCTCTGCCGAATCACGTCTGGATGTGAAAAAGGCGCTGGATAGCAGCAAAGTTGAGGATGCACTGAATCGTTTCGAACGTTATGAGAGCAAAATTGACGGACTGGAGTCTCAGGTAGAATCATACGATTTAGGCAAAAAATCGCTGGCTGATGAGATTGCCGATCTGCAAAAAAATGAAAAAGTAGACGATGAACTTGAGGCGTTGAAGAAAAAGTTAGCCGATAAGTGAATTTGACTGCACCTGCTGTTAAGGTAGGTGCAATAATGAAAACAACAATGTGCCCAGGTTAGACAGGAGAGGAATATGTTTGATGCAGAGATGTTAGACGTCCCGATCATCATTTTTATGAGTGTTGTGGCGCCGCTATGGTTGATCCTGCACTATCGCAGCAAAAAGCAGGTGAGTCAGGGGCTGAGCGAACACGAGCACCGCCAGCTGGTAGAGTTGGCACACAAAGCAGAGAAAATGGCGCAGCGCGTTGAAACGTTGGAGGCCCTGCTTGACCAAGAGTCACCAGAATGGAGACGCAAAGTATGAGTAAACGTAGACGAGAATTATACCGCGACCCGAAAAGGGGCAAGTTAGCGGGCGTATGTGCCGGACTCAGTGACTACTTTGACATGGAACTTTGGCTGGTTCGGATCCTGTTTGTAACCGCTGTGTTGTTATCAGGTGGCCCACTGTTTATCGTAGTTTATATTGCTTGCTGGTTTATTCTGGACAAGAAAGCAGAAACACCACCGACGCCGGGCACAGACAGCAACTACTCGAGCAAAGTTGAAGATCCTGTTTCGGTCAAGTTTAAAGTCTGGCAAAAAGGTGAGCCGCCGCGTCAGGCCCTGTTTGACCTGAAAGAACGCTTAACACGCCTGGATGGCCGTATCCAGCACATGGAAACGTACGTCACCTCGAGTGAGTACACGGTAAAACGCGAGATCAACAAACTCTGATCAGAGTGCGAAGGGGCGCTGCCTGATATTGGCAGCCCTGCCACCTTTGCCTACAAAATAAGGAAGATGTGTCTTTATGAGTGTATCGGGCTTGACTGCCAGGGCGCTGCAAAAGCTACAGCAAACCACCCATAAAACCCTCACCCGAAGCCTGGACAGACATGTCAAACTGGCTGTGACCGGATTCAGCGGGAGTGGTAAAACGGCCTTTATTACGGCGTTAGTGAAACACTTAACCACTCAGGCGACAGCACAGAACCTGCCTTTTTTTGAAGTCGTGCGAGAGCAGCGATTAATTGCCTGCAAGCAGGTCCCACAAAGTGCACTGGACATTCCCCGGTTTGAGTACCAACATGCAGTGCAGCATTTACTGGCCGATCCACCCAGCTGGCCACCTTCCACGCAGCGGATTAATACCCTGACGCTGGCGTTGAAGTTTCGCTCGGCGCAGGGGGTCAGACAGCACCTCAGTGAAACCCACACTGTTTACCTGGAGTTGATCGATTATCCGGGTGAATGGCTAATGGATTTGCCGATGTTGAATCAGGATTTTGCATCCTGGAGTGAGCAACAACTCAATCGTTTGAAAAAAACCGACTATGCACAGGTCAGTGCGCCTTTTTTACAGCAATTAGAACAATTTGATGCATGCGCAGCGGTGAATGAAAGCGAGCTCACAACGATGGCCGGTCTCTATGCGGGTGTGTTAAAGCAGCTTAAGGCACACACTCAACTGGCGCAGCTACAGCCCGGCCGCATGTTGATCCCCGGAGAGCTCGACGTGCACCAATTTTGCAGTTTTTTCCATTACCAGCCCCACAAAATGCATCTGAGCAGAGCCAGTATCACCACCTCGAACAGCGCTTTGAAGCCTATAAAAAGCAGGTTATCACCCCGTTTTACCGGGAGCATTTTTGCCGCTTCGACCGCCAGCTGGTGCTGGTGGATTTGCTCAGTGCGCTTAACGATGGACATACCACATTAACGGAAACTCAGGCTGCATTAAGCGATACGCTGGCGATGTTTCGTCATGGTAAAAGTGGTTTACTGGGGCGTTTATTTCGTCCCAGCATAGATAAGGTGCTGTTTGCTGCCAATAAATGTGACAGTGTTGCGCTGGCAGATCAGGATAAGCTGACCCGGTTGTTACACGCTTTACTGACCCCCTGCGAAAACGAACTGAAATTCTCAGGGGTTGATATAGATACGATGGCGATTTCTTCAGTGAAGAGCACGCAGCCAAAACAGCTCACTGAGCAGGGGAAACCCCTGTCTTGTATTTATGGTAAGCCGGTTGGTGAATCAAACTATATCAGTTATTTACCGCCTATTCCGCCTGAGCATCTGCCGACTGAGCAGCAGTGGCCAAAACAGGGCTATGAGTTTTTGTCTTTTGAGCCTTACCCGGCTTATCAGGGGCAAATTGAACATATTCGTCTGGACCATGTATTACAGTTTTTATTGGGAGATAAACTTTTATGAGTGAGCCTGCCCAGTCACCCAGAGGACGGCGAGTTCGGGTTGAAGCAGCCCCACAGGCTGCCCAGCCAGCAACAGAACCCGGCGATACGCAACAAGCCCGACGAATAGACGAGAGCGCGGAGCACATCGAGGTTGGGACATCACACGTCCCGGAAGCGGCGCTGGATACTCAGTTGCAGTCGCTCAATGTGGAAACCGTCACAAAACCGGTCAGCACGGGGCTGACCTGGCGCAAATTATTGCTGCTGGGACTGGCCATTCTCATTCCGGTAGAAATGGGTCTGACATTGATCGAGGCGCTCAGCCGCAGTTGGCTGCTGGCCGGGTTGTATGGGGTGGTCATTGTGAGTGCGCTGGCTGTGCTGGGCAAGTTCTGTTGGTCGGAAATACGTGCGCTTGGCAAACTTAAAAAGTTGCAACAGCAACGCGCCGGGGCACAAAGATTAATGAGCAGCAACCAGATCGGTGAAGCACAGACCTGGCTGAAGCCGCTGTTAAAGCAGCATGATCCTCATCAGGTTAGTCAGTTTATGGCGACAGTCCAGCCTCATTTTACCGATCAGGAAGTACTGGCTTTATATGATGCGACTTTATTAAAAGACCTGGACGAGCAGGCCCGGGCTTTGATAGCTCAGTTTGCCAGTACGTCAGCACTGATGGTGGCGATTAGCCCAATGGCCATTACCGATATGCTGGCCGTGTTATGGCGGGGCGTTACATTGATAGAGCGGATCAGCCAGTTGTACGGCATTAAACTGGGATACCGTAGCCGCATCGAACTTTACCGTTTGCTGTTCAAGCAGATCGTCTTTGTCGGTGCCAGTGAGCTGCTGAGCGACCTGGCGGCCACCAGTCTGGGTGCGGAGCTGTTGGGTAAATTATCTGCGCGTTCAGCACAGGGGCTCAGCGCCGGCGTGTTCACCGCCCGACTGGGCTATAAAGCCATGGACTTATGTCGGCCTATACCCGCTAAGGCGCCGGCTGCTGGATACTTGTCGCAAACAGCGCGGCAACTTGCAAACCTGTTAATTCGTCAGTCCCCTGACAAGTCGGAGAAGACCAATAAAGTTTAGTATGTGAGCACATACTTTTCTCTTGGGGTTTGATATGAAAGGAAACCCTGGCTTTTCCTATTTTTCATGACAACTTATGTGTACACCCGAGTGAATTTAACCGGCTCGGGTTAGCCATCTGCGCGTCCGGCACGCTTGTACATTTTTGTGCCATGGAATATCTAATTAGTATTCATCCGAATAACAAAAATAGGCAAGCAATGAAGAAGTTACACGATCAGACCAACTGTATTCATGGTCCACACCACTTTGATGATCCACATGGTGCACTGACGGCGCCTTTGTATCAGAGTTCAACATTCAAGTTTAAAGATGCGGCACAGGGAGCTGCGCGTTTTGCCGGTGAAGAGGCAGGTTATATCTACACTCGCCTTGGCAACCCTACCACCCGAGAGCTGGAAGAAAAACTCGCTCAGCTGGAAGAAATGGAAGATGCTGCGGCCACCGCAACTGGCATGGGCGCTGTATCCGCTTCCGTGCTGAGCTTTTTACAGCAAGGCGACCACCTGATTGCATCCAAAGCCCTGTATGGATGTAGCTTCGCTTTATTTGCGCACATGTTGCCCAAATTCGGTATCGAGGTGACCTTTGTTGATATGACCGATCCACAGGCACTGGCCGACGCGGTGCAGCCAAACAGTAAGATGTTATTTGCCGAAACACCGATCAATCCAAATATGACGGTATTGGATTTGGCAATGTTGGGGCAGTTTGCTCAGCAGCATAAGTTGATCAGTGTGGTAGACAACACCTTTATGACGCCATTACTGCAAAAACCCAAGCATTTTGGCATCGACATTGTGATCCACAGTGCCACCAAGTACCTCAACGGACATGGCGACGTAGTCGCAGGCATTGTGTGTGGCAGTGCAGAGCATATCGAACTTATCAAACTGACCGTATTGAAAGACATCGGCGCGACCATCAGTCCACACGATGCCTGGCTTATCAATCGTGGCCTTAAAACTTTGCATGTGCGCGTTGCACGTCACTGCGAAAATGCACAGAAAGTGGCTGAGTTCCTTGATGGCCATCCGAAGGTGGATACCGTTTACTACCCGGGCTTGCCGTCTCATCCAGGTTATCGATTCCTTGGTGAGCAAATGAAAGGGGCTGGTGGTGTCATTGCATTTGAGATCAAAGGCGGAGTCAGTGAGGGTGAGAAGTTTATTAATGCCACTGAGCTTTGCACACTGGCCGTGAGTCTGGGCGATCCAGAAACGCTGATCCAGCACCCGGCATCGATGACGCACTCTCCCTACACACCAGAAGAGCGTCAGGCAGCTGGGATTTCTGATGGTCTGATCCGCATTTCTGTGGGACTGGAAGCGGTGGAAGATATCATCGCTGACCTAGAGAATGCGTTTTTGTGTATATAATAATTTACAGTTACTCGCTCTGCAAGCCTTGTAAAACATAGGGTGTATGTTTTTGTGTCTATTTGTGTAATTTTAAGTGTACAAAAATGACCTTTCTGGCCAGGTCGATTTCAGGCCTGGCTATTAAACTTTTCCTCACTTTTACATAGTATCCGGATAACACTTTGACGCGTTGTTTTTGTTCATACACGACGCATTACCAAGAAGGTTACTATGGCTAAATCGAGTAAATACACGTCTAAGCAGCCCAACGAGCAGGGCCTGATCGAATGGACAGAAGAAGAAAATCAGATCTGGTCTGAGCTGGTTGCCAGACAGCTTGAGTGCATTAAAGGCAAAGCGTGTGATGAGTATCTCGAAGGCCTGCAAAAAATCAATTTACCTCACGATCGTATTCCGCAGTTGCATGAGCTGAATGAAGCACTGGAGCGCGAAACTGGCTGGCAGGTTGCGCCAGTCCCTGCGTTGATCGACTTTGATGAGTTTTTCCGCCTCCTTGCGAACAAACAATTTCCGGTTGCAACTTTTATCCGTAGCCGCGAGGAGTTTGATTATCTTCAGGAGCCGGATATTTTCCACGAAATTTTCGGTCACTGTGCCATGCTGACCAACCCAGCTTTTGCTGAGTTCACACATAGATATGGCCAGTTAGGTTACGCTGCGGAGAAAAAAGATCGTGTCTATCTGGCTCGTCTTTACTGGTTCACCGTTGAGTTCGGTCTGATGCAAACCGAAGATGGTCTGCGTATTTATGGCGGTGGGATTTTGTCGAGCCCGGGTGAGACTCAATATGTTTACAGTGGTGAGCCAGAGATTAACCCGTTAGAAGTACTTGATGTACTGCGTACGCCTTATCGAATTGATATTATGCAGCCTTTGTACTACACCATTAACGCCATTGATGATTTGTTTGAGATCTCACAAATGGATATTATGGCGCTTGTACGCAAGGCCAAAGAGCTGGGCCTGTTTGAGCCTAAGTTCCCACCTAAAAACAAACTAGCAAGTTAAGGATTTATTGATGTCTGATTTAAGTGCACAAAAATGTGAAGCGTGTCGTGCGGATGCGCCTAAAGTGTCAGATGCCGAATTAGCTGAACTGATCAAGCTGATCCCGGATTGGGTGCCAGAAGTACGTGATGGCATTATGCAGCTTGAGCGTGTTTATAAGTTCAAGAATTTCAAGCAAGCCATTGCATTCACTAACAAAGTGGGTGATATGGCGGAAGATGAAGGTCATCACCCTGGTCTGCTGACCGAATGGGGCAAAGTGACGGTAACTTGGTGGAGCCACTCTATCAAAGGTCTGCACAAAAATGACTTCATCTGTGCTGCGAAAACTGACGAGATCTTTGCCGCACTATAAGTGTCGTGCAAATAAAAAAGGCGCATCAGCGCCTTTTTTAATGCCTGTAAGGTTGCTGAAGTATAGCGGGCAACCCCTTTACGTGCGCTAATGTGTGAGTGTCGGTCCCGATACTGTTTGTGAATCTCGCTCTAAATGTTCCAGTTCGTCAATCAGCTCCAACAATTCCGGTTCAATGTAATCAAAATCGCGTGATTGTTTTAATGCCGTTTCCAGCGTTTCGGCCAGGTTCTTGAGCGTGGGGACGCCGGTATAACAGCAGGCACCATGAAATTTATGGATCACGGTCAGCAAAGTTTGGGTGTCTTCCTGTTGTGCAGAGCCATTCAGCTGCTCTAAGGTTTCGGGCACACTCTGCAACAGCATGTCCAGCATCTCCAGCGCCAGTTCAGGTTTATTACCTGCACGTTGTAATGCTAACTCCCAGTCCAGCAAATGGCTTTCAAACGGGGCAATACTGGCAACCTGAGGCTGTTGTGTTTTTTGTTTTTCCGGTGGCAGCGAGGGGCTGTGATCACAAATGATCTGACGTAACATGTCTTCGTCTATGGGCTTTGTCATATAGCCGTTGAAGCCGTCTTTGATCAATTGCTCTTTTTCACCGGTCAACGCATGGGCCGTTACTGCAATGATCGGGGTATCGTCATTGAGTGAGGATTCTTTGATTGTTCGGCATGCGTGATGCCATCCATAATCGGCATCTGAATATCCATAAATATCAGGTCATACTTTTGTGATTTACATAAGCTGACGGCCTGTGCGCCGTTGTGGGCGGTGTCTATGGTGTCTACTTGTTCTTCCAGCAAAGTATAAAGCAGCTTTAAATTGGCATCATTGTCATCGGCTATCATGACTTTGAGCGGTAAGTGCGCCAAATCCGTATCGTCAATCGACACACTGGGGTGATCTAAGCGGTAAGGTGCAGCGAGCATATCGCACAGTTTACGGTGATGCATGGGTTTGCTAATACAGGCGTCTGCACCACTGCCAATTAACGACTCGCGCATGTTGTGAGAGATGGTATTCACCATCAAATACAGGTAATCCGCCATCTCTCTGGCCTGAGTGATATAGGCCTTTACGGTTTGCATGTCGTCTACCGTTGCCATATTGCCTATCAGGCAGATGTCATACCTAAACTCTTGCTCTAATGCGGCGAAGAAAGTGTCTTCATTTTTACAGCAGGTGACCTGCATTGCCCAGTCTTCCAGCTGAGCCTGAACGGCATTGCGGGTATGCTCTTGTGGTTCAAAATACAACACGCGCTTGTTCTCAAGCGGCTTAGTCGGCAGGTCATCGTCGAACAAGCGGCTTGGCAGGTTAAAAATGGCATTAAAGGTAAAGCAGGAGCCATTGCCCGGGGCAGAGTTCAGCGTGATTCGACCACTCATGGCTTCAACAATGTGTTTAGTGATGATTAAGCCAAGCCCCGTGCCGCCGAACTTGCGGGTAATGCTGGAGTCGGCTTGCGCAAACGGGGTAAAGAGTGTGTCTTGTTTCTCCTGAGCAATGCCCAAACCGGTATCACTAACAGAAATCAGGAGTGATGTCTGACTATCCCCTTTGAGGCGATGGCTGATGTCGACTTTGACTGAGCCTTTTTCGGTAAACTTCACGGCATTGCTGATCAGGTTGATCAGCACCTGTTTAAAGCGCGTAGGGTCGCCGACCAGGTTGTCCGGTACCTGGCGATTAATGGCAATCGACAGTTCCAGTTGCTTTTCATAGGCACTGGGTGCAAGCAGCGTCATGACCTCATTGACCGCATCCCTGAGCTGGAATTGGATACTTTCAAGCTCCATCGCGCCGGCTTCGAGTTTAGAGAAATCCAGAATGTCACTGATGATGGTCAACAGGCTATTGGCAGACAACTCTATGGTATCCAGATAGTCTTTTTGGTGTTTGTTGAGTGGGGTTTTATACAGTTGGCGGGTAAAGCCGATAACGCCGTTAAGCGGGGTTCTTAATTCATGACTCATTTTGGCCAGGAAGTCAGACTTAACCCGGTTGGCGACCTGTGCTTCTTTTTTGGCAATGTTCAGCTGAATGTTCTGAGTTTCATATTGCTCCAGGGTTTCCCGGTAATCGCAGGTTGCTTGATCGATGTGCTTTTGCATTTCATCGCGTTGGAGCACCATTTTTTCGCTGATGGTGATCAGGCCTTCACGGAGCAAGTCAAACTCGCCCTGCATCGGCTGTTCTACACCGATTTTGGTTTTGCCTTCAAGGAGTTTGTCTGTGGCCAGCAACAAATGAGACAGGGGGGTTGAGAACATCCGACTCAGTCGGGTTGATACAAAGGCACTGAGCAACAAGGCCACCATGATAATAGCACCACTGAATAGCAGGGCCTGTTGTTGGCCAATGATTGCTTGATCTTTACTCAGTTCTATCATCAACACGGCGGTGGTGCGGGTATGGGCATTTTGCCAGTCGGAGGCGGGTTGTTGTTGTAGTTTTACCGGCGCAAAAATAATGTATCTGTCGAGGTACTGGACGATTTCTGTCGCATGCAGCTCAGTTACATTGCCACGATAATGCAGCTGATTAAAGTCATTGTGGTAGTTACTGGTTAAAAGCAACTGATTGTCTTCATTGAACAGCGCGATGCTATTGACGAAATTGCCATGTTGATTATGCGTAGTGGTGATCACCCGGTGCAATCTGGCTTTATCTCTTTCGGCCAGCGGTTGCTCCACTGTCATTGCCAATGTATTGGCCAGACTGGTGCCTTGTTGCTTGAGGATTTGTTCAAGCTCAACGTAGCGATTTATAGTAAAATAGCCGCCAAGTACCAGGCCGATTAACACCGTCGGGATCAGGGTCAACACTAATACGCTGTCGCGTAAACTCAATTTAGACATAAATTGGATGTAAAACAGTAAGTAGTCTGAGTCCTAGAGTATCGAGTTAACAGGTGTTTAGCAATCTTATAGGGGCGGCAATATGGCACAAATATTTCGTGCTGGAAAATCTTCTAAACAACGTAGTAAGCAAGTCGAGACAGTGGAACTGCAGATCGACTCATTAGATCACCAGGGACGAGGTGTATGTAGACACCAGGGCAAAGTTGGCTTTGTCGATGGCGCACTGAGTTCTGAGCGGGTTAAAGCGCGCATTCACACCCAGAAAAGTCGTGTTTTCGAAGCGCGCACCGTCAAAGTGCTTACGCCAAGTGAGCAGCGGGTTACGCCATTTTGTGAGTACTATCAACAGTGTGGTGGCTGCTCGTTGCAACATCTGGACGCCAGTGCGCAGCTGGTACACAAACAGCAAGCGGTGAGTGCGTTGTTTGACAAATTTGCCGGTACAACTGAGCTGCCCTGGATGTCACCCTTGACAGGCCAGGCGCGGCATTATCGTCGTGCAGCGCGCATCGCCTGTATTTATGATAAACAAAACGATCAGGTTAAATTGGGTTTTCGGGCAGCAGGGTCGAAGAAGATCATCGAAATTAACCACTGTTCGGTGATGGTCGATGCCTTTGCGGGTGGCTTTGACGCGTTACGGCAAGCGTTAAATAGTCATCCGGAGCTACGCAGCGTCAGCCATATTCAGCTGTGTGCGGCTGACAACGGCGCATTTGTGCTGTTTCGTCATATTCGCGCAGTCAGTGAGCAGGCTAAAATGCATGTCGCTGAGCGCCTTGCGGCGCATAACTGGCAGCTGATCTGGGATGATGGCAAGACGGAGCCGAGTTATGACAGATTGCCAGCTTATCAAAGTGCCGGTGTGACGTTTGAATTTAAACTGAGTAACTTTATTCAGGTTAATCGGGACATTAACGAGTTGATGCTAAATCAGGCGCTGGACTGGCTGGCTTTGACAGGCCAGGAGCGTCTGTTGGATCTGTTTTGTGGGATTGGTAACTTCTCGCTATTGCTGGCAAAACAAGCGAACGAAGTGGTTGCTGTCGAAGGGGTAGCTGAGTCGGTTGCAATGGCACGACAAAATGCGCACACTAACCACATCGACACAGTCAGTTTTCATCAGTTTGATCTGACTCAACCACTGACAGAAGCAACTTGGTTTCATGAGTCGCTGGACGTACTGGTGTTAGACCCTTCACGCACAGGTGCGTATGAAGTACTACGCCAGTTGCCGTTGACGCAATTTAAACAGGTTTTGTATGTGTCCTGCGATCCGGTGACTATGGCCAGAGATGCGGCACTGTTACTGGAAGCTGGCTTTGTGGTCGATAAAATAGGCTTAATGAATATGTTCCCACACACAGGACATATAGAAACCATGGCGTTGTTCCAAAGGAGGTAGTTATATGGTTGCGACTCGCCAGTCTCATCAATCCGGTCTGCCAGCTGATTTTCATGCTCGGCTTGCGTTACTGAACTTAGCGCAGGAAAAACGAGACCGACTGGACCAGGTTTATGCTCTGTGTCCACAAGATGATTCAACCACCACCCTGGCCAAAGCCATTGAAATGGTTGAGATACTGGCAGAGCTGAATTTTGATTCAGAGTCGCTGGCTGGCGCATTTTTGACCCCTTACTTCCTATCCGGGCAAGTTGAGCTTGATGCCATTGAGCAGGCACAAGGTGAAAATGTTGCCTTGTTGCTCAAAGGCGTTGAACAAATGGCGTCGATCAGTACTTTGGCACACCAAGGGAAAGGCAGTCTGCAAATCGACAAAATTCGTCGCATGTTATTGGCCATGGTAGAAGATGTGCGTGCTGTGGTGATCAAGCTGGCCGAGCAGATCTGCTACCTGCGCGCGGTAAAAAATGCTTCTGAAGAAGAACGCGTGGTGGCCGCAAAGGCCACGGCTAATATCTTTGCGCCGTTGGCAAACCGGTTGGGAATAGGGCAACTCAAGTGGGAGCTCGAAGATCTCTCATTTCGCTATTTGCATCCAACAACCTATAAAAACATTGCCAAGCAGCTGTCAGACAAACGCCTTGATCGTGAAGCCTACATGGCCAGTATGGTGGAGTTAGTCCAGAATAAGCTTAAAGACGCCGGTATAGAGGCTGAAGTGTACGGCCGTCCTAAGCATATTTACAGCATCTATAAAAAAATGATGCAAAAGAATTATGAGTTTGATCAGCTGTTTGATATCCGCGCCATGCGGGTGGTGGTCAATGAAATTCAGGATTGTTATGGTGCGCTGGGCATAGTGCATACCAATTGGCGACATCTGCACAAAGAATTTGATGACTATGTTGCGACGCCTAAACAGAATGGTTATCAGTCAATTCACACGGTGGTTTTTGGCCCTGAAGGTAAAACCGTTGAGATCCAGATCCGTACCCAGGCCATGCATCAGGATGCAGAACTGGGCGTAGCGGCGCACTGGATGTACAAAGAAGGTGCTTTGCCGGGTCGTGGCTCGGGGTACGAGCAAAAAATCAGCTGGCTGAGAAAACTGCTGCAATGGCAAGAAGAAGTGGTTGATGGTAGTGAACTGGCGGAAGAGTTAAAAAATCAGGTTGTGGAAGACCGAGTGTATGTCTTTACACCCAAAGGCGATATTTTTGATCTGCCACTGGGCGCCACGCCATTGGATTTTGCCTACTATATTCACTCCAATGTTGGCCATCGCTGCATTGGTGCCAAGGTATTTGGCAAGATAGTGCCGTTTACCCATAAGTTATCGACTGGCGATCAGGTCGAGATACTGACTCAGAAAAACCCCTCGCCAAGTCGGGATTGGCTTAGTCCGTCTTTGGGATATGTTCATTCATCCAGAGCGCGCAGCAAGATACATCACTGGTTTAAGCAACAAGACAGAGATAAAAACCTTCAGGCTGGTAAAGAGATCCTCGATGGGCACCTGCAAAAGCTGGATTTGACTTACAAGGATCTAGACTCAGCCATTGAACGGTTTAATTTTAAAGAGCTCGACGATTTGATGGTGGCCATTGGGGCCGGTGATATTCGTATTAATCAGTTCCTGAACTACGTGCAGGACAAACCTGAGCCTATGCCTAAGCTCAAAATGAGCGCGCCGAAAAAACACAAGGGCGATAGTAATGGCATTGTGGTGGAGGGCGTTGGTAATCTGATGAGCCATGTTGCAAAGTGCTGTCAGCCCGTACCCGGTGATGAAATCGTGGGTTATATCACCCAGGGGCGGGGCATTGCGGTGCATCGCGCCGATTGTGATTCTTTTGCCCATATTTGTGAGCAGCACCCAGAGCGGGAAATCGCTGTCAGCTGGGCGGACGAAGTCCGTTCCAGTTATGCCGTTACCCTACATATTGAAGCTAATGACCGCCATGGCCTGATCCGCGACATCAGTTCGGTGCTGGCCAACGAAAAACTCAATGTGATGAATATGAACGTCAATACCCTGGATGACAAAGATGTCGCGATTTTCACGATGAAACTGGAAGTGGGCGACCTAGGTGCAATGAATCGCCTACTTACTAAACTGATGCAGATTGAAGGCGTGTTTGAAGCCAGGAGACAACACTGAGTATGAGTGCCCCGTTACAGCAGTTGCTGGATATCATGGCGACCCTGCGCGATCCACAAAAGGGTTGCGCCTGGGATCAACAACAGACCTTCGAAAGCATAGTGCCACATACACTGGAAGAAGCGTACGAAGTGGCCGATAGCATAGAAAAGCAAGATTTTGCCGGGCTCAAAGATGAGTTGGGGGATTTACTGTTTCAGGTGATATTTTATGCCCAGTTGGGTAAAGAAGCCGGGTTGTTTGAGTTTGAAGACATAGTGAAGGGGCTAAACAATAAGCTGGTACGCCGTCACCCCCATGTTTTTGACACACCGGATGCGACATTGAGTGACGCCGAATTACAGGCGCAGTGGCAGGCAATCAAAGACACTGAGCGTGGTGCTCAGTCTACGGGCTTTGGTGACGATGTGCCATTAAACCTGCCCGCTCTTTCGCGGGCGGCGAAAATTCAAAGGCGCGCGGCTTCTTTGGGGTTCGACTGGCCTACTTATCAGGGCGCGCTGGATAAAGTGGCTGAAGAGGTCACTGAGGTGAATGAAGCACTGAGTCAGGACCCGCTGTCTGAGCACAGTGCTGAGGAGTTGGGAGATTTGTTGTTTGCCACCGTGAATGTAGTGCGACATGTAAAACGTGACCCGGAACAGCTACTACGTCGCGCGAGTGACAAATTTATTGGCCGTTTTAGCGCCATTGAAGGTATTCTGGCGGAACAACAGATAGCCTTATCTGACGCCAGTTTGGCGCAAATGGATGATGCCTGGGAAGAGGTCAAGCGACGTCAGCGTTCAGGTGAGAATAATTAAAGGGGGTGATTTTTCGCTGGATTGCCCCTAGCGTTTTTGCTATACTATTGCCCCGTCTTGATTCTTATTTAAATTCCATTTTTCCTGATATTCTAGGGTTCGCATGAGTACAAAATTTATCTTCGTAACGGGCGGAGTTGTTTCCTCCTTGGGTAAAGGTATTGCTGCTGCTTCATTAGCTGCAATATTAGAAGCGCGTGGTTTAAACGTCACTATCCTTAAGCTGGATCCTTATATCAATGTTGACCCTGGCACGATGAGCCCGATCCAACATGGTGAAGTCTTTGTGACAGAAGACGGCGCAGAAACTGACCTGGATTTAGGTCACTATGAGCGTTTCATTCGCACCAAAATGACCAGCCGTAACAACTTCACACAAGGTCGTGTTTTTGAAGATGTGCTGCGTCGCGAGCGTAAAGGTGAATACCTGGGCGCGACTATTCAGGTGATCCCACACATCACCAACGACATTAAACGTCGTGTACTTGAAGGCGCTGAAGGCCACGATATCGCCATTGTTGAAATTGGTGGTACTGTGGGTGACATCGAGTCACAACCTTTTCTTGAAGCGATCCGTCAGCTCGGTACTGAGCTGGGCCGTGAGCACGCTTTATTTATGCATTTGACCCTAGTACCTTTCCTGGGCGCTGCGGGCGAAGTGAAAACTAAACCAACTCAGCATTCTGTTAAAGAATTGCGTTCAATTGGTATTCAACCGGATATTTTGGTTTGTCGTTCAAACTGCAAATTACCAGCCAATGAGCGTGCTAAGATCGCACTGTTCACGAACGTAGAAGAAAAAGCCGTTATTTCATTGCAGGACGTAGATAGCATCTACAAAATCCCTGCGCTGCTTAAATCTCAGGAATTGGATAACCTGGTATGTCGTCGTTTCTATCTGGATGTACCGGAAGCGGACCTGTCAGAGTGGGAACAAGTGTTATATCAGGAGTCAAACCCGACTGGTGAAGTGACCATTGGTATGGTCGGCAAATACATTGAATTGCCAGACGCATACAAGTCAGTCAATGAAGCACTTAAGCACGCGGGACTTAAGAATCGAGTGACCGTAAACATCGAGTATGTTGATTCACAGGACATCGAGAGCAAAGGCACTGAACTGCTCGAGCATCTGGATGCGATTTTGGTACCGGGTGGTTTCGGTAACCGTGGTGTTGAAGGTAAGATCCTGGCGGCCAAATATGCTCGTGAAAACAAGGTACCTTACCTGGGCATTTGTTTGGGAATGCAGGTTGCACTGATTGAATACGCACGCAATGTAGCGGGTTTGGAAGGTGCTAACTCGACTGAGTTCGATACCAAATCACCTCATCCGGTAGTTGGTCTGATCACTGAATGGTTAGATGCTGATGGTAAGGTTGAAACCCGTACCGAAGAGTCGGATCTGGGCGGCACAATGCGCTTGGGTGCTCAGCTGTGTCACCTGAAAGAAGGTTCAAAAGTACGCGACGTATATGGCAATGCGGAGATCACAGAGCGTCACCGCCACCGCTACGAGGTGAACAACCATTATGTTGAGCGCCTTGAGCAGGCTGGTCTGGCATTCACTGGCCTGTCAGAAGACAAAAAGCTGGTTGAGATCATCGAAAATAAAGATCATCCTTGGTTTATTGCCGCTCAGTTTCACCCTGAGTTTACTTCTACGCCACGCGACGGCCACCCGTTATTTGAGGGTTTCGTTGCAGCTGCGTTCAGCTACCAAAAAGCTGACTCTTAATAATAAAAAGCCGTGCCTCAGTGCACGGCTTTTTTAATTACCGAATGCGTTAAATAATCCAGCGCATCGCTATGTAACTGTCAGGCTCCACTTTGCATGGGCCATCAATAAACCCAGCGCGGTTATATAGCAATGCGAAAGCAGACACACAACACACTCACCACTTTGGGAAAAGAGGAATCAAGATGTCAAAAATCGTAAAAGTGATTGGCCGTGAAGTTATGGACTCACGTGGTAACCCTACCGTTGAAGCCGATGTTCATTTAGAGTCGGGCGCATGGGGCCGCGCATGTGCACCATCAGGTGCATCAACAGGAACTCGCGAAGCACTTGAATTACGTGACGGAGATAAAGCTCGTTACCTGGGTAAAGGTGTACTGACTGCGGTAAACTATGTGAACAATGAAATTGCAGCAGCCCTGAACGGACACAATGCCCTGGAACAACGTGCAATCGATCAGCTGATGCTGGATTTAGACGGCACTGAAAACAAAGAAAAGCTGGGTGCAAACGCGATTCTGGCAGTGTCTTTGGCAACCGCTAAGGCTGCTGCTCAGGAAAAAGGTGTTGCACTGTACGAACACATTGCAGACATCAATGGCACTGCTGGTCAGTACTCTATGCCTGTACCTATGATGAACATTCTGAACGGCGGTGAGCACGCAGACAACAACGTTGATATTCAGGAGTTCATGGTTCAGCCGGTTGGTGCGAAAAGCTTCCGTGAAGCACTGCGCATGGGTGCAGAAATCTTCCATAGCCTGAAAAAAGTACTTAAGTCACGTGGCCTGAATACCGCTGTAGGTGATGAAGGTGGCTTTGCACCAGATCTTAAATCAAATGAAGAAGCTCTGGAAGTGATCGTTGAAGCGGTTGCCGCAGCAGGTTATGAAATGAACCAGGATGTGACGCTGGCGCTGGATTGTGCAGCTTCTGAGTTCTACAGAGACGGCAAATATGACCTGCAGGGTGAAGGCAAAGCATTCGATTCTGAAGGCTTCGCAGGCTTCCTGGCCGATCTGGCAGCACGTTACCCAATCGTTTCTATCGAAGATGGCCTGGACGAAAGTGATTGGGCTGGCTGGAAGATCCTGACAGATAAGATCGGTGATAAAGTCCAGCTGGTCGGTGACGATTTGTTCGTTACCAACACGAAGATCCTTAAGCGTGGTATCGATGAGCAGATCGGTAACTCTATCCTGATTAAGTTCAACCAAATTGGTTCACTGTCTGAAACACTGGATGCAATCAAGATGGCGCAGGATGCAGGCTTCACAGCGGTTATTTCTCACCGTTCAGGCGAAACAGAAGACGCAACGATTGCAGACTTAGCTGTGGGTACAGCAGCTGGCCAGATCAAGACAGGTTCACTGTGTCGTTCTGACCGCGTTGCTAAGTACAACCAGCTATTACGTATCGAAGAAGCGCTTGGCGATAAGGCTGTCTACAAAGGTCGTAGCGAGATCAAAGGTCAGTAATTTCTGTTATCTGATCCGTCCTAAATTAGATAGAAAGCTTTTAGGCCAGCATTTTTTGCTGGCCTTTTCTATTATGCAGTTAGCTCATCCCACAGCATTTGAACTTCAGTCCGCTCTACAAAATCAGTATAATGTCCCTCAATTTTATTGTGAAGCTTAGTAGTCTGAACTCGTCAACAGGCTTTCACTCGGAACTGATAGGAACCATCAAAAATTATGAAGTATTTAAGCTCTTGCCTTATGCTCGGCGCACTCGCATTTGGATATTCAGCTAACGTAAATGCGGCTGAAGCTGTGTGTACGGCAAAAGTAAGCAACGTTCAGCTGGACCCGGGTAGTCGATTACTGGTTACCATGACCAACTGGAATGGATCTAGTGGCAGAGCACACGATGCAGGTATTTGCCATTTGAATGGCAGCCAAAGTGAATACTGTCAGGGTATCTATAGCGCTTTATTGGTGGCTTTGACAACTCAGCAGGAGGTCACTTTTTGGTTTAAAGACACCACAACCTGTCCAACAGGAAGATGGATTTCGTTAGATAAACTGGGCATGAAAAAATTTGCTCTGAAGAAATAACCATTGAAGCGGCTGTGGGAATGATGCGTTCTGCCACTAACCCACAAGTTGTTTAGCTAAATTGCCTTGGTTTATAGGTCAGTAATCAATCTGACCAGATAAAAAAGCCGCGTAATTTAACGCGGCTTTTTTGTGCAATTTACTCTATGTTCCTGTATCATACCCGGCCAGATAATAATTAATAATGGACTTATTATGAAATTCAAAAAACTTATTGCGTCTATTTCTTTGGTTGCAGCCAGCATTAGTGCACCTGCATTTGCAAACTACTCATGTAAAGGTAAAGTGAGTTCAGTATCACTGGGAGCGAATAGTCGATTGTATGCTTCTATAGATGGTGTAGTAAGTAATGGTGGGATCTGTTTTTTAAACGATTCGGAAAAAGGCAAGTTCTGTAACGCGGTATACAGTAGCTTATTGGTTGCACTTGGTGCACAAAAAGAGGTGGTAGTATACTTCAGCAAAGGGACTGCAGCGGACTGTAACAAAGGAAGCTGGGTTACTTTTGAAGATCATGGCTTTTACCATATCAGTTTGAAAAAGTAGTCATTTGATACAGAGAGCCTGACATATTCAATCAGGCTCAACCAGCATACTGTTGCGACAAAATACCCTGTGTAAACTGCA
Organism: Pseudoalteromonas sp. PPB1; assembly: GCF_015356275.1. Classification (NCBI taxonomy): domain Bacteria; kingdom Pseudomonadati; phylum Pseudomonadota; class Gammaproteobacteria; order Alteromonadales; family Pseudoalteromonadaceae; genus Pseudoalteromonas; species Pseudoalteromonas sp. PPB1. Next base: position 45,376 of record NZ_JACEQV010000023.1, on the reverse strand, counting down.
TTTTCAGATAAAACCCGCGTGGCAGGGTTTTTATCAGTTTACCTTGTGGACCAATGGCGTCTGTTAGCGCTTTACTATTGGCGGCCTTTGGTCGGATCTGCATTACTTCACCAAGTTTGCCACTGATCTCATCTACACGCCCAAGTGCAATTAATTCAATTTGTTCTTCCCAGTCTCGTTGTAGCTGATGCTCCTGAATCGCAGTTGGTTGCCATAAAAAGCCTGTCCCTATTGTGCGATCAACCGGGGCGATGTCTCGTTCCGCTAAAATCGGCAGCCACAATACATGAGTAAGCTTTTTCTTTACGGTACTGTCTTGCCAGCGTAAACCGGTCAGATTGGTGAGGGGAACCACTGACACATAGGTGGTTTCGAGTGGTTTGCCGTTATAGCCTATGGGCAGGGTTTTTAGTTCGACACCGATAAACTCAAAGTCAGGCACTGGTTTAGAGCCTGCACTGGCTCCCAACACATATTCAATGAGCTGGCCAGGCCAGCCTTTTTCCCGGGTCAGATCTTGTGGGGTTTTAAAATGAAACTGCGCAGCCAGTTCCCCCAGGGTCTGCCCGGCAATGGCATCTACACGGGTCATGAGTTCAGCAATGGATTGGGGTGGGGTTGGCTTTTGCACAGTCTGGCTCGTCACTATCTGATTGGCCTCGTATGGTAACAAAAATAATTAGGAAATGTGGATTAATACAGGTTTGTGTGTTTTTTGAACGCCTTCTCTGTGGGTTATTCTTTAAGCTGTGACTTTCTCACTATCTCGATTTAATTTTCTGATTTATATGGCTTTTTTAAATTTCATCCAACATCATTCAGAGTCAAAAATGGCCATCCATTGGATAAATACAAGTATATAAACATAATTATCCACAGATTCTGTGGAGAAAATGCAAATTTGACTAGGTTATTGTGGATTTGTTTGTAAAATCATCATGATTAGTCAAACTTATGCACAAGTTGTGGGTAAGTTGCGTAAAAGCAGGAATTAAATTTGCCCAGTGCTCTGAGTTGTGGAACAATCAAAATCATATCAAACAAATATACGAGGCACTTAAGGTGATTGATGCCGAAGGATTTCGTGCCAATGTAGGAATTGTTATTTGTAACAATCAGGGGCAGGTATTTTGGGCGCGGCGCTATGGCCAGCATTCATGGCAGTTTCCGCAAGGGGGTGTGGATGAAGGTGAAACGCCCGAGCAGACCATGTACCGTGAACTGCATGAAGAGGTTGGGCTACGACCGGAAGATGTGGAAATCGTTGCCAGCTCAAAACATTGGTTACGTTATAAATTACCAAAGCGACTGATCCGTAAAGACTCAAGTCCAGTGTGTATTGGCCAGAAGCAAAAATGGTTTCTGCTGAAACTCAAGTGCAAAGATGAAGATGTAGACTTAATGCGCACACATCACCCTGAATTTGATGATTGGCGTTGGGTCAGTTATTGGTATCCTGTGCGCCAGGTTGTGTCGTTTAAACGCGATGTATACCGCAGGGTGATGAAAGAGTTTGCCCCCTTTGCGATGCCTTTTAATCGTAAAGAACATGCACATAAAGACCACTGGCGACGTCGTTAGATAGCATAGCGTATCGTCACCAGTGTTGGTTATGCTTAACAGAAAGAGTAAATGAGCAGTACAGAGCGATTTCTACCAATTTAGGAGTCAGGTGTGTTAGCAACATTACGAACCATCGCGGAGGTAGTCTCACAGCAGGATAACCTCGAAACGGCCTTATCTCGCTTTGTGATGATGGTTAAGGAAGCAATGCACACTGAGTGTTGTTCCGTTTACTTTGCCGATTATAGTCAGGACAACTTTGTACTGATGGCCAGTGACGGCCTCAATCCGGACGCCGTTGGCCAATTTCGGGTCGGCTTCACAGAGGGTCTGGTTGGGTTGGTTGCCCAGCGTGAAGAGCCCATCAATATCGCGCATGCCCAGAGTCACCCCAGATTCAAATTACACGCCGAGGTGCACGAAGAGGGCTACAATGCCTTTTTGTCTGTACCTGTTGTGCATCAACGAAAAGTGCTGGGCGTGATTGTGGTTCAGCAACGAGAAGAGCGCGTCTTCAGCCATGATGAGGAGTCCTTCTTAATTACACTGTCTGCCCAGCTGGCCTCACAACTTGCGCAGGTGGAATTACAATCTGTCCTGAAGCAGGATGCTTCCAGTCATAAAACATCGGTGCTTAAAGGGGTTGCAAGTGCGCCTGGTATTGCCCTGGGTGAAGCCTTTGTCGTTATCCCTAAACTCGACTTTGCCAGTATTGAATCTCAGCAGTGTGAGCAAATACATCAGCAGCGACAATTATTCCAGCAGGCGGTTGCTGCGACCCGACAAGAGTTTCATGTGCTGAAAAATACTCTCAGCGATTCGTTACCCAAAGAAGCTCTGGCTGTGTTTGAAGTGTATCAGCAACTGCTGGATGCCCGCAGTCTGGGGCAGCGTGTTGAACAGCAACTGGAGCAGGGGTGGAATGCTAAATCTGCGCTAAAGCATGTTATTACTGAGCTGGTGACGCAGTTTGAAGCCATGTCTGATCCATACATACGAGAGCGGGCGGTCGATGTTCGAGATCTGGGGCTCAGAGTTCTGCATCACCTGGTCAGCACCGAGAGCATGGTTAAGAGCTACCCGGATAACACCATTTTAATTGCCAACGAACTGACACCCGCGATGCTGGCCGAGGTCCCTAAAAACAAACTCAAAGGGGTCATCAGTGTGCACGGTTCGGCAAACTCACATGCCTCCATTTTGACTCGGGCAATGGGGATCCCTGCTATTTGGGGGATTGAAGACATACCCTTGTTGCAGTTCGATGGCAAAGATATGATCCTCGATGCTTACGCAGGGCGTGTTTACATTTCGCCTTCCGACGTGTTACGTAATGAGTACTCCGCACTCAAGCTCAAAGAGGGCCAGCTACACGACAAATTTGAAGCTGAACACCATTTATCCTCTGTCACTGCGGATGGTGAACGCATCAGTCTGTTGCTCAATGCCGGCCTGGACTTATCGACCGAGCATCTCAGTGCTAAGTACTGTGATGGTGTGGGCTTGTATCGTACCGAAGCCTGGTTTATGCAGCGTGGACAATTCCCTTCTCAGGCTGAGCAGGAGAGCTGGTATCGCGATGTGCTGGCTCGCTATCATCCTGAGCCTGTCATTATGCGTACGCTGGATATAGGGGGCGATAAGGTACTGGACTACTTTAATATCAGTGAAGATAACCCCTTTCTTGGCTGGCGAGGGATCCGGGTTACGCTTGATCATCCAGAGCTGTTTTTAGATCAACTCAAGGCCATGCTTAAAGCCAATGCGGGCCTGGGCAATTTACGTATTATGCTGCCTATGGTTAGCCATACCGAGGAAGTTGATGAAGCTCTGGGTCTGCTTGAACAGGCCTACTTTGAACTACAAGAAGAATGGGCCGACCAATTTTATACCATAGATAAACCCGACATCGGCGTGATGCTTGAAGTGCCATCGAGTATCTTTTTATTGCCTGAATGGGCTGAAAAAGTCGATTTTTGCTCGGTGGGTAGCAATGATTTAACGCAATACCTGCTGGCAGTAGACAGGGCCAATGCACAGGTGGCTGAGTTGTTTGAGCCTTATCATCCCAGTGTGCTGCGGGTACTGAAAAAAATTGCCGATGACTGTCAGCAGCTAGAGCTACCATTTAGTTTGTGTGGTGAGCTGGGTGGTGAGCCGGAAGGTGCCATCTTACTTGTGGCAATGGGATTTCGTCGTCTTAGTATGAATATTTCCTCCCTGAATAAGATAAAGTGGACACTGCGCCGGCTTGCAGTAAAAGATATGGAAGCCTTGCTCACTCAGTGCCTTATGGCATCCAGTGCCAAACAGGTTCACCGTCTATTACGTGAATTTCTGATAGCGCATGGGCTAAGTGAGTTACTTTATACCAAAAGTGATACTGTCTGAACCGCGACTGGAGGCGTTCGCTCAGATACGTTACTATAACGCGCCCATAATAATAAGAGCGTCTTTATGACAATCAGTGTGTTACTCATTTTGAGCTGCGCCTTGCTTGGCTGTGTGGTTGGTTTCCTTGCAGGGTTATTAGGCATTGGCGGCGGTTTGATCATCGTCCCGGTACTGTCGGCAATTTTATTGTATTTCGAGGTGCTGGCTAATGAACATGTGATTGTTGTGGCCATTGCGACGTCTTTGGCGTCAATATTATTTACGTCAACCTCCTCCGCGCTGGCGCACCACCGAAATCACAATGTGCCCTGGGAGATTGCGCCCTGGGTGATGACGGGCGTGGCTCTGGGCGCTTTAGTCAGTGGCTTTATGGTTTCACTGATCCCGGTGCACTGGGTAAAGTGGACGTTTGTCATTTCAGTGTTGCTTATTGCCGTTAAAATGGTCTTCAGTTCTCAATCATCAGCCCCTGAAAAGCCGCGCGACTTGCCGCCTGGCCCGGTTTTAACCGCTATCACCACCCTGATGGGCGCTTTGTCCGCGATGATAGGGATTGGCGGTGGCGTATTGATTGTGCCACTGTTGAGCTACTTTTCTGTGGATATGCGCAGAGCGATAGGCTGCGGGGCAGTCAGTGGGATTGTGATTGCCTTATTTGGCTCTGTTGGCTATGTCGTGTCGGGTGGACAGGCATTGAAATTAACAGACGGGTTTGCCGGTTTTGTGTATTTGCCGGCATTATTTGGTATTGTGCTGACATCCTGGTTTGTCGCGCCAATGGGCGCCAAAGCAACGCACTATCTGCCGGTGCCAGTGATTAAGAAAGTGTTCGCGTTACTGCTCGTGGTGATTGCGGGAAAAATGTTATTTTATTGAGGGAAAGCGATGGCTTTGCAGTTTCCAGAAATCGATCCAATTATCTTTTCGATTGGACCCCTGAGTGTGCGCTGGTATGGCGTGATGTATTTAATCGGTTTTGCGTTTGCCATGTGGTGGGCGAATAAAGAAGCCGATAAGCCCAATTCGGGTTGGACTAAAGATGAAGTTAGTGACTTGCTATTTTATGGCATGTTGGGGGTTATCCTGGGTGGACGAATTGGCTACGTATTTTTCTACCAGTTCAACCTCTTCCTTGAAAACCCGATGTACCTGCTGCGCATCGATCAGGGTGGCATGTCCTTCCATGGCGGCGCATTGGGTGTCATTGCTGGTATATTTATCTTTGCATGGCGATTTAAGAAGTCACCGTTGGCCGTGGGCGACTTTGTAGTACCTATGGTCCCTGTGGGCCTGTTGGCCGGGCGTATTGGTAACTTCATCAATGGTGAGTTGTGGGGTCGCCCCACAGATGTGCCCTGGGCGGTGGTTTTCCCGACAGGCGGCCCGCTTGCTCGTCACCCGTCGCAACTCTACGAAGCCTTTTTGGAAGGCTTGGTGTTATTCATCATGCTGATTTGGTATCGCAAGCAGCCGCGTCCGGCTGGCAGTATTGCTGGTTTGTTCCTGGTTGGCTACGGTACATTCCGCTTTATCGTTGAGTACTTCCGTGAACCGGATGCGCATATTGGTTTGTATGCTGGCATGATTTCTCAAGGTCAAATTTTATCCTTACCTATGATGATTGGTGGCCTTGGCTTGATGCTTTGGAGCCACAAGCGCACCTCGACAGCGAGCGCTTAAACTACTTCGGGACCCCGAGCTCGGGGTCCCTGTCTGCCTTGCAATAAATCCCATCGTGAATTAGTTACCCCGGCGTGCGAACGTAGTATACTTTTGTACCAGACAAACCCCTTGTGTAGGGTCAATAGAGAGATCATTTTGAGGAGTAAAGCATGAAAGTGTATTTGGAGTTGTTGCGAGATGTATTAGAAAACGGCACCCAGAAAGGGGACCGAACTGGTACAGGTACGCGCTCCGTATTTGGCCGTCAGATCCGTCATAACCTCCAGGATGGTTTTCCGTTGCTGACCACCAAAAAGTTGCACTTTAAGAGTATTGCCAATGAGTTGATCTGGTTCTTAAAAGGGGATACCAATAAAACCTGGTTGAATGAAAACGGCGTTAAAATCTGGGATGAATGGGCGCTGGAAAACGGAGATCTGGGCCCGATTTATGGTAAGCAGTGGACGGCGTGGCCGACCAAAGAAGGTGGTGAGATTAACCAGATTGACTATGTTGTTGATACATTGAAAAACAACCCGAATAGCCGCCGTATTTTATTTCATGGCTGGAATGTTGAGTATCTGCCTGATGAGTCTATGAGTCCACAGGAGAACGTAGAGGCTGGTCGTATGGCGTTGCCACCTTGCCACTTGCTTTATCAGTTCTATGTGGCAGATGGCAAATTATCCGGCCAACTTTACATCCGCAGCTCAGATATCTTCCTGGGACTGCCGTATAACATCGCCAGTTTGTCTCTGCTGGTGCATATGCTGGCGCAGCAATGCGACCTAGAACCTGGAGAAGTGATTGTGAGCTTTGGTGATTTGCATGCCTACTCAAACCATATGGCGCAGATTGAGCAACAGTTACAGCGAGAGCCGAAAGGCCTGCCGACGCTAAATATCCTGCGTAAGCCAGACTCTATCTATGATTACCGTTTCGAAGATTTTGCAATAGAGGGGTATGATGCTGACCCTAACATTAAAGCGCCTGTTGCAATTTAAGGTACTCAAGACGTAATATGTTGTAGGCGGCCAGTGAAGGCCGCTTGTTTTAAAAGGAGCACGACATCGATGTTGATCCATTCCGGCATGTGTCATCGACGCACCACAACGCGTGCGATAATGTATGCGATATTACTTGCAGTCACTGTGCTCTTATCTGCTTGCAGTTCAAACCCATCACCGGATGAAGAGGCCGAGGCGCTAGCCCGGGCTGAATTAATCAAAACCTACAATCAGCACAAAGCTAGTATTGAACGAGTGGCTAAGATGGAGCAGGACCTGACTCAGCTGCTGACTTTGTTATCTGATTCCAGTGGGATTAAGCCAATTGAAGAAAAGCTGACTCAGTCAGAAAAGCCTGTTACTACCCACCGGGCGGAGCCGACAGCGGTCACGAATACCTTTGCTACATCGGGACATAGTCAGTATGTGGTGCAATTTGGTCGTCATCTGCTAGATACGCGTGCACAGGCACAGAATCAACGGATCAAGATATCTCTTTCACTCATACAAAGTTATTATCCTGAGATATTTAATGCTGTTACAATTTATTCACAAACGCCTGCGCAAAATGGCTCCCAGTTCTTCCTTACACAGGCTTCGGGGTTTGGGTCAGAGCAGGAAAGTATCTTGTTTTGTCGTTTAATTAAGGCCAGTGGTCAACCCTGTAAATTAGTTAACTAACTAAAAACACTTGAAATAAAGTTGGAAGTTTTATATTTAGTCACGATATATTAGACATCTGAGTAGTGTTTTTATTCAAATTGAGCACCTTTCTACCCAAGGGCGTTCGATTAATGATAAATAATCACTATAAAGTTGTAGTTTTACGTGTTTGGTGACCATGCACTGTGCACGAAATTTGTTGGCCGATTACGGATACGGCTATTTGATAAAAAGGACCTACTGATGGAAAAGTTAATGAAAAAGTACTCTCTACTCTCAATCCTGGCTGCAATGCCGGTACTGACTACTGCACAGCCTGCGGAGTTTAAAGCGTCAGTAACAGTAAAAAATGTTTTCACTTTTGAAAATACTGAGCCGCTGAGCTTTGGTACGATCCGTGCCAGTGGTGATGTGGGTGGTGTAGAAACGGCTACTTTGATTATTTCTGCCAATCCCAATACGGCACCACGAGCCGCTTCAACTGATGTGTCAAAAGCCGAAATTGCGATTCTGGAGCCAGGTACTCCTGCTAAGTTTACTGTTGATGGTGTCGCACCCTATGCCTCTTTGACCATTACCAACCCGACTGAGACGGATGTTTTGCCACAAAGTTTGCCACCAGGTACACCAAGCTTCAAGTTGAGCGCTTTTACTTATTATGTAACTTCTGGCACCACCCCCGCTGCTGCAACGACTACGCTTCAGGCTGATGCCGACGGTAAAATCGCCTTTAATGTGGGCGCGACGCTTACGACAGAAAGCGCGGATAAGGGCAATTACCTTGATGGTCAATATGAAGGCACTTTTAACGTAGAGCTAAGCTACTAGTGTGTATAGGCGGGCAAGGTGTCCGCTGGTCTCCCATGAAAATGCTGGCTGTGCTTTTGGGCTTGTTCTGCAGCTGGAGCAGTCAGGCCAATATTGTACGTAATGCGGATCTGAGTTTTGGCACTATAATCGTGGCAGACCCCAGTGTTGCGAGCAGTGTTGTGGTGTCACCAGGCGGTGGCACAAGCTCATCGGGCAGCATTCATGTGATCAAAAAAGGACACCCGGCTGAACTTCTGCTGGAATCGTTTCCTGCGGGTGTTTATCTGAATATATCGACTGATTTGCTCAATGATCAGTTAGCGCATAGTAACCTCATCACCGAGGGAAAACTGAGTGTGACTAAATTACATCATCCTGCCAAGGTATTCACTGACCGGGATGGCCGCGCCCGCCTGTTAATTGGCGGTACGTTACAAAGTCAGGGGTCAGCAGCGCTTTATGTCGATGGTCAATATGCAACTACAGTCAGTGTCGAAGTAAGCTATTGACTTAGCTAATAGCTGGGAAACACCGATACTCGCCTCTATGAGCAGTAAAATAGGCAAAATTCAATGAAGTATATTACCCACGTCGTGTTGTTCGCAATACTGTCTTGGACAGCACAAGTTTACGCGAATTTATTGATTTCACCCACTCGGGTTGTCTTTGATGAGCGTCAGCGCAGTGCTAAGGTGTTTCTGATCAACAGTAGTCAGGAATATAAAACCTATCGTTTGAGTTTTAAAGAAAAAATGGCGTTGCCACAAGGTGGCTACACAGATGTGTCTGAGCAGGAAAATCCCATGCGCCTGAGTGGGTTGCTCAGAATGACACCGAAACAAGTTCGTCTTGCGCCAGGTGAGCGTCAGGTCGTTAAGCTGGCATTGCGCCGCCAAAGAGACATGGCTGTGGGAGAGTATCGCTCGCATCTGTTCTTTCAGGCATTACCTGAGAAAAAAGATCTGGATCAGGAAGGGGTAGGGATCAGGCTTAATATGATCATGAGTTACAGCATTCCGCTGCTCTACCGTCAGTCCGCATCCACACCTCAAGTGTCTATTGATGAAGCCACTCTGAGCCGTGGCCAGACCGGCCAATTAGAAACGGTTAATCTGACTTTGTCACGCAAGGGAGATGCGAGTCCCTTTGGCGGAGTGCGCGTTTTCTGGCGTGCCCAAAGTGGAGCAAACTGGGAGGAGGCTGCACTGGTTAACAGCTTCAGTATTTACCCGGAACTTAGTCAGGCACAATTGCAGCTGAAACTGCTGGAACCGAGCATGTTCCAGGGAGTGCGCTCCGGGCAGTTAAAAGTGGTTTATACAGGCAGTGATGAATATCAAGGACAGTCATTTGCTGAGCGCATTTTCTCTATTACTGTGCCCTGAATACAGGCTGGTTAATGGCTAGAATCGCACCATGCGTGGTATTCGCTTTGATTTGCGCAAGTACAATGCCAGCACATAGTGCCTCACAACAGGATTTCTCTGAGGTTCTCAATACGCTGCAACGCATACAGGCAAAACTGTCGCAGTCACAGGCCAGTCTGACGGTGAATAATCAGCCTGAGCAGGCCGGGATCCCGGAAGGGGAAGACCTGTTCTTGTCTGTTTATGCTGACGGGGTGTATCTGGGTGAGGTGTTTGCGGTCAAAAGTAAGCGCGATGCGCAAGTCGAATTACGCAGCTTGTTTGCCGTGCTGGACTTTGCCATCAGCGATGACAATCAGCCTGACTATTTTACCGGCTGGTACCTTAGCCCTGAGCGTACTTTTTTACTTGATAGTGCGCAAAAACGAGCCAGGGTCAACGAGCAGGAATATCGGCTTTCGGAGCAGGATATTTCCCATGTACAGGGCGAAGTTTTCGTTGAGTCTGCGCTGATTGCAGACTGGTTTGGGTTGCACCTTCAGTTCAACTATAGCGACCAAAGATTGTTGTTACAGTCTCCTTTGCCGTTGCCTGCTTTGGAGCGTCAGGCACGAGCTAATCGCAAGGTTGCACAGTATAACGTCGGCTCAGCTTCTAGACTCGCCTGGAAACCTAACCCTTACCAAATATTATCTTCTCCCCTAATGGACACGCAGTTCGGGTATCGTCGCGACAATGATGAAGATGCTTTTTATTATTCGGTGTTGGGCGCACATGACCTGGCATTCTGGAATGTAGAGTACTTTATTGCAGGCACAGAGGGAGATGCGCTGGATCAGGGTCGCTTTAAGGGGAAGAGAGAGGATGCCCAGGGGCGGTTGTTAGGTCAGGTGCAGGCCACACAGTTAGAGGTTGGTGATATTCAGGCAACCCATATTGGTACCGGGCAGTCCACCGGACAAGGTATTGGGGTGCGAGTGTCCGACAAGCCGCTGAATTCTGAAATACAGGAGCAAAGTGTCCAGATCAGTGGCTCGGTGCAGGCTGGCTGGGACGTCGAGTTGTATCACAATGATTTGTTGGTTGCGCAGCAACTCCAGATCCAAACAGGTCGTTATGATTTTGACCGTATCCCTTTGTACTTTGGTAGTAATCAATTTGAACTGGTTAAATATGGGCCACAAGGACAGGTAGAGCGTGAGCAGCGCAGCTATTTTGTTGAAGGCACCGGACTGAAAAGTGGTCAGGGCTACTTTGATGTGTCCGTCACTGACAACGGCAGTTCAATATTAAATAATGATTTTGCCCTGACTACGCAATCAGGTCTGCATTTTCACGGTCGTTACGACCTGGGTCTGTCTGACTCCATGTCGGTCTATGCCGGTATTGCTCAGGCGCTGTCGAATGAAGCGCTTATTGAGCGCACAGTCACGACGGGTGGTACGCTAAGTCTGTGGAAAAAAATGCTCCTCAATCTGGACTTATCCCACGACAGCGAATCGCAGCACCGTGCCAGACTCAGTGCCAGAACTGAATGGGCTGGGCAGGCCATCAGTGCGGGCTGGCAGACACAGCGTCGATTGCTCAACACGTCAAAAGTGAATAATGACCATCGTGATACTCGAGGGCTGTATATGCGTATGTCGGGCATGTTTAATGTCCTGAATAAGCAGCTATCTTATCAAAATCAGGTGCAATGGAATCGCTCCGATCAGGATACTGAATATACTTTGCTGACCAATCGATTAAGTCTCTCTTTAGGTCGTGTGAATATCAGCAATCAGGTGCAGTGGCAATCTAACAATGCTGCTGGCGACCACGCAACGTCGGGTCAGTTGAGATTTCAGACTCGTTTGGGGCGTATATTTGGTCGCCTGATTTTTGATTATGATTTGCACCCACACACTGAGTTGATAGCCTATGAAACGCGTTTTTATCGCAGTTTAAATGAGCAATTTAACGTTGAGTTGAGTTTCAGAGAGACGCTTGAAACTGATTATCAAAAAGGCGAACTGGGTTTGAACTGGCTGGGCGACAAAATTCGTTTGAACAGCCAGCTCAGTTACGACAGTTACGATGAATGGGAAGTGGGGATAAATGGGCAGTTTAGCTTTGGTTATCACCCTCAAAGCGAACGGCTGTTGTTCAGTCAGCGACGATTGGCCAGCAATGGCGCGGTGTTGGTCAAAGTTTATCTGGACCACAATGCCAATGGGGTGTTTGACGAGTTAGATGAAGTGGTACCCGAAGTCAGAGTGCGGGCATTACAAAACTATATGCAGGGCACCACCGACGAGCAGGGGCTGGTGTTACTCAGTGGTATGCCTGTTAATCAAAAAACCGATATGGTGATTGATACTGACAGCCTTGCGATGCCTTTTGTTACCCCTGCGATTGAAGGGATGGCGATAACACCACGGCGAGGTTATGTTGAGTATTTGGAGCTCCCTTTGGTCAACACCAGTGAAATAGAGGGGGTCGTGTATCAACAAACCGATACTGAAAACGCCCCTGTGCCCTACGCCGATGTAACTTTGCTTGATGAACAAGGAGCTCAGATTGCACGCACCCAGGCGGCGTATGACGGATATTATGTATTCACAGACATTAAGCCGGGTCGCTATCGGGCACGGGTTGCCAATGCGACCAAGCGCGGGCTGACGCACAGCGAGCAAGTAGAAGTGGCGTTATCACAACAGGGGGATGTGCTGGTGGAAGTTGACTTGCAGCTGGCACCTCTGTCAACTCAGGCTATCACGGTGCTCTCTGTCGGGCGCTTTACCTCTCTGCCGGTATTAAAAACCTACGCCATGTTACTGCGTCAGCGACACCGTCAATTGATCACTGCTCCCCCATTTTATCTCTTTGACGACAAGACAGAGACTTACATGCTGGGGATTGCATTCACGCAAAATGATGTTGATACAGCGCAACTGCAACTACGTTGTAATGCATTGCAAACAGCTGGTGTGCCTTGTCAGCTTGAACAAACAGAAATAAAACAATAAAGGGAGCGAGCTATGAAGTTATTACCTTATCTGGTATGGCCTTTGCTGGGCTTGGTCAGTGGGTGCGCCAGTAATGGTCAGGATGACCAGCGACTGGCCGAATTAGAGCTGCAAATCACGCAACTGAATGCAGAAGTGCAGCAGATGAAGCACAGTATTGCGCTGTGGCAACAGGTGGCGCCGCAAGTGAATGAGTTACTGGCCATTGAGCAGGACCTTGACTTGTTAAGCACACAGTTGCAGTTAGCGCTAAATCCACAACGGACAAAATCTGAGGTGATGGTCGCCCAAGAGAGTAAGTCGCCAGGCATCGTCGAGCAGCGCTTGACTGCGCCGACGCCACTTGTTGAAGTACCTGAAGTCTCTGTACCCGAACAAGCACCTGTCAAGGAAGCGTTCGCTGAAAAGAGGCCTACAGTGGCTGGTAAAAAAAAGGCTGAGTTTGCAGTACAACTGGCTTCTACCAGAAAGCAAAGCCAGCTAAAAATCGTGCACCAACGTCTGGTAAAAGACTATCCACCACTGTGGCAGCATCCGGTTAATGTCGAGCAAGTGGAGGTCCGTGGTCAACGGTATTTCCGGCTAAAACTTGGCGCGTTTGAAAATAAGGCGCAGGGACAGGCGTTGTGCGCTGAGCTCAGACCGTTTCACCCACAGTGTTTGTTAAGTCACTACACGGACAATCCGACCACGTTATAACATGCCCGTAAACCGCATAATGGATCGTTTCTTGCATTTGTCTCGTCAAATAGAAAGAGGTGATCATTATGCAACTTCCTGCCGTGATAGTCGCACTGGCCCTGTCGGTGCTGCTCAGTGGCTGCGCTGGAATAATGAAAGCGCAGGAACAAGACAAGGTGGAGCAAGCGCCCCCCTTGCCGACATTACATCAGTATATGGGGCAACTTGCTGCCGCTTTGGGGGAGCACAGTCGCCCGCTTAAGCCCGGCGCCACTGTTGCAGTGACGAGCTTTTACCTTGCTGACCAGCTGGGTAATGCAGTCGCGAGCAACCAGGGCAGTGGCTTAAGCACTCAGGTTCAGGAAAGTCTGATCAGCTATGTAACGCAAATGGGGCTGGAAGTGGTAGAGTTTCGGTTACAACGCACTTTAACTTTGTCGGAAAGTGCCGATAACCTATTAAACCGTGATATAACGCTGTTGCGTGAACGTCATAAATTTGACCTCGCGCTAACGGGCACCATCAGTGAAAGCCATGACCATTACACGATCAATGCGCGATTGATCACTATGCTTGACAGCCGCACTGCATCCGCTGCGACCATATCTGTGCCCAAAGCGGTATTGTGGGGAAATGAAAAAGCCCAAATGCGAGACGGTAAGTTACATCGCGGCCAGTATTAGTGGAGACAAAGATGAAAAAATCTGTGATAGCGCTTGTGTTACCTGCCCTTGCCTTGGTTGGGTGTGCACAACTGGGCATGACAAAGCACCAGGAAACAACAGCGGCGCCTGGCAAGTTTAGTGCTGCGGAGCAGTTTCAGGCGCACCCCAGAGGGGTGCAACAAATGACAGTATCACAACGTATGGCGGCCAAAAACGTGACGCATTACGTACAAAAGCTGATGCAAGACATGGTCAGTAATGTGAAATACATTAATGATCAGACACCAGTAGCGGTATCGAGCTTTGTCTTTTTAGATGAAGACTTTAATCATGCCACCTTGCTGGGTAATCAGATTGCTGAAAGTTTCATACACGAGCTGCATAATTTTGGCGTGCCGGTCATCGACTTTAAAACAACGGATTTTATGCGAGTCACCAAACATGGTGATTTCATTTTCAGCCGTGACTTTTTAGAGCTGTCTGACGAGTTACCGTTTAAATACGTGCTGGCAGGCACATTGTCGCATCACCAGGGCGGGATCTTAGTCAACGCTCGGATAGTGGGCATGCAAAGCAAAATGGTGGTCGGTACAGCACAAGGGTTTTTACCTCAATCGGTGGTGAATGCACTGAGAGACGGTGCGATCCACGACGGGATCCGGTTACAAAGAGCGGGTGAGTGATCATGAAAACACGCATTTTGAGTGGCTTAACGCTGTCGGTCGTGATGTTGAGCGGTTGTCAGATGATGGGCAATCAACCTGCTTCGTCAACAGTGACGACTACTGCCATGACGCCTAAAGTGGCTAAATTTCGTGAAATAGAAGTGTTGTACGAGGCTTTGGAAGAACAGGCGCCTGAGGCCGAGTATCCGGTTGACCCTGGGTTTGTAAGCGAGCGACATCGTAAACAGGTCGCCAACTATGCGTCTCAGATAGCGCTGGAGTTATCCGACTCTTTGCTGGGCGTACATCCACATTCGGTGGCGGTGACGAGCTTTGTGAGCTTTGACGATACGCTGCGAAGCAGCAACCAGTTGGGTAATCAGCTGTCTGAGAACCTGATCCATGCTTTTCAGAAGCTCGGCTATGCGGCCCTGGATTTTAAGTCGCAGCAACAGATCCAGGTCACACGTAGCGGTGATTTTGTTTTTTCTCGGGATAGCAGAGCCTTGCCGGGTAAACCCGACCCCAGTCATGTGCTCTCTGGCACGATGATTTATCGTGATCGGGGTGTTGAGGTCAATGCGCGCTTGCTAGACTTTGAAAGCCGTCTTGTAGTTGCCAGTTGCATGGTGACGATCCCTTATTTTGTGTTGGATTCAGGCGCAACCGCGGCCAGATAGCTATTTAGCGGCAAAGCGCTGATTTTGCCTTTGCCGCGGCCCACCCATCGTAAAAAAATCATTTATTGTATTAATAATCAAATGGTTGACCAATTAAGCGAAAACGCTTAGTATTTTTCGCAGCGACACGGCCTCTTAGTTAAATGGATATAACAGTCCCCTCCTAAGGGATAGTTGCAGGTTCGATTCCTGCAGGGGCCGCCAGCGTTTTTCTTTTACAAATCAACTCTGATATAGCAATCACACTTCAGTAAAAACGGCTTTAAATGGGATAGGTAATCCAAATTATCGGTGGGTTATTAACCCTCACTGTGTGTTCTATCGGAGTATCGCGCTTACAGCGCAAAGTCTTCCTGCTTTTGTACCATGACTTCCACCAAATCATTGATCTGAATATTATTCAGCGGACGTTTTGAGATGTTTTCGGCGATCGCATTTTGAGCATTCACCTGAGTGACACGGACTTGATTGAGTGTTTTGATACTTTGTGCAAAAAACTGGTTGGTTGCGCTTTGCATATCCCGACGATGAGAGATCGTCAGCAACTGGCCTATCTCAATACCATGGTTGCTGCCCAGATTGATGACCAGCTTGCCCTGCTCGCGATGTAAAATTTTGCCTCTGCTGGGCAAACAGGACAGGGCTGAGTCCAGATCCTGTGCCACGCTGTTAAAAACGCTCTGGATCTGTTTGGCATAATTGGTACGCCAAAAGGTGTCGCTATAGACGTCAACAATCTTGGTCTTTTCGTAAGGCCAGACGCCACTGACGGCATAGTGCTTTTGCCACACTTTATCCCGGGTAAGGGCATCGAATGCGACAAAATCGATTTTAAAGCTGCGCACGTATTCCTCATCCTGCCAGAATGCGTAATCATCATTCATTTGTTCCCCGGCAGCGACGTCAGTGATCTGACTCATCAACACATACTGACTATTGCTTAACGTGGTCAAAGAGTCGATCAGTTGTTCATCATATTCAAACCGTTGAGTGAAAAAGGGCCGGGCGTTGATCGCATGATCCAGATAAGGAATGGGCTTCACCGTCAGTTTGCGTTGTGCCAGGGTATGATACAGTCGTTCACTGGTGGCCTTGGCAATGTCAAAAATTTGACCCAGGCGTGCCTGATGTGGCTGAATGAGCTGGCTTTGTGTGATGGTTACTTGTTTTGCAACAGCGGCCTGAGTGCATTGTTCCAGCTTGGGGAAAATATCTAAGTGCAACGTTACACTGACGATACCATCTTGTTTTTGCTCAGATACCAGGTTGATCTGCTGGATCTCGCCATGACTTTTAATCTTGATCTGATCTTGTGTTAACACTCCGTCAGCCAGTGTCTGGACACTGGATACGGTCGCACCGGAGAAGATCAGCGCCTGCGTAATGGCGTCCTGCACGGCTTCTTGTCGTGCTTCGGCCATATCTTCGGTGTGGGCATTGGCATAGCCTGTGACTTCAAACCACTCTGCGCTGGCCCCAAAACTGGCGGTAGCCAGTAACACACTCATAATACGCGACAATTTCATGACTTTATTACCGAACTGATTGCAAATCTCTGTTCTAACTGAGCAAGTCCCGTGCCAATGGTGTTGGCAAGGTTTGTGCATACAGATTGCTTACTTGATGATATGGCCAATGGGCCACACAGAGGAGTTACCCCTATGAATCAGTTTAGAGCGCTTTGGCATCAACGGGTAGTCGGCCTGGTCAAGTCCTGTATTGTTGCAACGGTACTGGGGCTGGCAGGATGTAGCTCTATCATAGATAAACATGTTGAATACAGCTATGTGAAACCCGACTCTTACCCGGTTCTCAAGGCCGTTGGCTATGCTCCTTTGAGTTCACAGCCAGGCAGCAGTGAGAGCGAAAAAATGCTGATGGCTATTAAGGTATCCAAACTGGAAGCTTACCGTGAGTTGGCTGAACAGGTATATGGCCACAGATTAAGTGCCAGTACAACGGTACAGGGGGCTGTGGCGCAAAATGATGGTCTACGCAGCCAGGTGCAGGGTCTTATTCGTGGTGCTAAGGTCATGAAGAGCTATGCGGTCGGGGATATTTACACCACTGAGCTGGAGCTGGATATGAAGCGTGTTTACGATTTGTATATTGGTGAGGTTAAGCCACGCAAGGTGGAACGGGTAACGTATTACTGAGCGCAGCTTAGTCAATAAAACCGGCAAATTATGTCCTTTGCTTTCAGTGTGCCTTCAATTTATACTGTTTAAATATACACACTACCTCAGCGTGACTGAGGTGAATGGTCAGGTCAATAGGAGGTTTGTCGGTGCTGGACCCGAGAAATGAAGCTCAAAAAGTGCTTAGTCGTTTATGGTGTGACAGCCAGTTTCCGGTTGATCCTGTTACTATCTGTAAGTCACTTGGGCTGGAAGTTGTTGAGATGGCGTTGCCGGATAAAGTGTCCGGGGCGTTGATCAAAGAAGTCGGCGTCGATCCTGTTATCGTGCTGCATCAGGACGATCATTTAAATCGTAAGCGGTTTAGCTGTGCCCATGAGCTGGGTCATTATATTTCTCGTATCGAATCTGACAACACAGATAAAGAATACGAATACATCGACCTCAGAGGACCAAGTGCGTCAACTGGCGAAGACGAAGAAGAAGTGTTTGCTAATCAGTTTGCGGCAAACTTGTTGATGCCCAATGAAGAAGTGAAAAGACTGCATCGTAAGAAAGTCGCCCATTTTGAGATGGCCATTCACTTTGGTGTTTCTGTTGAGGCACTCAAATATAAGCTCAATGCGCTGGAGCTGTTGTAATGACACAAAGCAGGGAAGCGCAAAAGGCAGAGCACTCATCACTTGCTGCACAAATTAAGCATAACTTTAAAGAAAATAAGTTTACCAATGTGGACCCCATGCAGGTTCAAAAGGTCAAAGATGCAGAGTCAGACCGTGGCCTGAAGCAGAAATACGCCTGGTGGTTTATCGGTATTCTAGTTGTTCAGTTATTCATTATGAATTTGGTACTGGTGCTGGTTGGTATGGATAAATTGCACTTTGAGGAGTGGACGCTTAACTTATATATGGCAGGGACTCTGGCCGAAGTATTTGGCGTGATCCTGGTGATCACCAAAAATTTGTTTCCCACAAAAGCATAACCTGATCAACCTGACCTAACGGATCAGGCTTTGAGGTTTTTAACCAGCTCACCCATGTTAGAGACAACACTGCCATCCTGGCCATACGTCATCGAAGTTGGTGCACCAATTAAAATATCTTTAAGTTCACGCACGGTGAGTTGTGCCTGATGTGCCGCTTGTGCGTTTACGTCATTCTGTTTCTTACAGTGATATAATAACTCTTTAACCTGGTCGGTTAAGGGGACTATTTCGTCATGGCTAAACGTGCTTTGCGGATATTTGGACAGATCTTTGTCCAGTTTTTGAAGCTGATTTAAGGTCGTGAGCTTAGTGCGTGCGATTTCCTTCAGGTTGTCACCGTTGCGAGAAGCTAGCGCCTCCAACTCATCATCCAGAAGCTGGGTCAGAGCTTCCAGAAGATTAATTTGCGCTGATAGCTGGTGGGCACACAGTGCCGTTTGATCGTCCACTTATACTCTATCCAAATAAATCGAACTCAAAGGCAGCAATATTTTTAGCCAACTTTTCACCATCTACCTGATATTTGCCTTCGGCAATGGCTTTTTTCAGCTCATCGACTTTTTTGCTGTCGAAAGAAGGTGCTTGTTGCGCTTTTTCTTGCAGCCCCTTGAGTTGTTGTGCTTGTGGCGTCAGACTCACTGAGTCGGCAGCCGCTTTTACCTGTGCTTGCGGTTTAGCAGCGGTATTACTTGCTTCATTTCTTTGTAATTCAGCACGTTGTTGCTTTGCATTTGTTGCAACATTGTTCGGCTGATTTTGACCGTTAATGTTGTTTACCATGATGATGACCCGTTAGTTAAATTGCTTCAGCCTTTATATCGGCAAGCCGTACGCTTACTTTAGCAAAAAAATCAGATTTTGACTGCTACTGAATCAACATCTTTCACCCGTGCAAGCACCGTTTTTCCTGACCTTGCATTTTTGACTCGGATTTGTTCTCCTAAGTTCCCATCCTGCAAGGCAATACCACTGGTTTTAATCATAAGTGTGCCATCACTGGCGAGGATTGTCACGTTATCTCCCTTGCAAATCATGCAAATCTGAAACATGCTAATCGGTTTGCCCTGTTGGATGCGGCGTTTGGTTTTACTGCCAACAAGCAAAGCTATATCGTCAATATTGGCAGCCCGAACAAAGTGCTTGGGTCGCATCTCGATTGTTACATCCTCTGCAGTTAATAGCACCCCTTTGTCTAGCATTCGGGTACTCACTATGACAGGTAACAGTGTTTCGATTTTTACATGAACAAACTGAACCCAGGACTCGAGGTCGTCACAGCGCACCATGACCGTGACTTGGCGGTTAAATGGCGGGCTAGACTTACTGCCGACTTGCAGTGGACGCAGGCATTGACGTTCAGGGATGCGTGTATCCAGTGGCAGTGCCGACACATGTTGTTGCTCTTCTGCCTGAGTTGGCGTTGGGAGCTGTGCCGAGATAAAGTCTATTGCCAATTTTTCAATGTCTTTTGACTCATAGGTTTGACCATAAGCAAATGACGTGGCTAAAAAATATGCCACTATGGGAAAGAAATAAGCGGATAATGTAATTTTTAACAAACTCATGATGTTTCGACTATGCTTATGGGGTGAAACAAGGTATAAAGATTTTGCGTGATTTGCCTCACCGCTTCAAGGGCGACTTTGAATGGTAGAGTACAAGCAAACATTGTTCCGATAAGCAGTTTTATAGCAGGAGAATGACATGGCAGGTATTTTGGACTCAGTAAACCAACGAACGCAGTTGGTGGGTCAAAACCGACTTGAACTTTTACTATTTCGCCTCAGAGGGCGTCAACGCTTTGGGATCAATGTATTCAAAGTAAGAGAAGTACTACAATGTCCACCCCTAACGGCAATGCCTAAGTCCAATGCTTTTATTCGCGGCGTTGCGCACATCCGGGGGCAAACCATTTCCGTGATTGACATGTCGTTGGCTGTCGGCGGACCACCTATTGAGAATATCAAAGACTGCTTCATTATCATCGCTGAATACAACCGTTCGGTGCAGGGCTTTTTGGTCGGTGCGGTTGAACGAATCGTGAATATGAACTGGGAAAAAATAATGCCACCGCCTTCCGGTGCGGGTCGTTACTCCTATCTGACGGCAGTGACTGAAATCGAAAATGAATTGGTAGAGATCCTGGATGTAGAGAAGATCCTGAATGAGATCTGTCCGATCAATACCGAGGTCAGTCAGGAAATTGTCGCTGATGGGGAAATGCAACGTGACCTTGGTGAGCGTATCGTCTTTATTGCCGATGATTCTGCGGTTGCACGTAATCAGGTTAAACGGGCATTAGAACCTTTGGGGGTTCAGACTGAGCTGGCCAAAAATGGTAAAGAAGCCCTGATCCGGTTAAAAGAGATTGCGGAGATGGACTGTCAGAATGACGTCACTGAGCGTGTAGGCTTGCTGATATCAGACGTTGAAATGCCTGAAATGGATGGTTATACCCTCACCGCCGAGATAAAAGCGGATCCTAAGCTGGCGCCTTTGCATGTTATTTTACATACTTCATTGAGTGGCGTATTTAACCACGCAATGATCGAAAAGGTCGGTGCTGACGACTTTATTGCTAAATTTAACCCCGATGAATTGGCAACAGCCGTGAAAAAATGGGTTCATTGCGATTAATTAGTGGCGGTAATACTTTGGAAAATAAACACTTAGAACAAAGCGAGTATGATCAGTTTCGCACTTTTTTAGAACAACAGTGTGGGATTGTACTGGGCGACAATAAACTGTATTTAGTGAAAAGCAGACTGGCGCCTCTGATGTCTCGTTTTAGCGTTGACTCTCTGTCAGCTTTGGTAAGCAAAACGCTCAGCCCGCATGAGCGGCAATTGCGTGCCGCCGTCGTGGATGCGATGACGACCAACGAAACTTTGTGGTTCCGCGATCAATACCCTTTTGAACTGCTCAAGACCAAGATCTTTCCTGAATTTAAGGACCTGCGTCGTCCTGTTAAAATTTGGTCTGCGGCGAGTTCGTCCGGGCAGGAGCCTTATTCAATAGCCATGTCTGCCAATGAATATCAGACCTCCAATCCCGGCGCGCTCAAAATGGGTGTGCAGATTGTTGGTACTGATATCTCAAACACCATGCTGGATATGTGTAAGAATGCAGAATATGACGCATTGGCACTGGCACGTGGCCTGTCACCGGAACGCAAGAAAAAGTTTTTTGCAGACAGTGGCAATGGTATGGCCAAAGTCAATGAGCCAATTCGCCGCATGGTTAACTTCAGGCATTTAAATTTGCTTGATTCCTATGCCTTACTGGGTAAGTTTGACGTAATTTTTTGTCGTAATGTACTCATCTATTTTTCGCCAGATGTAAAAGCGAAGATCATCAGCCAGTTTGCTCAGGCACTTAACCCGAATGGGTATTTGTTCCTGGGTGCATCTGAATCTATGGCCGGTCTTAATAACGACTTTGATATGCTGCGTTGCAATCCCGGCATCATCTATCAGAAAAAATCTTAGCACTTTCGGCAGGTCGCTCAGAGCGGCCTGCTTATTTCTGTCACCTTCCCCTGAATCTGCCCAAACCCAAACGAGCCTACGACAGCCAATAGACTACTAAAGTGAACATTGCCGGCACGCTTGCCAGCTGTCTTGCTGAGATTAAAGCAGATATACTTTAGTACATGACGTATTGCCTCTATGAACTCTGAACTATGGCTAAGCCAAACAAGAAAGGCCCTACTAAAACAGTCGATATTTTCTGTGCCAAATGTAAAGCACCGCTGTATAAATACCGAAAAGGTGGAAAAGGCGCGCTGGTTAAGTGTTTTAAAGAGCGGATTGTGACAGATTATACCGAGCAAGGGGGGCAGTGCCCAGGTTGCGGCACTGAGTTTGCCCGGGACACATTGGTCCGTGGCACCCCTGCATTTAAAATGATTGGTGGTAAAGTGTGGTTTAAGTAGTGACCAGACAACCCGTAAAATATTTTGTGGTTGCTTTGAGAATATTCACTTCACATTGACCTGCTATTGATAACTAAATGGGCGCGTGTCTGAGGGTATGCTGCCGCCTTAAGTGCCATCTATAAAAAAACAGGCTGGTATGCAGGCGCTTTCGTCTATTAAGATAGCAGACAACAAGAATGTATTGATGCAGTAAAATGATGGACCAGTCAGATTATAAAGAATGCTTGCCACCCGGTTGGTTATCTCCTTTTTTGGAGCCTTTTTGGGTTCGTCGTGTGTCTGGTTCCGTCTCATTTTTTCCACAAGGTGTGTTTGAACTCTTGTTTCATAGTATGCCATTGACCTACTCATCCGCTTTTCATGAACCAAAAACAGTCCCCGCAGGGGTGAGTCTTGTCGGGCAACAGCTATCAGCTTATGAGATTTCGAGCGTGCAGCCACAATGGGTGCTAGGCGTGAGACTAAAACCTTTTGCGTACTTTCAGCCACATCAGTTGGCAGCCTCAGAGGTTAAAAACACCCTTGAAAGTATGCAATATATATTTGCTGCCAATCGGGAGCTCGAATCATTACTTTTGAGCTTAAATACCTGGCCAGCGCAGTTACTGGAAGGTCAGTTTCAGAGCGCCTTGACCAAGTTAATGCCCTGGCTCAAAAGGCTGTTCTATAACCATGATTTTGTTCTTCCGGAGCTGTTGAGAGCGAAAACAAATACCATTCTCGATGCGCGTGGCAATATACAAGTTGCAGATATTTGCCAGCAGTTTGAGATTAGCAAAGTCACTTTACGTAATCACTTTGTGTCAAAAATTGGTATGTCACCGAAAGAGTTATGCAAAGTGTGGCGGATGAACAGCTTTTTACTTAATGCATCGCACTATCCGGGTGACCTCACGAGTTCTGCGCTGCTATCCGGATATTTTGATCAAGCTCATTTAAACCGAGAGTTTAAGGCGGTAATTGGTCAGACTCCGAAAGCTTATTTAACGGCCCAAAGCGGCTACGATAAACATCAGTCATCTCAGGTGGTTTACAGTCGCTTTATTGGCGACTATGACCCTTTTTAAGCTCTTTACTTTTTTACAATTCTTTTTCGTCAATAAAGTTAAAAATAGGGAAAACAAACAGCACAATGAGTTTAACCTATGAGTCTAAAACACCTATCAACAGCTGCACTCGCATTATTTTGGGGGCTGGTCGTTACACCATCACAGGCAAGTGCGATATCACAAAACGAAAAACAAGCCGCGATAGAAAAAATTACTCAGTTGATGACCGAGCATTATGTTTTTCCAGAGGTCGCAACCCAAACCAATGATAAACTATACAAGGCATTTCAAGCGGGCCACTTCGCGTCTGCACAAGACCATACATCATTTTCCAAAGCCCTGACCGAGTGGTTAAGAGCAACGGCAAAAGACCGTCATTTAAGAGTGCGAGCTAACCCCGTGGGTGAAGAGGTGAGCGGAATTGAGTCTTCAATACGTGACAACTTACTCAAACCAACACGACATAAGTTTTTAAATTACGGCGTCCTCTCCGCGAGAGTATTAGAGAACAATATTGGCTATATAGATTTACGTGCTTTTTATCGACTGGCCGACAGTAAACCTTATATTGATGCGGCAATGAAGCTGATGGCAAAAACCGATGCGGTGATCATTGATTTGCGAAAAAATGGTGGGGGCTCACCGCGAACTGTCCAGTATATATGCAGCTATTTTTTTGATGAAAAGCTGCTGCTGAACAGTCTTTATTTCCGAGACGGCGACGAGACAACCGATTTCTACGTGTTGGATGAAGTGGGTGGCAAGAAAATGCCTGATGTTCCTTTGTATGTGTTGACCAGTAGTAAGACCTACTCGGGTGCAGAAGAGTTTAGTTATAACATGCTGACCAGAAAGCGGGCGACGCTCGTCGGTGAAACAACAGGAGGCGCTGCCAACCCAGGGGGGATGTTCACAATAAATGATGAGCTGCGTATGTTCATTGCTACAGGCACAGCCATCAATCCGGTCACTCAAACAAATTGGGAAACCTCAGGCGTAAAACCTGATGTGGCGATTGGTGCTAATGAAGCACTGGATAAAGCGGTTGAAATGGCAAACAAAGTAGTTGAGACCAACTGGCTAACTGAAAAGGCCAGACGAGAAGTTGAGATAGACAGGTTGTTTGCTTTACTACAAAAAGTAAGACTGAGCGATAAACCCCTGTCAGACATCAAGTCTATTTATGCCACTAAGGTTTCAGAATTGGTAAAGCAATTACCTGAACCAGATCGGGTGATTGCCGAAATGGCTTACGAATATTGGGATAAAGAGCCTAAGTACGCTGTGTTTCTATTTGATGTAGCTGTGCAACTGAATAATCAAAATATGTACTTTTTTGCCTACTGGGCCAGAGCGCTCGCTGAGCTGAATGATATGCAGCAGGCAACAAGTGTTATCAAGCGGGGATTAAAGTTGGCGTCTGATAAGGAAGACAAAGACATGTTGCAAGATACTTTAGCTGAGCTGGAACAATCTACAGTCGGACTTTAGCTGTCACCTCCTTCGGCAAATAACTTCGTCATTAAGCAATT
This sequence comes from Pseudoalteromonas sp. PPB1, assembly GCF_015356275.1. Lineage (NCBI taxonomy): Bacteria > Pseudomonadati > Pseudomonadota > Gammaproteobacteria > Alteromonadales > Pseudoalteromonadaceae > Pseudoalteromonas > Pseudoalteromonas sp. PPB1. The sequence continues at coordinate 20,570 of NZ_JACEQV010000023.1, read as the reverse complement.
TATTGCGCGGTCATTGCCGCGCAGATTGCTAGTTTAAACAAGCAGGATCCAGCCAGTGTGCTATTTCAGGGGCGTATTTGGTTTGCCATAGTTGGGCAGCCTGCAATTCCGTATGCCCCTCGATAATAGACAGAGCCGACGCATCAGCAATCATGTTTTGTGAAAAGTTGACTTTCTTTAGCAGGTTATAAATACAAGGGTAAGTCTGCTCCAGACCTGGCCAGCCTGCTTTTCTTAACCAGCCTTGTTGCGGATTACCGCAGTCATTGATCAGGTTGCGATTGATACCCCAGCCAGCTTCGGTCTCACAGGCTTTTTCATACGCAGGAAACTCGACAAACTGTCCGGGTCGGTAAAAGTCCGTCCAGTTAGGAGTCCAGTTTATGAGCACAATTGGCTGATTGCGCTCACTGGCTTGTTCCAGTTTCTGCCAAAGTTCTGCTTCATTACTGAGGCGTTCTATTGTGAAGTTAAGTCCTAATGCGCGTATTAAGTCCGCGTCCTGATAATCCCAGTCAATTGTATAGAAGGTGCCTTTGGCCTCTTCAGGTTTGGCTGAAAACAAGGAAGCACAGGCATTGAGTGCTTTCCAGTCGGGCAGCCCGGGGCAAAGCGCTGCGACATAGTCGGGGTACCACCATTCCTCGCGGACCATCGCGTCGTGCATGCCTAAATCAACAATATACTGGTTATCCAGCATTCTGTTGAATGACCCCGCCATGGATTGCTGCCAGATCTCAATCTGAAAGTGAATTAACCCTTTTTGCAAAGCTCCCCATTGGTCGCGCGCAGGCATATCGCGGTAGCTAACGGCAAATCCATAGCGTTTGACCATGTCACCTACGGCATGTGACAGTACTCGTTGGCTCGCCCAATTGTTCAGTGGAATAACAATCTCGGCTGATTTGCTCATTGCTGATATAGGGCCGGGTAGTACACAAATGAGGAAACCAAGCACCCAATGGATAAATGCCCTACTCAGATCAACCAGTGCAGGCTCCTCAGCGGGTTTTTCAGTGTGCATTATTGATATACAACTTTTCTAACATCAAATAAGTATAGAAGTGATTAACTTAATGACCAAAGTCACGCCCCCTTTGGGAGTTGCCTCCTCACATTAAGGTGCCAGGCTGTTTATCACTTGCATTGCACTCAGTAGTGGCCCATGACATGAATGTCATTATTCGGACCCCTAAAGCAAGCTATATTCCAGAGGCACTTGCGAACACCTGCATAAATCAGGTATCCGCATCTGGTAAAGGCATCTAATTAACCACCGCAATGATCAACCTAAATATCAAGGCAAGTACCAGTAACAGGGTACCGAGCAGGCTGAAGTTGACTAGCCACTTCAGCAGGTAATAGAGCCTGGGATTGGTTCTTTTTAGTTTTTTTGCCCGGCTCAGCGTGGGCATGAGGCGAGCAAATAGTCGGTTAAATGGTCCGGATTGATCGCCCGGTAAATTTGGCACGAGTAACAAGCGTACAAACTTTTTATAGAGCCAGTTGACCGGGCGGCCCAGTATATTCACTGGCCGATCGATATCACACATCAGTATCAGTCGGTACTGCCTGGTGTCGTTTTTCACGTAATGCAGGTAGGTTTCATCAAACATAAATGCGTGACCATTGCGCCAGAACGCCCTTTTTCCGTCGACAGAAATAAAACAATCGGGATCGTTCGGCGTGTCCAGCCCCAGGTGATAGCGTAAAGAGCAGGCAACCGGGTCAAGGTGACGGGTAAGCTGGGCATTCGGGGGCAACAGGGTAAACATGGCGCCGTTTACACTGGGGATCGATTTTAAGAGTGCAACGGTATTGGGGCACAACGCTTTAGCTGAGTGGAGTGTTTCTCCGTACCAGGTGCAATAGAACTTACTCCAGCCATATTTATAAAAAGTACGAAACCCGACATCATAATAGCTGGCGTTCTCCCGCGCAGTCGTTTGAATAAACTGGCCGCTGGCCATCAACTGTGACGCCTCGGCAGCAATGATTTGCCAGTTATCCTGTAGCAGCTTCAGTTCCGGGTAATCATCCACACTGGTAAAAGGTGCCCGCGCACGTCGGTGAGATGTCACATAGAGAAAAACATTTAACGGCGCAAAAATAGGCCAGCCTTTACGCAGATATTCATGCACAGTGGTAAATCGCGCACAGCCCCGGAAACGGTAGACGTAAATCATGGCACAGACACTCAGAAACAGCAGAAATAAAATAGGCATCATAGGTTTTAGCCCGAGCAGTTAAAGGAAGTCTCAGCGTACCCATTTAATTGTCGATGAAGTGTCAATGCCTGGTTCGACATTTCATTGACATTCTCTCTGTCACAGTGCCCAGTAACCGTATCAGAGGATGACTGACCAATGAAACACCACGCTATTTTATTATTATCTGCTTTGTACGCTTTACCTGTGTTGGCAAACTCAGAGCCCGAAATGATGTCTATGCCAATCGACATCGCCGGACCTGTCGCTGTATTTGAGCCACCAGCGGGTTGGCGATATGCCCTTGGGCTTGGCATTGAATCCGAACCTGAATATCACGGCTCGGGCGAGACGGTGACAGAGGCTGACCCCTATATTGAAGTTGCTTATCGATCCCAACGTTGGGCGTTTCAATCCAACCTGATGAGCAACGCGGTATTCTATCAACTTCAGCCTGCTCTTGTGTTGCGTGGCTGGCTCAACTTTGAAGAGGGAAGGGAGCAAAACGAGGCCAGTGACACGAGTTTAGATGGACTGGGTGACATAGATGAAATGATGGAGTGGGGCGCTGGGGCTGCATGGCAAATTCATGGGTCACTGACATTGGGCGTGTTTGCGCAAACTTATACAGGGGGAGATCCCAAAAAGGGCAGTGTGGGGTTTGTGACAGTCCACTATCGAATAGTGAATGAGTCAGATTTAAAACTCGAGCTGGGGGCTGATATCAGTTTTGCAAACGGTGACCACATGCAAACTGAGTTTGGTATTACGGCTGCACAAGCCAGGGAGAGTATTTACTCATCTTATCAGCTCGGTGGTGGATTAAAGTCTTACGGGATAAGTGCAAACGGGGTATACGCGTTTAACAAAAGCTGGTTATTATCGTTTGCAGTGGATTATGAGGTGTATGCCTCAAAAGTGGCAGACAGTCCATTAGTGAGAGCGGGCAGTGACAATGAAGTCGAGGCCAGCCTTGGTCTGATCTATCGCTTTTAATTGAGAACTGAGGTGTAACGCGGTGTTGCGAATATTAATAGCAGAAGATCATCTGGATATTGCAGAGAATATCGGAGATTACTTAACGGCCAAAGGCCATCAGGTTGACTTTGCTTATGACGGGGCAATGGCTGTGAGTCTGGCACAATCGCAAACGTTTGACGCGATTGTGATGGACATCATGATGCCCAAACTGGACGGGTTAAAAGCCACGGCTCAGATACGCCAGGGGCAGCAGCCTCAGGTGCCCATTTTAATGCTGACAGCAAAAGATCGGCTGGATGATAAGCTGAACGGATTTGATTCCGGGGCGGATGATTATATTCTTAAGCCCTTCGCTATTGCTGAATTATATGCCAGGTTGCTTGCCCACACCCGTAAGGCACAAAATGATTACCACTCTGTTTTGGCCGTGAATGGTCTGGCGTTAGATCAGAAGAACAAAACGGCATGTTTCAATGGCCAGGCCCTGAAGTTAAACCCAACCACCTTTAAAATTTTGACTTTACTATGTAAAAGTCACCCAAACCTAGTGGATAAAGCAGAGCTGGAGTTTCAACTCTGGGGCGACCTGCTGCCAGAGAATGATGTATTGAGAAGTCATGTTTATAATCTGAGAAAGTCGTTGGCGGGGTGTGCGGAACACTTAAAGATCCAGTCAAAACATGGTCAGGGGTACCAGCTTGTTTTTATCTGATTGTCAGTCAAAGTTAGCTCGCTTTGCCCGTACTTTGAGCCTGAGTCAGCGTGTTAAGGCCACGTTTATCGCCAGCTTTAGTGTGTTTTGCATATTGAGTTTGCTGGTGGTATTTGCCGCAACCAAAGGCACAGAGGATTATATTTTTGAAAAGCAACTGAGCCGGGCTGTGACTCAGTTTAGTCAAAACTATGCTCAGAGACACACGTTTTTATTCCCTGAAGGGATAGTGGCCTATGCCCGGTTTGCTGATATTCCGCCATTGCTTGCTGAGTACATCGACAGCACCACACCTGGCGTGTTTGAGCTGGAACATCCCGACGAACAAGACTTTCATTATGCCGTTGCCAGAATGCCGGATAATTCTTTGTATTACTTCATTTATGATGTCAATGAGGTGGAAGTTTCCGAAAACCTCGAGCGCATGATGATGCAGATTATTTTTTCCAGTTTTACGTTGTTTATTTTGCTGTTTTTTGTGATTTTTCATCTTGTGTTGAAACGCTCGCTTGCGCCGATGTTTACTTTGATTGAGCAGGTTAAAAAAAGTGACGGGTCGTCAGATGCGCGATTTATCAATGAATACAAATATGAAGATGATGAAATCGGCCTGCTGAATAAAACACTGGCTGACTATGCGCAGCGTATTGAAGCGTTCGTTCAGCGAGAGCGCGAGTTTACCAGTTTTGCCAGTCACGAATTACGCACCCCAGTGACGGTGATCAAAGGCGCCAATGAGCTGTTAAAACTGCACATTGAAAGGGAGCCGGCGCTGGCAAAACCGCTGGCACGACTGGAGCGTGCAGTTAATAGTATGGAAGACATGATCACCGTACTACTTGAATTGGCAAGAGAGGATAAAACAGGACAAACTGCGCAGGCTGAGTTGGCCTCAGTGGTTGAGGAAGTCTTGTTAGCGTTTCAGTGTCAGGCGGATAAAAATGGCAAAACGCTGTCTTTGATCGCATCGTCGCAAAATAGCCCAAGCATCACACGCGTGAATGGACTGATTGTGATTAGCAACCTGGTCAGAAATGCCATTCAGCACTCGACAGATGCGGACATAGAGCTGCGTGTGACAGACAGTACTTTTAGCGTGAGCAATACATTACAACCCGGGCAATCGGCGCATGTCCGCGAGTTTTTTTCTGGCACAGAGCAAGGGTATGGGCTCGGAAAAATCATTGTTGAACGTGTTTGTCGCCAACAAAACTGGCAATACACGCAACGCATAGAGGGGAGTCAGATCTGTGTCACAATCGATTTTTCCGGGTGAGTCTAAGGTGAAACAGGGTATAAGCTTGTGCCTGTTTATTTATCCCATTTCTCCAAGATTTTAATAAAAAGGTAAAGGACAACAAATACAAACAGCGCAATTTCCAGTGCCAGTATGCCCGTGTTGCCGCCTGAGATTGCGCGAAGAAAGTCGCCACACTCGCCACTGCACTGACCGACTCGCCAGGCCCAGGCGTTGTTTGATATCAGTGCAAGGATTAAGAAGAAAAATGGATATTTCATTGAGTCAACGCCTGTATCGACAATCAGTCCTTCATTATGCCAGGTCATCGCGGGCTGCTACACCAGTTTTGAACCTGTCTGCATAGATTAAAGCTAAGAGCAGGTGATGTCAGGCTGGCAAGATATAAGCCGAGCTCGTTCATCGATTAGAAGCAGAACTTGCTGGCAGCCATCACTGCATTAGCCTGTCTGCTAAAAACTTAAGATGTTGAATTTTGACGCCGCCCTCTTCAGTGTGCAGTAGAATAAGTCTGGCATGTGCGGGACCCGTGCTGAACTGTAATGAGAGCAGATAAACCGCGGTCGTTGTCGTATTGCCTGTAAAGGAAGTTCTTGTATTCATGTTTTCAAGTTGTATACCTTCAATATGCTCAAGCTTACCCAGTGTCGAGATTTTCTCTATGTACATTTGCCATTGTTCTGGTGTTGCGGATGATACGGCTTGTTCAATCATAAGGCTCTGAATAAAATCAAGATCCCAGTTCGTGACTTGTGGCATTTGCTGTTCTAAGAAGGGAATAAAGGTCTCGTCCGGATCTGCTTTGTTTAATCCCGTAATAATCGCTATCCCAATAAAGAAGACAAAAATGCTACTAATCCCAATACCCAAAACCTTTAGTACTTTCATATGGTGACTGCCTATAAACCAAAATGATTGATTGCAAAGTGAGGGAAAAATACAGACCCTGCTTATGCTATTTATGTGAAGTCCCCAGTTTATCACTAGGTACAATTTGAGTGTACTGTGATAAACAAAAAGCTATGGGTAAGGTATCGGTAAACGCGGTGTGGTTTTTGGAGCCAGTGAGTTCGTGGTTAAGGTGGCCATGGGTGGCTGAGTTTTATGCCGATGATAGTTGTATCCACTCCAAATGCAGCACAGCGCCAAGAGTGCTAAGAGTCGTGTCGGTTTCTGGGGGGAGTTGCGTTATTACTGTCATTTTTCTCGCTGAATAATATTCATCATGAGCGTTACATTTTTAATTTTCGTGCGACCAGTATTGTTATGTTCCTTCAGTTTCCCTCAAGTGCAGATACATAAATTTCAATAATTTTACATTAAATATCAATCTTTATGTCATTTTTAATAGTCTGCTGGATGAAATATTATAACAGTTTTTTTGAATGTATGTTGCAATTGGATCGTTCCAGTTGCTACCTTTGTTAACAGTTTCACAACACAGTACTGACATGTTTATCGCAGTAAGTGACCTTGTTGTATAGGTACAAGTAGTTAAACCACTTGTTTGCCCGGTGGCTATGGGCGGTTGTTTAAGTGCATTGTCAGTTAGAAAAAGAGTAACAATACAACAAGGTACAACAAGGAGAAGACATGAGTATCACACGTTTTAAACTATCAACCCTATCCACCCTAATGTTTACTGCATTGAGCTTGCCTGCGTTCGCACAAGAACCTGTTTTTCAGGGGCATACCGAAGAAGCAAAACTACAAAGCAAATCTAAAAAGAGTGCCAGCAATCGTTACATAGTGCGCTTTAAAGAGACATTGTCAGGGGGCAAAAACAGTTTTAATAATTATATTGCACTCAACTATCTGTTTACTGCAGGTGCGGAGCCATTGTTTGCACTCAATGGTCAGCAAGCGATGGTGGCAGAGCTGGATGAGTACAGCCTGGAGACACTGCGAGGCTTTTCGTCCGTTGACTCAATCGAAATAGACCCCAAGCGTTATGTGTTACCCTTAGCTAAGTCTGCGAATCAAATCGTACCTTTTGCACAGAGTACACCGTATGGGATCACTATGGTGCAGGGTCACTTATTGCCTCAGTCCAATACCTCTGCAAGAAAAGTCTGCGTGATTGATACAGGCTACAACCTTGGCCACCCTGATTTACCTTATGGTAATGTAACCGGGGTTGCGAACAACAATGCGGTGGGCCGTTGGAACAATGATGGCAATGGCCATGGTACACACGTTGCGGGAACTATCGCGGCAGAGGATAACAATCAGGGCGTGGTCGGTGTGTATCCCGGTGTGGATCTGCACATTGTCAAAATTTTCGATGACAACGGGCAATGGACTTATGCCTCGAACCTGGTGAATGCAATTCAGCAATGTAAAGATGGCGGTGCTCAGGTTGTGAATATGAGTCTGGGTGGTGGTAATTACTCCAACAGTGAAAATACTGCGATGCAGAATTTCGTTGATGGGGGCATGATATTAGTGGCTGCTGCTGGTAACGATGGTAACAGCTCTAAGTCTTATCCGGCTTCCTACAACTCAGTTATTTCTGTGGCATCTGTTACTTCAAGCGAAAGTCGTTCATCGTTTTCTCAGTACAACGATCAGGTTGAGCTTGCGGGTCCTGGTTCCAGCGTTAACTCAACCTACCCGACTAATACTTATCGGAGTCTGAGCGGTACATCCATGGCCTCACCTCATGTTGCTGGTGTCGCAGCATTGGTGTGGAGCCACAACGGTCAGTGTAATAACCAGCAGATCCGGGCCGCCCTGAACGCAACTGCCAAAGACAAAGGTGCGGCGGGTCGTGACAATTATTATGGCCATGGTATCGTTCAGGCCAAAGCCGCATCAGACTACATTGCTGCCAATGGCTGTCAGGGAGGCGGCGATCCGGGTGGTGTAACGCCTGTGAATGGTTCATTGCCAAATTTACAGGGCAACCAGAATGGCTGGACGCACTACACCTGGGATATTCCACAGGGGGTTAAAGAGATGGCGCTGACCATCACCGGTGGTACTGGAGATGCTGATCTGTATGTAAGGTACAACGCTCAGCCAGATGCAAACAATTACACCTGTCGTCCCTGGAAGAATGGCAATGAAGAGCAATGCTTATTTACTAACCCAAGCTCGGGTGTATGGCACATAAGCCTTTATGGCTACAACAATTACAGCGGTGTGACGTTGAATTATTCTTATAAATAAACGCCTGTTAGGCCAGGTTTACCCATAAAAATCCAAGGCGCTCATTGAGCGCCTTTTTACAAGCTCAGATTATCGAATCTAAAGAAATCCCGATAAGTTGACGTTGCCTATGGTAGTGCCACTATATCGAGGCAAGTTTGCTAAGGTTTGGCTTTATTCGTCATGTACTTTTTACCAAAGGCTGGGGTGTTCCAGTGATTGTGAGTCAGAGGGAGCATGTCTAACATGAGTTGCTGGTGGCAAATGTAACACCTAAATGTATGCCTTTAACGTGCCCACATAATGAAGTGGGTGTGAAATAAAAAGAAGGGCAGATAAGAGGTCGTGTCTTTAATTTAGTCATGAACAAGCACTATCCTTATTTTGGTTATAATGATCCGTTTCGGCACAATCGGCATTAGGTGCAATAATCAGTACTTTTACAGTGACTGAGGTGTGAGTAGAGTGTGATTTATATCAAGTGATTGGCTGGTTCATCAAAAAAAATGTCGCAATGAGCAGACAGTTACCGTGAAAGCGTTCAAAATTCTGTGTTAGCAGGAAGTGACAGGCCACCTGGGGAGTTGACGTTGTCCAGGATAACCATGTGTAGGGTGAGATAACTCAGGTAAAATCCAGGCAGAGTCACTTTTTCGCGACTGCTGGCAAAAAATTTAGTTTGTTTTCTTGACCTTAACTTAAGTTGAGGTTCTAGCCTTAAGTTAATCTCAAAGAAAAGGAAAATGATCATGATGATTCAAGATTATATTAAATCGCTTCAGTTGACTCAGCAGCATGCCTGTTTGGCACAGCTCAGGGAAATCCAGGAAAAGCATCTTGAAATGTATAGCTTTTCAAGCATTAGTGCACTGGGCGCAGAGATAATATCGCTTCAGGAGGAAGCCTTGCTGGATCGTCTGGTACTCAGGAAAAAAGGAGGCTACTGTTTTGAGCAAAATAAGCTGGCTTACCTGGCACTGGAACACTTGGGTTATGAGGTTCAGCCATTGCTGGCCAAGGTACTGTTAAACGGCAATGAAGACAATGCCAGAACTCACCGGGTTACTTTGGTGAAGATCGGGGATGACAGTTACTTATTTGATGTAGGTTTTGGCTCAAAATCACCGAAAGAGCCATTGTGTATTTCTCAGTCCGGCACCATCGAGGTCGGAAACTACCATTATAAAATAACCCGCACAGCGTCAGACGTGCGTATTGAGCTGTTACAACCTGAGCAGGTTAGCCTTTACAGTGTCTCGCTGGTTCCCGTTACGGAGAAGGACTTTGATGTGGTGCACTTTTACAGCCACCAGCACCCTGAGTCTAATTTTGTGAATAACCTGGTACTTTCCCGAGTGACGGGCGGGCAACGCTTTACCTTGCGCAACTTGCTCTACAGGGAGCTGCACGAAGTAAGTCAATTCAGTACAGTCATCGAAGTCACGTCAGCACAGCAGTTATTGTCTCTAATACGGCAAAAGTTTCTGCTTAATGTTTGTACCTCTGAAGCGGAGCGTTTATTTGCCCGTGCACAGAAAAGCATGAGAATGCAAAGCGCATAACCTATTGAATGGCCATCGCAGCGTAGTGTTTAGTTTTAACTACGCTGCGATGGCAGACTTTTTTTGAGAGATTAGGCACAGGTAATGCGTCCACTAAGCCATTACCACAGCCAAAAAAAAGAGGTAACGTTAAACGTTACCTCTTTTTTATTTATTTCCTGGTAGCGCCATCATGGGCAACCTGATTAGTGATGCAAATTGACAAGTAGTTTCTTTAACAGATTTGCCAGCTGCTGTTTTTCTTCCTCTTCCAGTGGTGATAACAAGTAATGGCCTTTGGCCACGTGCTCGGTGACCACTTCATTGATCAGCGCCAGCCCTTGTTCTGTCAAACTGACCATGACTCCGCGGCGATCATTGGGGTCCGGATTACGTTTAACTAAATCCTTTGCTTCAAGCTTATCAATGCGGTTGGTCATGGAACCAGAGGTCAGCATTAATGTCTGTAATAACTGGTTAGGCGTTAATGTGTATGGTTCACCTGAACGACGTAATGTCGCCAGTACATCGAATTCTCCCCCATTTAGGCCAAACCGGCTGAATACACCATGCAGCTCTTTGCTGAATATAGCATCCGTTCTGACCAGGCGGCCCATTATGGCCATAGGTGAGGGATCGATATCGGGCCTTTCTTTCTCCCATTGAGCAATTACGGTGTCGACTAAATCATGTTTCTGCATAAAAACTACTTCTCTGTTTTCTTTGATGCGTTAAAGATACTGCAAAACAAACTTGGTGGCAAGAGTTATCACATCAAATATCTTCACAAAAAGTATGTTGACATTAAGATATATTTATTTATCTTAGTATGGAACTTGTTGCATAGGATTTAGCTACTAGGCTTTAAAAGCTAAAGATGGGAAGTGGCATCAAGTGGATTTGTGAAGACTTAGAAACTTAGATGAACGAAATTTAATTAAGGGATTTAAAAATGAACTTACTAAACTCACCAAACACGCATCAATCAGCCAGTGGTGTTGCGCTTGCTGAAGCGGAAATAAAAGCAATAAATCTAATTGAATTAATGCGCCATCAGGTTGCAACACAACCTGATGCGACCGCAGTTGTTGGTCATCATGAGAGCATGACTTTTGCGCAGCTGGATCTGCGAGCACAGCAGATTGCTGCTACATTACAGCAACTTGACGCTAAACCAGACGACTATATAGGCCTATTTGTTGAGCCTTCCGATGACTTGGTAGTCGGCGTGTGGGGCAGCTTATATGCCGGGTGTGGTTATTTACCGCTGTCACCTGAATACCCGGACAAACGGGTATTACACATGATCACTGACTCAAAAACCCAGTTGATACTGACGCAATCACACCTGAAAGAAAAAATCATCTCGCTTGTTGGACCTTCTGTTACGGTCATTTGCCTGGAAGAGCTGAGTAATGAGCAGACATACTGCGCAGAGGTTGCCCCGGAAAATCTGGCATACATGATTTATACCTCGGGCAGTACTGGGACGCCAAAAGGCGTCATGATTGAGCACGGTAATATCGTTAATCAGATGCGCTGGCTGCGTCAGCAGTTTGGGTTTAATAATAGCACACGCATCATTCAAAAAACGCCATTTAGCTTTGATGCGGCACAATGGGAAATCCTGGCGTGTGCCATGGGCGCATGTGTGGTGGCGAGTGAGCCTGGCATGTATCGCGATCCTATGGCATTGATTGATGCCATGATTGAAAACGAAGTCACCGTTTTACAGTGTGTACCCACCTTGTTGCAGGCTCTGCTGGACACCCCGGGGATCCAACTTTGTAGCTCGCTACAACACGTCTTTAGTGGTGGTGAAACACTGACAAAACAGCTTGCCGCACAGTTTTTTGAAGAGCTTCCGGGTCTTAAGTTAACCAACCTTTATGGCCCCACTGAGTGCACCATTAACTCATCCAGCTATACAGTAACCCAAAGCACACTGGAGCAGGACTTCGAGGCCATTTCAATTGGTCAGGCCGTTGCAAATACGCACTATTATGTGCTGGATGATGAGCTACAACCGGTTGCAGCAGGTGAATCAGGCGAGCTGTACATCAGTGGTGCGCAGATCGCGCGTGGTTACTTTGACAGAGCTGATATCACCAAGGAGCGTTTTATCTCTAACCCGCACTCTGATGAGCCGCAGCACAGCGTACTTTATCGAAGTGGGGATGTCGTTAAGCTCGATGATCAGGGCAATGCACACTTCTTGGGTCGCGTTGACAATCAGGTCAAACTACGTGGTTATCGGGTTGAGCTGGATGAGATCCGCCTGGCGATAGAAAAGCACGATTGGGTTAAAAACGCGGCTATGGTGATCAAAAATGATGAGCGAACTGGATTTCAGAATCTGATTGCCTGTATTGAGCTGAACAAACGTGAAGCGGCAGTGATGGATCAGGGCAATCATGGTGAGCACCACCAGTCGAAGAAAAACAAGCTTCAGGTAAAAGCGCAGCTCTCTAATGCGGGTTTCCGCTCAGAGGCGGTACTCAAAAATGAGCCATCTTTTGAATTACCAAATAAACAACCAACACAAGGTCAGTCAGAAACGGTGTTTGCACGCAAAACCTATCGTTTCTTTGAAGGGGGAGAGCTGACACAGCAGGACATCGTTGAGTTACTCGCAACACCAGAGCGTGCGGGAAAGAGTATCGATGTAGCCCAGTTAAGCTATGGTCAGTTCGGTCAGATCATGCGCTATTTTGGTCAATTCAAAAGTGAGGAGCGTTTGTTACCTAAATATGGCTATGCTTCGCCAGGTGCGCTATACGCAACTCAGTTATTTGTTGAAATTCATCAGCTTTTCGACCTGGATGCCGGTATTTACTACTACCAGCCAGAGCAACACACACTGCATTTAGTACGCCCGGTTGCCGAGCGCAGTGAAGCTCAGCTGAAAGTTCATTTCCTGGGTAAGCAGCAGGCAATCGAGCCGGTTTATAAAAACAACATTCTGGAAGTGTTGGAAATGGAAACTGGACACATGCTGGGGCTGTTTGATCAGGTATTGCCTTTATTCGGGCTGGCTGTTGGCAAAGGGGAATTCACTGAGTCACTGCAAGAGTGCCTCGCGGTTGAGCACGATGATCAATACTTGGGCAGTTATGAAATTACCCCGGCGGCGCAAGGCGTGCCGCTGCAAGAAGTCGAGTCAATAGTGCAGATCCAAGGTGTTGAGGGTCTGGAGAATGGTCAGTATTCGCTGCAAGGTGGTGAATTTGTGCCACTGTCTGAAAAACTCATAGAGAAGAAAAGCGTCATCGCGATTAATCAGCAGGTCTATGAGCGTTCCAGCTTTGGTGTATCTATGCTCAGTCACACGACTGAAGCATGGCGACACTATGTCGACCTGGGCAGACGCTTACAACAGCTGCAAATGAACAAGCTGAATATTGGTCTGATGTCATCCGGTTACAGCTCGAAAAGTGGGAATAACCTGCCATCAGCGGATCGCTTCGGCGCTATCCTGGCTGAGCAAGGCAAAGAGATGAAGCCGTTCTATTTCTGTATCGGCGGCAAAGTTTCTGATGAACAGATGCGCAGCGAAGGGATGAAAGAAGACGCCATCCACATGCGTGGTCCGGTAGAAATCCTGAAGGATGACCTGCAAAGCCGCTTACCGACTTACATGGTTCCGAATCAAATCGTGGCGTTTGATGCATTCCCGCAAACTGCCAACGGCAAAGTGGATTATATCGCTTTACGTGACAACGAGAAGCTGTCTCAGCTAGGTAATGACGTGCCTTATATCGAGCCACGTAACCCGCTTGAAGAGCACATTGCAGAAATCTGGAAGCAAACACTGAAATGGGATAAAGCGTCTGTTAAAGACAACTTCTTCGAAAGCGGCGGTAACTCACTGACAGCGGTGACCTTACTTAACCGCATTAATAAGGAACTCAGCTTGAACCTGCCTATGCAGACGTTGTTCCAGGCCCCCAGTATTGAGGATTTGGCCCAGCATATTCAGGAAAGTGATCACGACACAGACAATCGACTGATCTCATTAAATAATTCATCAAAAGACAGCAAAGTATTCTGCTGGCCGGGTTTGGGTGGTTACCCCATGAGCCTGAAGCCTCTGGCAGAGAAAGTGGCTGATCAGGCTGAATTTATTGGTGTTCAGGCTCATGGTATCAATGAGCAGGAAGTGCCGTACCAGACTATCAGTGAGATGGCGCGTGCAGACATTAAATTGCTAAAAGAAGCACAACCAGAAGGTCCTTACACATTATGGGGATATTCATTTGGTGCCAGAGTGGCGTTTGAAGTAGCACACCAGCTGGAGCAGGCAGGGGATGAGGTGAAGGATCTATACCTGATTGCACCTGGATCGCCGGAGCTGCCGCAGTTTGCCAGCCGGGCACGCGTACCGTGTTTCAGTTCAGGGGCATTTGTCACCATCTTATACTCAGTGTTCTTCCAGAAGATCAGCGGTCCGGTGCTTGAAAAGTGCCTGGAAGTCGTGACCGACAAAGCCAGCTTTATCGACTTTGTGTGCACCAACCACAGAGCACTCAATCAGGACATGGTGAAACGCATTGTCGATATCGTGGTGCAAACCTACGAGTTTAAATACACCTTTAACGAATTGCTGGAGCGTAATGTGAAGGCACCTAAGGTGATATTCAAAGCGCAAGGAGATGATTATTCATTCCTGGAGAACATTCCGGGATATGCAGAAGACGAAACTCGCACAATTCACCTGGAGGCAGACCACTATGCCTTGCTTAAACACCCGGGTGTTGAAGAGTTGTTTGACTGTATTGTTGATTACCAGAGTGAAGCAGAAGCCTTTAACCGCTTGCTGACCGCCTAACGTATTTAAGGAGAAAAACCATGCCACATGTAGATATTCATTATTTTGCGTGCCCGGTTTCTGACATAGCGAAAGAAGCCATTGCACAAACCATTACGGCAATTTTGAGTAAAGAGCTCAATTGCGGTGAAGAAGTGATTTCAGTTGCCTTGTGCCCTCAAGTACCTGAGGACTGGCAGCAAAACGTATACCAGCCGTTAATTACGGCGCAAAAAGATAAACTGATTAAATTTCCGAATTACTAAATTTACGAATTATGACAAGGACAAAATTATGAACAACTTATCAATCCCATTAGTTATTAAACCAGAAGTTCAAGCAGCACTGAGACAAGGCAAACCTGTTGTCGCACTTGAGTCTAATGTTATTACCCATGGACTGGATTACCCGGATAATCGCCTCACTGCATTGAAGGTTGAAGCCGCGGTGCGTGAATCAGGTGCTGTGCCTGCTACCATTGGTATTGCAGACGGTAAATTCCTGATAGGCATGAACGAGGAAGAAATTGAGCTGTTCGCAACAACGGCCAATATTCCTAAAGTAAGTACTCGTGATTTGCCTGTGGTACTGGCCAAGAAACAGCTGGGTGCAACCACCGTAGCCTCATCGCTAATCGCGGCAGAGATTGCGGGCATTGATTTCTTCTCTTCGGCAGGGATTGGCGGGGTACACCGTGGTGCACAGGAAACCATGGATATTTCATCGGATTTAATTCAGTTCACCCAATCGCGCGTTGCTGTCGTGTGTGCCGGTGCGAAGAATATCCTGGATTTGGGCCTGACGCTGGAGTTCCTGGAAACCCATAACGTACCCGTGATCTCTTATCAGTTTGATGATTTCCCCGCTTTTTACTGTCGCTCAAGTGGCTTTAAAGCACCACAACGTATCGACGATGCTGATTTGCTGGCCGAAATCATTGAAACGCAGTGGCGCCTAGATGAAGGACGCAGTGTAGTTATCACAACGCCTACCCGTGAGGAAGATGCGATTGACAGTGAAGAAGTCAATGAAGCGATTAATGATGCTGTGCGTGCCGCTGAGGCCGAAGGTGTGAGTGGTAATGCGGTCACTAAATACATCATGAAAGCCATTGATAAAGTTACCAATGGTCGTTCAGCACAAGCCAATTCCGCGGTTTTGATTAACACGGCACGTGTGGCTGGCTATCTGGCTGTAGCACATGCAAATCAAAAGCAGCGCGAGCACGATAGCGCAGCATAAGGAAATACGCACAAAAGACATTGACAAATTTTTTTGGTCATATATCTTTATATAAAGATTCTTTGTTTGATGTATCTTTTTGCAAAGTTTTATTCAGGAGCAGCCTTCGGGCTGTTCCCCAAGGTAAAGGAAAAGGAGAAAGTCATGAATATTAAACCCTGGATTTCAACAGCAAGTGTTGTTGCCACTTTGGTAGTAGGAAGTATTGCCCTTAAAGGGCGCATGATCGAAGCACGTAATACCGAGTTTTCAGAGCAAGCCGCGACGGTAGAAGCAATGCGTGTAGAGACAGTACCGTATCAGTCATACATAGATATCAGTGGTGTGATTAAAGCACCACAAACCATCAATCTGGTGAATGAGGTATCGGGTAAAATCACTCAGTTGCACTTTAAGTCGGGCGACTTAGTCAAAGCGGGTGAGCCCCTGTTAGAGATTGATCATGCAGAAGAGCTGGCACAACTGGCCGCGGCCAGGGCGCGCGTCACGCAGCAGGAAAGCACACTGGTCCGTTATCGCAACCTGCACGAGCGCAAAAAGTTCAGCGACCAGCAACTGGAAGAAGCCATCACGCAGCTGGCTGAGTTCCGCGCACAGGTTGACTTACTTACAGCGCGTATTGATAAGAAAGTCATTAAGGCACCGTTTACCGCATATGTTGGGATACACGACCTGCAAGTCGGCCAATACCTGGCACCTAACACTGTACTGACCAACATGGTTGGATTGCAGGAGCACATGTGGGTGGATTTCTCGGTACCACAAACCTATCAGGCACTGGCCATCAATACCCCGATTCGCGTGTCTCTGGTTGGTGACAACGCGGCCCCGCAAGTGGCTTACGTTGAGTCGGTAGAGCCTGGTATGACAGCAGCATCCAGACAACTGAAATACCGTGCGCGCATCGAGCGTACCGAGCAGTTGAACACGAATCAGCTGGTTAAGATCAGCTTGCCGATAGGCACCAATCAGGAAGTTATTGCCGTGCCTTACCTGGCCATCGTTAAGGACCAACTGGGTGACTATGTTTATCTGCTGGAGAAAGACGAACAGGGCACACTCAGAGCAACACGTCAGCAGGTCGAGCTGGGTGAGCGTCTGGGCGACATGGTCATGATCACGGATGGCCTTGAAGAAGACCGCCTGATTGCTAGCGCGGGTGCATTCAAACTGCGCAGCGGCCTGAAAACGTTTGTCTCAGAGCCTCAGCAACCCGAACAGTCTGTTGCAATGGAAGACACTCAGAAAGAAGGAGTTTCGCTATGAAAAATAAAGCCCACTTTATGGATAGATTTGTAACTATGCCGGTGCTGGCCGTGGTGTTATCTGCCATGATTTGCATCGGTGGGCTATGGTCTGTGTTGAAGATCACCGTCCTGCAATTTCCTAAAATTGAAAGCTCGTCCTTGGTGGTCTCGACCACTTATATCGGCGCATCGGCAGATACAGTAAAAGGGTTTGTGACCGAACCCATAGAGCGTGTAACAGCCACGGTCCCCGGTATTGACTATGTGGAATCCACCACGACGGCTGGGGTCAGCACTGTGACTGCGTACCTTAACCTGAATGAAGACAGTTCCAAGGCACTGGCTGAGCTGACTGCCCGGCTGGGTCAGGTCAGCTACATGTTGCCGTCAGAATCCGAAGATCCGGTTGTGACTGTACAACGCGCTGACAGACCTCATGCTTTGTTCTATCTGAATATTGAAAATGAAGGCGTGTCGCTTATTCAGCTAACGGATTACTTATCACGTCAGGTTACACCAGTGCTTAATGGCATTGAGGGTGTGCAACGGGTCGCGATAGAAGGTAGCCGTACCCCGGCGCTGCGAGTTGACCTGGACTCAGCGAAACTGGATGCATTTGGCCTGAGCGCTGACGAAGTGTACAGCGCACTGGCTGCAAACAACACGATTGCCACCCTGGGCTTTACCGAGACCAGTAAGCAACGCATTGACCTGGTGGCCAACACCCAGCTGAAAGATTTAAATGAATTCAAGCGCATGGTTATCAGACAGTCGAACAACGAAACCATTTATCTGCGCGATGTCGCCACTGTCAGACTGGGTTCTGAGCAGCCGACCATCAGTGCACGTTTAAGCCAGCAAGATACCGTGTATATCTCGGTCTGGCCGCTGCCAGGTGCAAACGAAATTGCCATTGGTGATGCCTTATATGCGATGACCGATGAAATCAACGAAACCCTGCCTGATGGCATCCGTATTAACTATGCCTACGACGGCACCTTATATATGCGTGACGCACTGAACGAAATCTTTAAGACGCTGGTTGAAACGGTTGTGTTGGTGGGTGCTGTGGTCTTGTTCATGATGGGCTCATTCAGAAGTGCCGCTGTGCCCCTGGTGACCATTCCTATTTCAATTCTGGGCGCGGTTGCAGCCATGTATGTGGTCGGATTCTCAATGAACTTACTAACGGTACTGGCCATCGTGCTCTCAGTTGGCCTGGTGGTGGATGATGCCATCGTCGTAGTCGAAAACGTTTCGCGTTACATTCGTGAAGGTAAGCCTAAGTTACAGGCTGCACTGGAAAGCTCCAGACAACTGTTTGTACCCATTGTTTCGATGACGCTGACACTGGCGATGGTATACCTGCCAATCGGCTTTCTTTCAGGGCTGACCGGGATCTTATTCAAAGAGTTTGCCTTTACACTGGCCATTGCCGTTGTGATTTCCGGATTTGTAGCTGTGACCTTGTCGCCTATTATGAGTGCTTATGTAACGCCTCCGGGTGGTAAAGAAACTAAGCTGACTCGCAAAGTAAATGGTGGATTCGACTGGTTACGTAAAAAGTATAAATCGGTACTGAGTGCTTCATTGAACTGGCGCAATCAAATTTTGCTGGGCGCCATGGTATTAAGCCTGATGGTCGTGCCATTTTTCACCGGCTCGAAAAAAGAGTTAGCCCCGGTTGAAGATCAAAGCCAGATTTATGTACTGGTACAGTCTCCGCCTGAGTCATCACTGACTTACAACGAAGACAACATGCATGGTGTGGTTGATACCTTACTGGAAATGCCGGGCACAACGCAGATGTGGCAAAACATCTTCACTAACAGTGCATTTGGTGGGGTAGAGTTCATCAGCGCATCGGAGCGTGACTTCACAACGATGTCACTCATCCCTCAGGTGTATGGTCGTCTGGCACAATTACCGGGTATTAATCCGCTGCCAATTTTGCCATCACCTTTACCGACTGCGGGTCAGTTTGATGTGGAAATGGTGGTCAAATCGTCAGCCAGTTATGAAGAAATGAAACAGTATGCCGATCAGCTGATAGGCAGAGCGTTTGGCAGTGGTCACTTCCTGTATGCAGACACAGACCTGAAAATTGACTTGCCACAAATTGAGGTAACTCTGAAGCGTGAACAAATTGCAGATTTGGGTATGGACCTGGCCCATGTCAGTCGTCAGCTGGGTATCCTGCTTTCGAACAACTATGTGAACCGCTTTGACGCCAGGGGTAAGGCGTACCAGGTCATCCCTGTGGTAGACAGCCAGATTAAAACGGATCCGTCGAAATTACTGAGCCTGCAAATTAAGGCGCACAACGGCACTATGGTTCCTTTGTCTGCCATTGCTGAAATCAACTGGACCACAGTACCACGTCAGCTGAGCAGCTTTGGTCAACAAAATGCGTTTCGTATCTTCGGTGGTGTGCTGCCAAGCTCAACCAAAGAAGCGGCACTAACGGCGCTGGAAGAAGCCGCTAAAGAAGTCTTGCCTCCTTCTTACATGATTGATTACGCAGGTGAATCAAGACAGATCAGACAGCAAGGCAACAGCCTGTTGGGTGTGATGGCGGTGTCTTTGGTGATTGTTTATCTGCTACTTAGCATTCAGTTCAACAGCTTTAGAGATCCGCTGGTGGTCTTGCTGGGCAGCGTACCGTTGGCAATGATGGGCGCACTGGCGCTGTCTTACTTTGAGCTGACAACGATGAATATTTACTCTCAGATTGGTTTAATTACTTTGATAGGCTTGATTGCGAAAAACGGTATCTTGATTGTGGAATTCGCGAATCATTTACAAGAGGAAGGGCGCAGTAAACTGGATGCTGTGGTTGAATCAGCAGCTACCCGGTTACGTCCTATCCTGATGACTACTGCAGCAACGGTGTTGGGTCACTTCCCATTGATGCTGGTAACCGGAGCAGGTGCTGAAGCACGTAACAGCATAGGTATTATTCTGGTTGCAGGCATGATGGTAGGCACTTTATTTACCTTGTTTGTATTACCGGCCTTCTACGTAAAACTTGCGACACGTCGCGAGGCACGTAAGGTCAAAGCCCGCGCAACTGCGAAAGCAACACCCGCACTTGCCATGAGCTAATCAGTACACCCAGTAACATGCCGCAGAATTCGGGCTTCTAAGGCCCTAAGTCGCAGCAAAGCGCCAGCTTCACCTGGCGCTTTTTTGCGTTAGCGGACAACACAGAAATTTGTTCAGGGTGCAATCAAAGCTGACAAACAACTCAGTCATCCCGGATGCATGCGAGCCAGTATCTACTTAAGCATCACGCTGAGGCGTTGTTTCCTTAATCATTGAACTAATCTAGCATTGTGTGATCAGATCTCAAAAGCAAACACCGAGACTGAATTTTGAAAGAAAAGCGTATCACTAACTGGCGTGATTACAACAAAGCCCTTATC